>NZ_LMRK01000001.1:0-520850 GCF_001426125.1 Bacillus sp. Leaf49 | reverse complement strand
CCTTAAATTTTCCACTATCCCATTTTATAATAGAGAAAAGCATACTAAAGGAAGGTGTTTTTCTCATGTTCCACACTAGAAATTCTTCTCAGCACGAAGCCGAATTTGTTTTGCTAGATCAWTTGGTCGAAGAGGATCACCTGCTTCGTAAAATTGATCAGTACATTGATTTTTCATTTATCATAGACAAAGTAAAACCRTATTATAGTGAGAATAAAGGTCGTCCCTCACTTGATCCACTTATTTTGTTTAAAATGATGTTTATCGGATACCTGTACGGTATCCGTTCTGAAAGACAACTTGAAAAAGAAATTTACTATAACATGGCGTATAGATGGTTTTTAGGTTTAAACATCAATGACCCCGTTCCCCATCACTCGACCATTAGCTGGAATCGTCGTACTCGATTTAAAGATACAACCATTTTTCAAGACATTTTCGATGAAATTGTTCTTCAAGCCATCAATCACGATATGGTTGGAGGGCGCGTTCTTTTTACTGACTCCACTCATCTTAAAGCCAATGCCAATAAACATAAATATACAAGAAAAACGATTGAACAAGATACCCARAACTATATAAATGAATTAGAAGAAGCGATCCAAGAAGATCGGGTGGCACACGGAAAAAAGCCCTTAAAGGTAAAAGAGGAGGTGAAAACGGAAAAAGACATTCGTCAAAGTACCAATGTCCATGATTCCGTTCCGTATCTTGAACGATTGGATCACCAAATCGCACGATTTGGTTTTCAAGTAGACGCAGTTGCCCTTGATTCTGGTTATTTGACCAGCCCAATCTGTAAAGGTTTATCTGATCGCCATATTTTTGGTGTCATCGCACATAGACGTTTTCATCCAACAAGAGGATTATTCGAGAAGTGGAAATTCCAGTATGATTCTGAACACGATCAATACATATGCCCGAATGGTGAAAAGCTTTTATATACCACGACTGATCGAAAAGGTTATAGGTTCTACAAATCAGATCCTAAAAAATGCACATCGTGTCCTTTCCTTGAAAACTGCACAAGATCTAAAAATCATCAAAAGGTCATCTCAAGACATGTGTGGGAGGAACATAAAGAAAAGATCAGGCAAAATCGTCTGTCTGCCGCTGGAAAAGAGCTATATAAAAAAAGAAAAGAAAAAATAGAGCGAAGCTTTGCAGATTCAAAACAACTGCATGGGCTTCGCTACTGCCGGTTAGTCTGCCGCTGGAAAAGAGCTATATAAAAAAAGAAAAGAAAAAATAGAGCGAAGCTTTGCAGATTCAAAACAACTGCATGGGCTTCGCTACTGCCGGTTAAGGGGAAAACAAAATGTAAGTGAGCAAGTGCTTCTCACAGCTGCCTGCCAGAACATGAAGAAGATTGCCACACACCTAGCAAAGCTAGGATAGGTGTGTGGGAGGCCTTTTTCATGTTTTTCCTTCAATCTCATCTATCATAATGATGGTGAAAATAAAAAAGATTGTAGAAAAACATGAGTTTCTCTACAATCTGAGTGCACATTTTTGTGCACTTTTTTTATTACTAAATAATCTATTTAAACTCTAAAACTTCCATTTCCCCAGAGTATGGATTNAAAGCTAGGATAGGTGTGTGGGAGGCCTTTTTCATGTTTTTCCTTCAATCTCATCTATCATAATGATGGTGAAAATAAAAAAGATTGTAGAAAAACATGAGTTTCTCTACAATCTGAGACTACATTCCTGTAGTCTTCTTTTTTACTGCTCCAAACTATCCTTCAATTCCTTCTTCACTTTCGCTAAACTGTTGTCATCAAGCTGATAGTAATAAATATTATTGATTCGTGCGCCTGTACCTTTCAGCTCGTGCTGTTTCACATTTTGTCTTGCATCACGATAATCATTCATCATCGTCCACATGTCGTCAAAGGACATATTCGTTTTCATGTTGTTTTCAACGACTTTAAACATATCGCCGAATTTCGTAATAGATGAAATGTTAGCGCCTTTTGCAATGATGCCTTCAATGACTTGACGCTGTCTTTGCTGACGGCCGAAATCACCTTTAGGATCTTGCTTTCTCATTCTTGTATAGGCAAGGGCTTGATCGCCGTTCAGGTTAATTTCTCCTGTACCAAATGAATGGCCATCATAGCTGAAAGCAAACGTGCTGTTCACCGTAATGCCGCCAAGTGTATCGACAATGTCTTTAAAACTTTCCATATTCACTTTCACAAAGTAATCCACAGGTACATCAAGCAGTTCCTCTACTGTATCTGCAGCCATTTGTGTACCACCGAAAGCATAAGAGTGGTTGATTTTATCCATTGTGCCTTTTCCGACAATTTTTGTATACGTATCACGGGGGATACTCACCATTTCAGTTGTTTTCGTTTTCGGATTCACTGTCATGTATATTAATGTATCTGCACGGCCTCGGTCATTCTTTCTTTCATCGACACCCATGACTAAAATGGAGATCGGGTCTTTTTTACTTAAATCGACATCTTTGTCACGCTTATCTGACTTCTTTAAGTTCTCTTGAATGCCTGCGACAGTGGATGCGGCTGTATTCCAAAGATGATACGCGTATCCGCCAGTGGCTAATACGAATAAGCCAATAATCGATAAAACAATCCAAAGAACCTTCTTTTTCTTTCTTTTTCTCTCAGCTCTCATAATGTCCCTCACCTTTTCTATCATTCTTCCATGATTATAGGTTTACGAATCTTGATAAACAAGTTATTTTTTTACTCTGAACCTAGATATAGACGTTGTAACAAAAAAAAGGTTTCAAAAAACCTTAAATTTACCTTAAAATATTAAGTTATAAGACGATACAAAGACATGAGGTGAAAAAAATGAAGAAAATCGTCGTTTTACCGTTCTTAATACTACTACTAGGTATCGTGCTCACAGCATGTGGAACGGCTGAGCAATCCTCAGGAGAAAACAAGACAAGCAGTTCAACTCCTCAGGTGCTGGAAGAAAAAGCTGAATTTATTGGAATGGCTGATGCACATACAGTCGAAGTGAAAAAAGTGAATACGACTTTAAGCTATGAATTTACGGATAATTTTAAAGATGTATTAAATGAATTTAAACCAGGTGACAAAGTAGAAATCTCTTACTTTATCAATGACAGTGGTCAAAAAGAAATTCAGAAGATTGAAAAACAGAAGTAAAAAAAGATGGGCGGGATGAACAAAATTGAAGAAAACAGGCATTACACTTATCGTTCTCATGACACTGACACTACTAATTGCACCTTTTCAGTCTGCCATGGCCAGCTCGACAATTTCAGTAAAACTGTCTAACTATATCGGAAACAAAAACAGCATGGATTTCTCAACAACGGGGGAATACAAACTATCAGGATCAAATGTCGCTGTGACGAAAAGATACGACGGCAAAAATCGTTACGAAGTAGCCAATAGTATTGCTTCTGCAGGATGGAAAAATCCTTCAACCGTTGTGATTGTGAGCCGAGATGCTTTTGATCATGCCATTTCTGTATCGCCGTTAGCATACAAATTAGGCGCCCCAATTTTGTACACGAACATTGAAAAGCTAACGAAGACAACCGAAAATCAGTTGAAAAAGATGAATCCTGATAACATCTTAATTGTCGGGAATACGAAAAGTATTTCAACAGCTGCTGAGAAATCAATCAAAAAGTATGGAAAAGTGAGACGCATTAGTGGGAAAGACAAATTTGAAATTTCCCAAAAAATCGCCAAAGAAATGGGTAACTATAAGCAAGCAATTGTTGTCGGCGGGAACTCATTCATGAATGGGATTGCAATTGCATCCTATGCATCGAGAAAAGGATACCCAATCCTATTAACAAAAAAAGATTCCATTCCGTCTTATAAAATGCCAAGTAAAGTCATTATCATCGGCAGTACAAAAAGTACGGGACAAAAAGTAGAAAATCAAATCAAGAAAACCTCACAGGTGACACGAATCAGCGGTGCCAATCGCTACGAATTATCTGTGAATATCATTAAAAAATTAAACATTAATGCAGATAAAGTGTACTTGGCAAAAGCCTCTAGCTATATTTATGCAATGCCTTTGTCGCAATTGGCTGCAAAATCTAACAGTACCGTTGTGTATGTGAAGCCGGATTCTGTCACAGCGTCATTAAAAGCATTGCTGAAAGAAAAAGGTACATATGCTTACCATCTTGCTGGTAGCACAAGTGCGATTACAGATAGTTTAAAAAATTCTTTAGCCAAACAAGTCTATCTGAAAAAAAATCAAAACTACCAATTGAATATTTCTAACGGAAAAATTTCATTAAAAGGCATTAAGACGTATAACACATTAAGAGTTGTTCCTGAGAAATATTCAACCAAAAATGTCCTTCAAATCGCAGGGAAGCCTTACTTAGGTAACGTCAACTTTGCCATTGAATCAGGATATATCAGGCCGACTAATGAAAATATTCCATTTGAAGACTATCTAAAAGGTGTTGTGCCAAACGAAATGCCTGCGAGCTGGCATGTTGAGGCATTAAAAGCACAAGCTGTTGCCGCTAGAACGTATTCAGTGAAAAGTATTGGAAAAGTCGTACCTGATACAACAGCCTTCCAAGTATATGGAGGATATAACTGGTACACAAATTCGACAAAAGCTGTGGATGCCACAAAAGGCAAGGTTCTGAAATACAACAATCAACTTATTTCAGCCACCTATTATTCTAGTAATGGCGGATACACTGAGGCGAGTGAAGAAGTATGGGGGAATGCACTGCCATACTTAGTCGCCAAAAAAGACACAAAAGATCCTGTCAATGCGTGGACACTGAAGTTGTCTAAAAAGCAATTAGGCACTACGTTGACTGCAAGTACAGCAGCTTCTGAGTGGTCTAAGGCAAAAGAAGCCAATGCTGCCGACCTTGCTGGTCTAAAATCATGGCTGTTGAAAAATAAAGAAACAGCTGCATCTGACATGAGAATTGCATCTATTTCAAGCCTGACATTCTCAGGAAAAACAAAAGGTCAGCGTGCGAAGACCGTTTCAATCAAGCTGAATTACCATCTGAAAAACAAAACAGGTACGTATACAGTGAACAAAAGTACAACGGCAAGTATGAAAATGACAGAGTTTAGAACAGTCATGGGCGCAACAAAGGTGAAAAGTACGTTTGCGTCAGTAAAGAATAATACAAATGATTTCACGATTTCAGGAAAAGGCTATGGTCACGGCATTGGTATGAGTCAATACGGCGCCAAAGCTAGAGCTGAATCTGGAAACTCGTATTCTTCCATACTTTCGTTCTACTATCCAGGTACAAAACTAACAAACTATTAAGAATAAAAGGAGGACTTAGAAGATGCGCTCAATGATCAAAACAGCCATCCTCAGCCTCATCGCCATTTTCGTTATTGTTCCAACAGCTTCAGCAGATAACTCGGTCTCCCGAATTGATGGTGGGAGCCGGTATGCTGTAGCAGCAAACGTAGCGAAAAAAGGATGGGGAACAGCAAGTACAGTTGTTTTAGTGGGGAAAACTGCATATGCAGATGCAACAGCAGGAATTCCACTGGCACATCAAAAAAATGGACCAGTTCTTTACACAAATAGTACAAGCCTTTCTGGAGATACAAAAAAAGCCTTAACGGCTTTAAAAACGAAGACAGTTATTGTTTTAGGCAGCACATCAAGTGTGTCAAACAACGTGGTCAATCAAGTAAAGAAAATGGGCATCTCTACACAACGTATTTCAGGAAAAAACCGATATGAGCTATCGGCAAATATCGCGAAAAAAATGAAAACGCCAGCTGGCGTCGTTGTGGTTGAAGGGTCATTCTATGCACATGGAATTGCCATTGCACCTGTAGCGGCACAAAAAGGGTTCCCAATTCTATATACAGATAAAAAGGGCCTTCGTTCTGAAATCGCTTCTGTTGCAAAATCAAGCAATGTGAAACAAACCATTGTCGTAGGCGGAGAGAATTACGTCACAAAAGCAGCTTATAATCAATTAAAATCTCCAACGCGAATCAAAGGCTCTACTCGTTATGACGTGGCTGCGAATATTGTGAAAAAATACAATATGAGCACAAATAATACCTATGTAGGAAGAGGGTTTGGCTATGCCACTTCATCTTCTGCGGCAGGAATTGCAGCAAAGCAAAACAAAGCATTGCTCCTAACGAATGAAAAGACGCTGCCAAAGGTAACAAGAGCGACGATTAGCAGCAAAAAAATCACCAAATTTACTGTCGTTGGCAGTACAAATACAGTGACACCAACTGTCGTGAATCAATTGAAAAATCCTGTCGTTGGCAAAAAAGTATTCATTGACCCAGGTCATGGCGCTCATGATTCAGGAGCGGTAGGCTACGGATTATATGAGAAGAACTTAAACTTAGATGTAGCCAAACGTCTAAATACAAAGTTAAACAACGCAGGTGCACTTGTGACGATGTCAAGAACATCAGACACATTCGACAGTCTTCAAACACGGGTGAGCAAAGGTGCGTCAGCAAATGCAGATATCTTCATCAGTGTCCATGCGAACTCAAATGATAACAGCAGTGCAAATGGAACTGAAACGTATTATGACAAAACATATGCGGCAACAAACAGCTTGAAGCTCGCGCAAAATATTCAGCCTAAAATGGTCAGTGCATTAGGCACAAGAGACCGTGGCGTGAAGACAGCTGGTTTCTATGTGATTAAATATTCTAAGATGCCAAGTGTTCTCTTAGAAACTGGTTTTGTTTCCAGTCCAGTTGATTCAAATATTTTGAAATCAGCTACTTATAAAGATCGATTGGCGTCAGGTATTTCAAGCGGTGTTTCAGGCTATTTTAGATAAGAAAACATACAGATGAGGGGTGCCGAAGATACACCTCTTAGGCTGCTCGAGAAACGACTCTCGGCAGCCTTTTTTCAAAATTACATGAAGTGTTTCCGGGGTGAAGGGTTCAAAACCAAGGAGGTTGACTTCATGCGTTCTTATATCAAATGTTTTGTTTTGATTGTGATTTCACTATGTTTATATGCACCATCAGCATTTGCGCAGCACAATGTATCGAAGATTGAGGGAAGTAATCGATATGAGGTGGCAGTTAACGCTGCAAAACGAGGCTGGTCGGCAGCTCCTACAGTTGTTTTAGTAGGCGGTGAAGCTTATGCTGATGCGCTAAGTGCTGTGCCGTATGCCTTTCAGCAAGGAGCCCCAGTGCTGTTAACGAATACTAGCAGTCTTTCAGGTGCAACTAAGTCAGGTCTTCAGCAGTTGAAAACGAAGCGTGTCATCATTCTTGGCGGAACCGCAAGCATTTCTCAAAAAGTCGTAGCGCAGCTAAAAGCAATGAATCTATCCGTATCGCGAATACAAGGGAAGAATCGATATGAATTGGCGGCAAATGTTGCTAAGCAAATGAAGAGTGTTGATACAGCTGTGATTGTGAATGGTTCTGCTTATGCAGATGCTGTGGCGATTGCTCCGTATGCTGCAAAACAAGGCTTTCCTATTTTATTAACCGATGCAAAAGGGCTGCGGCAGGAAACAGCCAATCTATTAAAAAGCAAAGCGGTGAAACGGACGATTGTGATTGGCGGGGAAACAAGTGTCAATCAAGCAGCCTATCAAAAGCTGCCATCACCCGTGAGAATCAGTGGAGCTAATCGGTATGAAGTGGCAGCCCGAATTGCGAAAACATACCCGATGAAGACAACCCAAACGTATATGAGTAACGGCTATGCATATGCCGATGCGGCAGCTGCGGCAAGTACGGCAGCCAAGCAAGGGCAAACCCTTCTTCTTATAGACGCTCAATCTGTGCCAGATGCGATTCGTCGTGTCATTGGGTCTAAAAAGATTTCAACATTTACAGTGTTGGGCGGAACATCAACCATACGAACCAGTGTGATCACACAGCTGAAAAATCATGTGTTAGGTGAAACCATATTTATTGATCCAGGTCATGGTGCACAGGATGCTGGAGCGGTAGGAAATGGGCTGTTTGAAAAAAATGTTAATCTGGATGTCGCGTTAAAACTGCAAGCAAGGCTCAAACAAGCGGGTGCGCTGACGGTCATGTCTAGAACATCTGATACATTTGATTCCTTGCAAACACGTGTAAGCAAAGGATCACAGGCTGGTGCGGATGTGTTCATCAGCATCCATGCCAATGCAAATGATCATAGCGGTGCAAATGGAACAGAAACGTATTATGATGCGACGTATGCTTCGGCCAATAGTTTAAAGCTGGCACAAAAGGTACAGCCCCAGATGGTGAAAGCCCTTGGCACAAGAGATCGCGGTGTGAAGACAGCAGGATTCTACGTGATCAAGTATTCAAAAATGCCCAGCATCTTGCTTGAAACGGGGTTCGTAACTAGTCCGATTGATGCCAGTATATTAAAATCAACGACTGCCAAGGAGCGGCTGGCTTCAGGAATCGCAGCAGGTGTATCTCAATATTTTGAATAAAATAGATCGGATGAATGATATGTCAAGTTAAAAATACATTTCATTTCAGGTTATTTTTGTTATAATCGAAACATAGAGGGTGGATTTTTCACGTATTTGCCTTCCAATGACAGCAAATCGACAAATCATGAAGAGGTGACGATCTTGAAAAAATTAATCACAATGCCGTTTTTAGTCTTACTTCTAGGTGTAATGCTCACAGCATGCGGCACATCAAATCAGTCAAACGATAACAATACGGATAACAGCAAAAAAGAAACAACTGAAGCAGCAGATCAAAAGAAAGAAAATGCAACAGATGAAAAGACGGAAGACAAGTCCGCAAGTGAAAAAGCAGATGATGAAAGCAAAGAAACAGCTGCTCAAACAGAAGACCAAGCAGGTCAATCTGATGAAGATGCAAAAGAAAGCTCAAGTAAGGAAATCACAAAAGAAGAAACGACAAACGATCAGTCAAAAGCTGAATCTAAAACAAAAAAAGAATCTACAACGAAGAAAAATGAAGTCACCAAAGAAGGCACATATGTCGGTTTGGCTGATGGACATACAATTGCTGTCAACATTGATGGAAAAGAAGTAGCCATTCAATTCGGAAATACATTTTCTAAACAAGTGAACAGCCTAAAAGAAGAATCAAAAGTGAAAGTAACTTATACAAAAGATGCAAATGGAACGCTTAGACTGAAGACGATCGAATCCGTAAAGGCAAAATAAAAAAAAGACACGTAGACCCGCAGAAATGCGGGTCTTTTTTACGTTTAAAAGGGCATAACTTGATATAAGGGCACATTCTTAACACACTTTTACAAGACTTAACAGCCCATTTACATTTGCTTAATGTTGCTCTGCTAAACTGACTTTCATAGAACATCTCTTTACACAACAACTACTTTGAATGGTGAGGTGCAGGTCAGTGAGCGCAGAGAAAGCGATGAACCTTTACAGAGAATATGAAGTGAGACGAAACCACTCTTTTGCTTTAACAGAACATATGGTTCGATATTTATTTGCAAAACGTTTCATAGATGTCGTGTTCTCGTTCATCGGATTGATGTTGAGTACGCCAATCATTTTACTGTTTGCCCTTTTAATTAAGCTAGAAACACCAGGGCCAGCCTTTTATATGCAGGAAAGGGTCGGAAAAGACGGTGTCTACTTTAAATTATGGAAGCTCAGATCGATGAGAACCAACGCAGAAAGCGGAGGAGCGAAATGGGCGCAAAAAAATGACCCTCGTATCACCAAAGTGGGGGCATTCATCAGAAAAACAAGAATTGATGAACTGCCGCAATTTATCAACGTGTTAAAAGGAGAAATGAGTATTGTAGGTCCACGTCCTGAAAGACCAATGTTTACTGCCGAATTTAATCGGACGATTCCAGGCTTTACAAAAAGACTGACAGTGAAGCCAGGGCTGACAGGTCTTGCTCAAGTAAATGGGGGATATGAAATGAGTCCAAGTGAAAAATTATCACACGACTTACAGTATATTCAAAACTTGACATTTTCTCTCGACACGAAGATTATGGTAAAAACGTTAAAAGTCATCGTGACTGGTGACGGAGCCAGATAAGTAAAGTAGGGAAGAGAAATGGCAAGTATGAAAAATCGCCTGCTGGGCGGAGCAAAATGGACAAGCTTGTCCGCATTGATCATTACCATCATCCAAATTGCACAGTTCGCCTTTTTAGGAAACGTAATGTCACTGAAAGAATTTGGACTCGTTGGCATGATCACAACGGTCACAATATTTACACAGATTTTACTTGATCTAGGCATCGGTGCTGCGATCATTCAAAAGGAACAAACGACGGAACGTCAATTATCTACATTATATTGGATCAACTTGCTGACGGGAATTCTCTTGTTTTGTGTATTGATCCTTGCAAGTCCCTTGATTGCCGCCTTTTATGCCAGACCTGAGCTGGAAGGCTTGCTCAAGTTATTATCAATCATGTTTCTCATTGCACCAATTGGTCAGCAATACCAATATATGATGCAGAAAGATTTAGCCTTTAAAACCTTAAGTACGATTGAGACGATAGCGACGATCATTTCGCTGATTGTTCTACTGATCCTAGCCTTTTTTATCAATCCAATTGTGGCCTATGTGATCTCTCAAGTGCTGCTTCAATCAGGAAAAGGTCTCATGTATGCAGCGGCTTATTGGAAGAAGTGGCGCCCAGCACCCGTTTTCGCATTAGGGGAAGTGAAAGAGTTTTTCTCCTTCGGGGCTTTCCAACTGGCGTCAAGGCTCGTCAATCGGGCAGGCTCAAACATCGACATGATTTTAATAGGACGGTTTCTTGGAGCAGAGGCTTTAGGGATTTACAGCCTGGCTTATCAAATCGTCACAATCCCGGTGCTGAAAATTAACCCGATTGTGACGAGAGTGGCTTTCCCAGTTTTCGCAAAAAGTCAGCGTGATCATTCTAGGCTGCGTGAGGGCTTCCTCAGTATGACGAATATGCTCGCACTCATTAGTTTTCCACTCCTCATCGGTCTTGCTGCCGTATCAGATAGCTTTATAGAAGTGGTGTTTGGAGAGAAGTGGCTAGTGGCGGTCCCGGTTTTGAATATTTTGTGCATTGTTGGTCTACTCCGTGTGCTGATGAATCCAAATGGTTCCATCCTTCTTGCAAAAGGAAGAGCTGACTTAGCTTTTTATTGGGATACAGGCATGCTCATCGTATATGGATGCGCCTTATATGCAGGAGTCCATACCGGCAGTCTATTGACTGTAGCTTGGGTCTACTCAGGGGTCAGCCTGCTGAACTTCATTGTCGGCAGGTGGCTGATGGCTTATGTCATTCAGCTAAATATGAAGGTGTATGTAAAATCACTCGTAAAGCCTGCTGTCATGACGCTGTTAATGGCCGCCTGCGCAGTGGCTGTTCATCAAGGGATGAAGCTGACATCAGCGGATATACTGCTTCAATTACTACTCACGATTGGTTTAAGTGCGGTTTTATATAGCTTGCTACTTGTCAAAATGTATCCGCAGATGGCAGGAAAATTATGGAGAAGAGGTCGTTCGTCATGAAGGTGCTATGGCTGACAAGTGTATATCCTAGTGAAAAACATCCAAGTGAAGGCGTCTTCCATGAAACGCAAGTGCAGGAGCTGGTCAAAAAAGGCGTAGAAGTGAGCGTGATTTGTCCTACTCCTGTCAATCCGCCCATCTTACGGATGCTTAAAGCTTCCTATCGTCAGAGAAAAGATCTTCCCGAGCAGGAAGTGAGGTGCGGCGTGCCGGTTTACAGACCGCCCTATACAGCGCTGCCTGGACAGCTAAAATGGGCTCAGCCGAGTAAAAGAATCGCAGCTTCTGTCCTGCGCACAATGGAGCGTTATGAACTGTCACCGGATTTCATCCATGCGCACTTTGCCATGCCGTCTGGCGGCGCAGCAGCTGTGATCAAAAAGGAAGCAAACATCCCTTATCTTCTGACCTTACACGGCAGTGATGTGAACATCTATCCAAACTATAGCAAAGGGGCGCTTGCAGCCTTTGAAGCAGCAGTAAAACAGGCGTCTGCTGTTCTCACAGTGAGTGAGGAGCTGGCAAAGAAAACACATGACATGACAGAGGTGGATGCACAATGTCTCCCGCTTGGAATTCCGCTCAAGTCATTTTCTAGAACACCAGGGGATCAAACAGCCATCAGAAAGCAGGTAGGTTTACCGCTTCACGACAAGCTCATCGTTTTTGTTGGCCGTTTAGTCAAAGAGAAAGGTTTGCTTGAATTAGCGGAAGCTGTCAGCGGGATGGAGGGTGTAAAAGCCGTCTTTGTCGGAAAAGGACCCCTCGCAAAGGAGCTAGCCGAACGGGCGGAAGAATCCGTTATACTCCCGGGACAGGTGCCGAATGAACAAGTCAAACATTATTTAATGGCAGCTGACCTGTTTGCCCTTCCTTCCTACAGTGAAGGAATGCCGACTGTCGTTCTTGAGGCGCTCGCTTTAAAAATGCCTGTCATCGCAACACGGGTTGGTGGTCTCCCATCACTATTTTCTACCTATCAACATCTGCTCATTGAACCGCGTTCAACGAGTCAGTTAAAAGAAGCGATTCACGCTTATCTTTATGAAAACAGATGGAACGAGCAAGTGAAGAACGATCTTCACCACATCGTCCATACAGATTATTCATCATCACATAATGCTAAGCTCCTGATTCAGCAATATGAAAAGGTGCTGAATCAATCAACATCCACCGTTTAAACAGGATGAAATGTGCAAAGACTGATAGATAAACAGTTTGGAACGACCAATATGCTTTTACTGAGAGGATGAAACATGTTGAAGAAAATTGCTGTGATTGGAACAGGATATGTCGGGTTAGTATCGGGTACTTGTTTTGCTGATATCGGAAATCGCGTCATTTGTTGTGACATCGACGAATCAAAAATCAACAGCTTAAAAAGCGGTCTCGTTCCAATTTATGAACCGGGCTTAAAGGAATTGATTGAGAAGAATACAGAAGAAGGAAGATTGTGTTTTACAACCAATATTCCCGCTGCAATTCGAGAATCAGAGATTATTTATATTGCGGTAGGAACACCAATGACACCTCAGGGGGAAGCAGATTTAACATTCGTGAAAGCTGTGGCTCAAACGGTTGGGGAACACCTGAATGGCTACAAAATCATCGTGAATAAGAGCACAGTGCCAGTTGGAACAGGACGTCTTGTTCAAGCCATTGTTCAAAAGGCTTCACGCAGTAAATATCCATTTGACGTCGTCTCCAATCCAGAGTTTCTGCGGGAAGGTTCAGCTATTCAAGATACGATGAATATGGAGAGGGCGGTCATTGGCTCAACAAGCGCACATGCATCCACGATCATTAAAAAATTGCATGATCCGTTTCAAACAGAAGTGGTTGAGACCAATCTAGAAAGTGCAGAAATGATTAAGTATGCGGCAAATGCCATGCTCGCCACAAAAATCTCATTCATCAATGACATTGCGAACATTTGCGAGAGAGTTGGCGCTGATGTGGAAAAAGTCAGCGAAGGTGTTGGGTTAGACAGCCGTATCGGGCATAAATTTTTAAAAGCAGGCATTGGATTTGGCGGTTCTTGTTTCCCAAAAGATACGATGGCTCTTCTCAAAATTGCCGAAACAGCCGGCTACCGGTTCAAGCTGATCGAATCTGTCATTGAAACAAACAACCACCAAAGAGCCCATCTTGTCAGCAAACTGATGAGTGTGTTCGGTGATATTAAAGGAAAAACGATTTCCGTTTTAGGGCTCGCATTTAAACCAAATACAAACGATATGCGTTCAGCCCCAGCACTAGATATTATTCCAATGCTGAGAGAGCTCGGAGCTTTTGTCAAAGCCTATGATCCAATTGCTTATGTAGAAGCAGAAAGAGAGCTTGGCCCGCAGGCGGTCTTCAGCAATGATCTCTATGAAACAGTGAAAGATACAGATGCTTGTCTCATCTTAACGGAATGGGATGACGTACAGAAGATGGATAAGGATCAGATCAAGCAGCTGCTTCGTTCTCCCATTTTAATTGATGGAAGGAATTTGTTTGATCCAGCAGAAATGAAAGAGAGAGGATTTATTTACCAGTCCATCGGCCGACCAGGCGTATGGGAAACAGAATTGGTATCGAAGGCACAATAATAGGGGGAACTTGGATGAAGAAAGTATTGGTAACTGGGGGAAGTGGATTTATAGGATCTCATACGGTAGAGGCTTTATTAGAGAAAGGTTATGAGCCCATCGTTCTTGACAACTTTTCAACTGGATCGAAGGAAAATATCGCTCATCTTTCCGTACAATGCATTGAAGCAGATGTCACAAAATCAGAAACGGTCGATTTGATCAAACACATTGCACCAGATTATATCATTCATCTTGCAGCGCAAGTGAGTGTAGCCGTTTCGGTTCAACATTTCGTCTACGACGAAGAGGTCAATATTAAAGGTTCGCTGCATGTGATCAAAGCAGCGGCTGAAGCCGGGGTGGAGAAAGTGGTGTTTGCCTCATCGGCAGCAGTCTATGGAGACCCAGTCTATCTGCCGGTCGACACAGCTCATCCACTGCAGCCTGGTTCACCTTATGGCTTGTCGAAACTCACAGTTGAACGATACTTACAGATGGCGAAATCACTCTATGATGTGGACTATTGTATTATGCGGTACAGCAATGTATATGGTCCGCGCCAAGACGCACTTGGTGAAGGCGGAGTCGTTTCAATTTTTTCTGATAAGTTTGCAAAACATGAGGCACCTTTCATCTTCGGAAACGGAGAACAAACAAGAGATTTCATCTATGTAGGCGATCTAGCCGCAGCGAATGTTGCAGCTTTAACAGCTCAATCAAACGTTTGTTTAAATATCTCATGTGGTCATTCCATCACGGTGAATGAGCTGTTTCAAACGATGAAGCGAGTCACGAGATCAGATATTGAACCGATTTATAAGCCTCAGCGTGCAGGAGATATTGTGCATAGTACATTGGCAAATGAGGAAACGAAACAAGTCTTAACATGGGAGCCTGTTGTGACTTTACAAGAAGGTTTGGCTCGTACCATTTCCTACTATGAACAGGAAGTAAAGGCTTAATCCCTCAAATCGGATGGGTTGCTTAGGAGGAACATGGGTATGAGTGTGAAACAAACAGCATGGCAAATCATAATCGGATGTATTTTATTAGCAGCAGGTATCGGGCTTGTACAAATGGCATCCACACAGCCTATCGGGTTAAAGAAGATGGTGGTCATTCCGGTTTTGATTGTGGTGCTCATAGCGGCTGCTATATGTATGAAGCTCTACATGAATGGTGAGCACATATTCATGTCAGCCATTTACCTTTTGATTGCATTAACATTTCTCAATAACGCTTTTTTCTCTATCAGTGCCGGGTTCTTTAGTCTCTTTCTCTACCGCATCATGCTCTTGGCTGTCTTTGCTTTATTCATATGGCGGATGAGGGACAAAGGAACGTACATATCCCAGTGGCAGCAAATTCGCGTTAAAGGCATTCTTGGTTTTTTCGCTGCATGGTTTCTTTACGGACTCATCTCACTGCTTTGGGCTCATTCGGTCACAGACGGCCTGAAATATATGTCTCTTCTTGCGATGGGAATGGGTTTTGTCTTTCTTGTGGTCATGTACATTCAGCGAATGGATCAGATCGTAACTTTTTATAGTATTTGGCTAGTCATGACCTTATTTGTGATGGGAATCGGGTTCTATAATCACTTGACCTTGAACCATTTACCGAATACTTCATTGTATCTTGGACCAGCGTACAAACAGCACTATCCTACAGCTGTCTTCTTTAACCAAAATGATTTTGCGACTTTTTTATCTATTAGCTTTTTCTTATATGTGGCGTGCATGCGCCAAATGAAAAATGGTTATATCAAAGCGTTCGGATTACTAGGAGCCATCTTAGCGCTGTATCTCATTTTGTTAACAGAATCGCGCGCCAGCTTGCTTGGCATATTAGCTGGAGCGGCAATCTATGTATGGCTGTTGATGCCTCGCTTTTTAAAAAAGTGGTCCATCATGGCAGCAGGCGGGCTTGTTATCATCTGTATCGCCATTTTTTCAGCCAAAATCTATTCTGTCTTTTATGACTTGTTTCTCGCTTCTCAGGTCGCTCATTCTTTCAGCGAACCACTTCCGTCCAACATTGCCAGGGCGAATTTAATCAAAAACGCTTGGTATTTCTTTACGAATTCATACGGTTTCGGAGTCGGAGCGGGCAATGTGTCTTATTACTTAGCTCACTTTTCTATCTTTGATACAGATCAGGTCGTGGAAGTTCACAATTGGCTGCTAGAGGTGATGACGAATTTTGGGTTTGCCGTCATGCTAGGTTATATCTCAGTGTATGCCTATCTCATGTTCTCGCTGTACAAACAATACCAATTGGCTGACACGAGATCAGCCAAGATGATCATTGAAGGTCTATTTGCTGCCATGCTGAGCTTTCTCGTCTCAAGTATCAGTCCTAGTTCCGTATCGAATTTATATTTCCACTGGGTGTTTCTAGGTCTAGTGATCGCAGCGGTCAATATCATGAAAAATAAACAGCGCTTCAAGCCGTGGGCAAACGTGTGATGCTGAGTTTGTATGGCTACACTAGTGAAAAAGCAAATACGTCAATGTTGGGAGAATGAGCATGTCTGGTTTTATGTTAAGAATAGGGAAGCGAATGAAAAAATATATCGTCTGGCTTGTGCTGCTGCCTGTTGTATTGGCTGCTTTTGGTTTCTTTTTTGCCAAGGGGACAGTAGAACAGTCTAGTTACACAGCTGCTGTGAGCTTGACGCTTGGGAAATATGACGACGGTGTGTATAACAATATGGAAGAAGTGACATCTCTATTAAAAAGTGATGCATTTCTGAATCAAGCACTCCGTGATGTAAAGGAAGAAGAAAGGCAGGATGTGAAAAATCGTTTGATTCTCACGAACCAGTCCGATACACAATTGCAGTTGTCGTTTACAGATGCTGATCAAGCTCGAGCTTTGGCGGTAGTGAAACAAGTGTCAGATACATTTTTAAAGCAGGACAAAGCCTTATTTACGAAAAGACAGCAAGTCATTGAAAGGAGACTATCCGCTCTTGAAGATGAATCTGTCAGCAATGACTCCAAGGTCGATAAAGAACGATTTTTATATGAATTGGAATCGACAAAGCTCGGGATGAAGCAGGCAAAGATTGTCGATCCTGCCCAAGTGCTTGATGAAGCAGGCAAAGGCATGTCAGCGAAAAAACGAGCACTGCTTGGACTTGTCATTGGCCTTAGCATCTCGCTTATGTTTGTGGTGTTACCTGAAGTATTCAAAGAATCTTAATGATGAACTGGAGATGAGTCTTAGGTGAACAATCAACCGTTAGTATCAATTATTACACCGGCGTATAATGCGGAACGTTATTTAACGGATACAGTTCATTCCGTCCTTGCCCAAACCTATTCCAACTGGGAGCTGATCATTGCAGATGATTGCTCAACAGATGGCACAAGGAAGCTGTTAGGGGAATTAAGTCAGACGGACGACAGAATCAACGTCATTTATTTAGAGGAAAACGGAGGAGCCGCTATTGCTAGAAACACCGCCATCAAACAGGCGAAAGGCCGCTTTATCGCTTTTTTAGATAGCGATGATATGTGGAAACAGACAAAGCTCGAAAAGCAGGTCAAGTTTATGTTAGAAAATGATCATGCCTTTACTTTCACGGCATATGACATCATTTCAGAAAATGGAGAGTCATTACAAAAAACCGTCACAGCGCCGGCTCAGTTGAACTACAATGAAGCTTTAAAAAATACGATTATCGGCTGTTTGACGGTGATGCTCGATCTTCAACAAGTAGGACACGTGGAAATGCCAAACATTCGAACAAGGCAGGACTTAGCCACATGGCTCTCTATTTTAAAAAAAGGATTTACTGCCTATGGAATGAGTGAGCCACTCAGTGAATATCGCATCGTGGGAAACTCGATTTCTAGTAACAAGTGGAAAGCAGCGAAAAAAACATGGTTTGTCTATAGAGAAATTGAGCAGCTTCATTTTGTGAAAGCATCTTGGTGTTTTATGCACTATGCCACAAATGCTGTCAAAAAGCGCTTATAAACAGAAGGGAAAAAAGGTGATAAAGGTGAAAGCAGAGTCGATCATACATGTGATTGTCGCAACGGGAGAATGGGGACACGATGGCCTAAGGTACAGACGGCATCGACTGGCGGAATTTCTTGCATCTGATCCAGAAACGAAAGAGGTCATCTGGGTATGCCCATCTGCCACTCGTCATTCAGCTCCCTTTCAGCCTATAACGGATCGAATGAAGCAAATGACCATTCCTGATGTGCTCAAGAGCAAGTTTTTTCGCTTTGGCCGTTATCAAGATATGTTTTATTTTCATAAATTATCTCCTCTTCTTGAACATTTGCGTCAAGAAGAAGAGCAGGGCATAGCCGTCTGTTTATGGTATACGTTTCCGGGATTTCCGCTCTTATCTTCTTTATTTGAATGGAAACATATTGTGTATGATTGCAGTGACCTGTGGGGAGAGCCCATCAGCGGAAAAAACAACATTCTCTCTTATATGAGACAGCGAGTCATTGTAAAAGCAGAAAACCGCATTATTAAATATGCACACAGCATTACGTGCTCTTCACAATACTTACATGATCAAATCAAAAAAAGGCTCATGGGTGAACCGAAAGATGTCTTTACAGTGGAAAATGGCGTCGAGTATGATGTGTTTGCAAAAAGCAACCTCCCTAGCAGGGAAGACGTGCTAGAGGGAAGAGAGGGAACGGTTCTTGGCTTTATAGGTGGGATCAAGCCGAAGCTCGACTTTGACATGATCGCTCAAGCTGCTCGTATGCAGCCAGATTGGACATTTTTATTTGTCGGTCCGGATGGAACGAATGGAGATCCATCTTTTCAGCATGCACTCAAACTGCCCAATGTCCTATGGACAGGAGCAGTCGCACCAGAAGAAGTGCCTGCTTATATGAAATTAATTGATGTAGGGATGATGCCATACAAACAGTCTCCTTACAATCAAGCGGTTTTTCCGCTCAAGCTGTATGAATTTTTAGCTGCCGGAATCCCTGTTGTTGGTTTAAATCTTCCATCAACGGAAAGGCTAAAAGAGAATGATGTGTATGAATATGTAGAGGGCGAAGATCCAGCTCTCTTCGTCGAAGCCTGCCAGAAAGTGATCAGTAAAAAAGATGACATGACATGCAGACATCTAAGACAAAGCCGGGCAAAGAAAAAGGATTGGCACGCACTGTTCACAAACATGGTGGAATTAACGAATATTAAAGAAAACGCATAATTCATTCAGGATTGTGCGTTTTTATTTGTTTCTTCTTCTTAGGGGGAGCTTGTGATCATCCTATATTCAATTGTATAATGGAAAGAGCGGCCAATATACAAAATACAGATTTCAATTTAGAAGGAGACTGACCTATGGATTACGAACGCGCCTTATTAGCGTTTTTTGTCTCTCTGGCTACAGTTTTAATTGTGACACCAATCGTCAAAAAGTTTGCAATTAAGATTGGTGCAGTGGACCAGCCGAATAAACGAAAAGTTCATGATAGAGTAATGCCTCGAATGGGCGGTTTGGCGATTTTTA
Organism: Bacillus sp. Leaf49; assembly: GCF_001426125.1. Classification (NCBI taxonomy): domain Bacteria; kingdom Bacillati; phylum Bacillota; class Bacilli; order Caryophanales; family Bacillaceae; genus Bacillus; species Bacillus sp. Leaf49. The sequence goes on along the minus strand of NZ_LMRK01000001.1, from coordinate 501,303 downwards.
TTGGGGTAGCGGCTGGAGCACTAGCAGGCGGGCTGTTTCTACATAATAAAATTACAGCTATATCAGTTGGCGCTGTACTCATCGTCATTTTAGGTATATTTGATGATAAATATAATTTAAGTGCAAAATTTAAATTTCTTGTGCAAGTTCTCGTTGCTTGCTTAATCGTGAGCACGGGCTTAAAAATGGACTTTTTCTCTGTTCCTTTCTTAACAGATCGACTGGAGTTAGGATGGATGGCGTATCCCCTGACTGTACTATGGATTGTTGGGATTACAAATGCGATCAATTTAATTGATGGATTAGATGGACTGGCTGCCGGAATTTCGGTTATCGGTTTAACCACGATTGCCGTCATGGCATTTTCTGCGGACAAGATCCTGATTCTTTCGTTATCTCTTGTCGTCATTGGCAGTACCATCGGTTTTCTTTTTTATAACTTCCATCCAGCAAAAATATTTATGGGTGATACAGGGTCGTTATTTTTAGGTTATATGATCTCGGTCCTGTCACTTTTAGGATTGTACAAAAGTGTTACTTTGTTTAGTGTTGTTGTCCCTGTAATTATTTTAGGTGTGCCTATTTTTGATACGACCTTTGCGATCATCAGACGAATATTGAATAAACAGCCTATCTCATCACCTGACAAATCACACATCCATCATCGACTGATGGCCTTTGGCTTATCACATCGAATGGCAGTGATTGTGATTTACATGATTGGCTTAGTCTTCAGCTTAAGCGCGATTTTGCTGACAAGTGCCACCATTTGGCTGTCATTGATCATCATCTTTTTACTGGTCATGTTTATGCAAGTTATTGCTGAAGTCACTGGTTTGGTGAACGAAGAGTTTAAACCATTTACGAAATTCTACAAACGTATGGTCAAAAGACAATAAAAAACAGCCCGCTTCCAAGGAACGGGCTGTTTCCATATTATTGTCCTGATGTGCTGGTCGAAGGGGCCTGGGTATCGGCTGACCCTGTTGCATCAGAAGATGAATCGGTTTGTGTATTTGTTTCAGTTGAAGACGATTACTCAGCAGGAAGCTTTAAATGTGTCTTTAACTCATTTTGCACCTCAGCCAAGTTGGTTTGATCTGGCTCAAAGAAGTATGTTCGATTTGGTCCTAAATAAAGGTCTGATCCTTTAATAGATAATGTTTCAGTATCGTCTCCTTTAAAACCACTGTAAATTTGCTGTAGAGCAAGTCCTTCTTTGATGTGAAAGTTGGTTTTTATATGATCACTTACTTCTTTTGCGATATTATCCACGTTTGCAATGTTATGAGGTTTCGCCATTTGATCAATCATGGCACGTAAGATTTGTTTCTGACGATCGTTACGCCCGAAATCACCACGTGGATCTTGTTTTCTCATTCGCGCGTAAGCAAGTGCCTCTTCCCCGTTTAAATGCATATTCCCTTTTTTAAAGTAAATCTTTTTCGATTTTTTGACGTCACTTTTTTCATTGAAGTCAAATGGAACGTCTATATCGATTCCCCCAACTTCATCAATGACATCCTTAAAACCGTCAAAGTCCACTGTTGCATATTTGTCAATTGGGATATGCAAGAATTGTTCGACAGTTTCAATCGTTTCGTCTTTACCGCCTTTAGCAAATGCCGCATTGATCTTTACTTTATTTCCCGTTGTGTCACTAGCAAGCTGTACTCGTGTGTCACGGGGGATACTGACCATTTTCATCGTTTTATCCTGAGGATTAATCGTTGCGACGATGAGTGAATCTGAACGGCCGTGATCACCATTTGTGGCGTAATCCTCTATGCCAACAAATAGGACAGAGAAAGGTTTTTTCTTGATATCAATGACAGCATCACGGAGTTTCGATTTCTCCCCGCGCTCTAATTCATCATAAGTTTTGTCAGCAGCTTGGAGTGTATTCACAATCTTATAAACTGCAAATCCGCCCATGCAGATGAAGAGAAGCAAAAATAAGACCAGAATCCGTTTGAAAATCTTTTTCTTCTTACTCTTTTTCTTTCGTACACGCACTTTTACTCGTTGTGCCATTCATCTGTCTCCTTTATCGGACCAACGTCCTTTTCTAAATAAATCAATTCGCCTTCTTTAGTAACACTCTTTCCATTAGTCAACTCAGTCATCCATTCAATGAACTGCTCTGTTTGTGTTTCTTCTACATACGTTTCAAAAATCACATCTTCTGCATAATGGATGTCTTTTAGCTGAAAAGATGAGGCTCTAAGCTCATTCTCTACCTTTCCAAGCCATGTATAATCTATTGTTGTGTGCATCGTACGCATTAAACAGCGTTCTACCATACCAACATGATTGATTGCTTCAGACACAGATTTTCCGTACGCACGAATTAATCCACCGGCACCTAGCTTAATACCGCCGAAATAACGAGTGACGACAACAACTGTATCTTTCAGCTTGCGTTTTTTTAGCACTTCAAGCATGGGTACCCCTGCCGTACCACTTGGTTCACCATCATCATTTGCTTTTTGAATCAGATCATGTTCACCGATCAAATAGGCGGAACAATTATGAGTGGCGTTCCAATGTTGTTTTTTTATGGATTGTATAAAGGCTTGTGCTTCTTCTTCTGAGACAGCACGTTGTATATGACAAATAAAACGTGATTTTTCAATGACGATCTCATGCTCGCCACGGCTTTTTACTGTGAGATAGCGGTTCAGCAAAAGACATACCCTCCTGACAAGCAAATTGTAAGGCTAGAGAAAATTTGCATTGGTTTTAGAATTTTACAGCGTATTTTGTTATGATGATAGGAGCGGAAAAAGGGTCGTCATAAAAATTTCATGATTTATACGCATTCTTTCATTATAATTCGACATAAAATGCAGATCAATGACATTTATAATAAAAAAAGATGACATCACTGTTACGGGAGGGAAAAGCCATGACAACACCTAAAATGGATCCGAAGTTATTGGATTCAATCATCATGAAAATGCTAAGTACAGTTGATGGCAGTAAGGACGAAGTATTTAGAATCGGCGAACAGTCCCGTCAACAATATGAAAGCCTAGTAGAAGAGCTTAAGCAAATTAAACAGCAAGTCAACGAAGTAATTGATTTTGGGGATAAACTAGAAGTACATACGAGACATGCTAGAAATCGATTATCTGAGGTCAGCAGAAACTTCAACAAATTCAGCGAAGAAGAAATACGAGAAGCCTATGAAAAAGCACATAACCTGCAAGTAGAATTGACCATGATCCAGCAGCGCGAAAAACAGCTGAGGGAAAGAAGAGATGATCTCGAAAGACGATTGTTAAGCTTACAAGATGTCATTGAACGTTCAGAAACGCTTGTGAGCCAGATCACGGTCGTCCTCAACTACTTGAACCAAGATTTACGTCAGGTCGGTGTTTTACTTGAAGATGCTCAGGCAAAACAAGATTTTGGACTAAGAATTATTGAAGCCCAGGAAGAAGAGCGCAAAAGGGTATCACGAGAAATCCATGATGGACCTGCTCAGATGCTGGCAAACGTGATGATGCGTTCAGAACTAATTGAACGAATTTTTAGAGACCGTGGAACAGAAGAAGGATTTAAAGAAATTAGAAGTCTAAGACAGAATGTGCGAAATGCACTGTACGAAGTGAGAAGAATCATTTATGATTTAAGACCGATGGCTTTAGATGATTTGGGTCTCATTCCGACACTGCGAAAATACTTAAACACAATTGAAGAATATGATGGAAAAACCAAAATTACGTTCCAGTGCTTAGGTGATACTGAAAGCGAAAGAATTGCTTCTCAATTTGAAGTGGCACTATTTAGACTAGCTCAAGAAGCTGTCACAAATTCTTTAAAGCATTCTGAAGCTGAAGAAATCTCTGTGAAGGTTGAAGTGACGAAAGACTTTGTCACCTTAATTATCAAAGACGATGGAAAAGGCTTTGATATGAAGGATGTTAAAACAAATAAAAACAAATCCTTTGGGTTACTTGGTATGAAAGAGCGCGTAGACTTACTAGAAGGTAAAATGACCATAGACTCAAAAATAGGTCTAGGGACATTCATCATGATTAGAGTACCGTTAACATTACAAAATAAAATTGTAAAATAGAGACAAAAGACATATTGACCATAAAGTTCAGGTGTAGAACAATAAACATGGGGAGGCGTAGCTTGTGACTAAAGTAAATATTGTAATTATCGATGACCACCAATTATTCCGTGAAGGTGTCAAACGGATTTTAGATTTTGAACCTACTTTTGAAGTAGTTGCAGAAGGAGACGACGGTGACGAAGCTGCACGTATCGTAGAACACTATCATCCGGATGTTGTCATTATGGACATTAATATGCCGAATGTAAATGGTGTGGAGGCTACAAAACAGCTAGTAGAGCTTTATCCCGAATCAAAAGTCATTATCCTATCTATTCATGACGATGAAAACTATGTGACACATGCATTAAAAACAGGAGCAAGAGGCTACTTGTTAAAAGAAATGGATGCAGATACTCTCATTGAAGCAGTAAAAGTAGTAGCTGACGGAGGCTCTTATTTACATCCGAAAGTCACTCATAACTTAGTAAATGAATTCCGACGCTTAGCAACAAGCGGCGTTTCAGCACATCCACAGCACGAGGTATATCCTGAAATTCGCAGACCACTTCATATCTTAACAAGACGTGAATGTGAAGTTCTTCAAATGTTAGCTGACGGAAAGAGCAACAGAGGTATTGGTGAGTCGCTCTTTATTAGTGAGAAAACAGTCAAAAACCACGTGAGTAACATTTTGCAAAAAATGAATGTAAATGACCGTACTCAAGCTGTTGTTGTAGCAATTAAAAACGGCTGGGTAGAAATGAGATAATGTTCCGGACAAGTACTCCTTTTTCGCCTGTTTTTAGTTCTCTCACATTCAAGTTAGAGAGCAATGATAGGCAGGTAAGGAGTCTTTTTCGGATATAGCGGGCTTGCCTATTGATTAGGCAAGCTTTTTTGATTAGTATTATAAATCTAGTGAAAAACAATGATCATTCTTTTTTAAAAAGCAACTTAACGGATAAGGAAGGTATTTAAGAATGAAAATAGCCGTTGTAACAGACAGTACTGCTTATATACCACAAGAACTACGTGATAAACATCATATTCATATGATCCCTCTGAATGTCATCTTTGGTACTGAATCATACCGTGAAGAAGTAGAAATGGATTGGAAGACATATTATGAAGAAGTCAAGAAACATAAAGATCTTCCAACAACCTCTCAGCCTGCTTTCGGTGAACTTATAGAATTATATGAAAAACTTAGTGAAACATATGATGCTGTGATTAGTATACATCTGTCAAGCGGAATTAGTGGAACATACAATAGTGCGGCCTCAGCGAATGAACTAGTTGACGGAATCGACATTTATCCGTTTGATACAGAGACTAGCTGTATGGCGCAAGGTTTTTATGTGTTAGAAGCTGCTGAAAAAATCCAAGATGGTGCTTCTCCAGAAGAAGTGATTTCCCATCTCAATTATCTGAAAGAAAATCAAAGAGCTTATTTTATGGTAGACGATTTAACTCATTTACAACGAGGCGGCAGATTAAATGGTGCTCAGGCTTTTATTGGAAGCCTCTTAAAGGTAAAGCCTATCTTGCATTTTGACAACAAGCTAATTGTCCCTTTTGAGAAGATTCGTACACGCAAAAAAGCCATTTCACGTATTTTTGAATTATTTGATGAAGATGCATCACGTGGTGTTCCAATGAGAGCAACTCTGATACATGGTAATAGAGAAGAAGAAGCAGATGAATTAATTGCGCACTTATTAGAAAAGTATCCTCATGTTGAATTTTATAAAAGCTACTTTGGTGCCGTGATTGGCACTCATCTAGGCGAAGGCTCTTTAGCACTTGGCTGGATCATCAGATAGATATCAAAATCCCCTTTTCTCATGGAAAAGGGGATTTGTTTTTCTATTTTTACAATTAGACGAAAGGCCTTCTCTTTGTACATAATGGGTCAACATGAATGGAAAGGTAGTGCGTGAAATTGAATCTGGAAAAAGCATTGGAACTCAGTCACAAGCTACAATCAAGGCACCTTCTTCCTGTTGAATGTCAATGTACACAGTCCGAATTGGAGTGGCTGGAGAATCAAGGATTTATCCATAGAACACCTGCAGTCGATAGGGTGGCGAGTGGTTTGATCTGCTGCCGGTGCGGTGTATCAAACATGCGCTACTTTGCCCTCTCTCCGTGTGAAACATGTAAAAAAGACTGTGTATACTGTAGATCCTGCATCATGCTGGGGAAAGTAAGCGAATGTGGCTTTCTCTACGAATGGACGGGTCCACAAAAGAAAAAAACAAGACAAGTTGAATTAACATGGCAGGGAGAGCTTTCTAAAGGGCAAAAGAGAGCGTCCGATAGGCTAGTAGAAGCAATCCAAAACAAATTTGATCTGCTCGTTTGGGCTGTTTGTGGTGCGGGGAAAACGGAGGTGATTTTCCATGGAATAAAATATGCGCTAAATAACGGAATGAGTGTTTGTATTGCGACGCCTAGAACCGATGTTGTACTGGAGCTTGAACCTCGAATGAGAAAGGCATTTCAAGGACTGAATATAGCTGCACTTTATGGCGGGAGTTCTCAAAGATTTCAAATGGCACCGCTTATGATCGCTACAACCCATCAGCTAATGAGATATAAAAACGCCTTTGATGTCCTCATTGTAGACGAAGTCGATGCATTTCCTTATTCAATGGATGAACGGCTTCAGTTTGCTGTTTTAAAATCAATGAAAAAAACAGGAGTTAGAATTTACTTAAGTGCCACACCATCTAAAAAAATGCAAAAGGATGTTGCTCGTAGACAATTAGAAGCGATCAAAATTCCTCTGCGCTTCCACCAAAAACCGTTGCCTGTCCCAACATTTCAATGGGTTGGAGATTGGAAAAAGAGATTAAAAAGAAATCGGCTCCCAGCATCTACAATGAACTGGCTGCATGAACATATCACAAAGAAAAAAAGAGTGTTACTCTTTGTTCCTTCTATTTCTACTATGAAGAAGGTAACTCATATTCTTCAAGGTCAAGATGTAAATGTACAGGGTGTTTCTGCGGATGATCAAGAAAGGAAGCAAAAAGTCCAGCATTTCAGAGATCATAGATACGATGTATTGGTTACAACAACTATTCTAGAAAGAGGCGTTACCATTCAAGATGTTCAAGTGGGCGTATTAGGTGCGGAATCTCCTGTTTTTACAGAAAGTGCACTTGTTCAAATTTCTGGTAGAGCAGGGAGACATCCAGATTTTTTTAACGGAGACGTGTACTTTTTTCATTTTGGCTTAACGAGAAGTATGAAACAAGCAAAGAAACATATCGTAAAAATGAATAATACAGCTGAAAAAGAGTTTTCTGAAAAATAGTGTGGGTTCAACTAAATCATGGTACATTATATTCACAAAACACAAATGGCAGGAGAGACAAAATATGCTACTCAACGCAAAAGAAATACTACTTAAAGAAATTCTCTATCAATATCTCAACCAATTAAACATGATTTGTCATTGTGAAAAATGTATAGAAGATGTATTAGCCATTTCTCTAAATCAAGTGAAACCGCAATATATAACAGATATCGATAAAATATCCTACAGTAAATCCGAGATGGTGGATAAACAGAAAAATACAGCGATGCTCGTCATTCTGACAGAAGCTGCTTCAACGGTCACTACATATCCAAGGTGCGAAAATCATTTGCCGTTGAACAAAGAAAAGCGTTGATTTGTCCAATTTGTGAGAGCCATTTTGTGGCTGATTTTACATGGAAATCATTCCTACTATTAAATGAAGATCGTTTATGTGTAGCATGTAAGAACCACCTGATGAAGATTCAAGGTCCTACTTGTCCCAAATGCGGAAGAGCGCAATCAAATGATCAATTGTGTCAAGATTGTTCAAGGTGGAATAAACGACGGGATTTTGCTGAGATTCTTGTAATGAATCGGTCTGTTTATGCTTACAACGACTTTATGAAAGATATTCTAGCTCGATTTAAATTTCGAGGTGATACGGCTTTAGCTGATCTATTTAAAAAAGATGTACAGTCAGCGTTTAAACGTTCTTTTTCAATCAAAGAACCGGTGCTTGTCCCAATTCCTTTGAGTAAAGAGAGATTAAAGGAAAGAGGATTCAATCAGTCAATGATGCTTGCTTCCATGATTGGCGGACCTATATTGGAGCCACTTATAAAAGTACATCAAAGGAAGCAGTCTAAGAAAAGAAAAAATGAACGTTTACATCAACAGAATTTGTTCCAATTAAGGCAGTCAAACCCGATCGTTCCAAGGGATATCATATTAATCGATGATATTTATACAACTGGGGCGACAGTCTATCATGCAGCAAAAATTTTAAAAGACGCAGGCGCCAAAAGTGTTTCCTCTTTTACGTTGATTCGTAGTTAAAAATCATGACAATCAACCGATATTAAGAAAAGAAAATAACGTAAGGGGTTTTGGTTATGAATCAATTGGCAAACTGTCCACAATGTAATCAGTTATTTTTAAAAACCACCATCCAAACGGTTTGTAACAAATGCTTTGAAGAAGAAGAACGTTCTTTTGATATCGTTTATAAATTCTTGCGTAAGCAAAGTAATAGACAATCAACCATTGCTGAAATAGTAGACGCAACAGAAGTTGATGAAGAATTAATCCTGAAATTTATCCGTTTGAAAAGACTTCAAATTAGTCAATTCCCGAATATCAACTATCCTTGTGAAAGATGCGGCCAACCGATCAGGAAAAACAAGCTGTGTAGCCATTGTGAAAAGGATATAAAGACACAAATCAGCCAAATGGACCAAGAAGAAGAGCGTAAAAGGGAGATTGAATCTAGGAAAAAAGACACCTATTATGCCATTAATCCTAAAAACGACTGATTCCCTAAACTAAGTTGCAGTTTGGTCGATAAAATGGATAGAATCAAGACAGACTGTAACGGAAAGCGAGAGGAATCCCGTGAAAATTAATCGATATGGAACACAACCAGTAAATCCTTACAAGAAAACATATGAGAAACAAACGTTGCAATCGAATCAAGCAAAATCAACTGACAAAGTCGAAATTTCTAAAAAGGCAATCGAAATGCAAAAGGTGCCGAATATCATGAAAGAACGTCAAGATAAAATAGACCAAATTAAAAAAAGCATTGAAGCCGGAACATATCAAGTAGATACAAAAGGCATTGCAGATAAAATGCTGAATTTTTATAAACAACAATAACAAAAGGGAGTAGCGTGAATGTCAGTAAAAATAATGATTGAAGAACTGCACCGTCTCTACGGATTACATGAACAGCTTCTAAAGCTGTCTAAGAATAAAACAGAAATGCTGAAAAATAATGAGATCGATGCTCTTTCAGAGGTTCTGAACCTTGAGCAAAAATATATTCAGGCCATTTCACAATTAGAAGAAAAGCGGATTGAAGCAGCAGTTCAATTTTTACAAAGTGATCAATCGCCGACAATCACCGCATGTATCGAAAAAGCTACAGGAACGGATCAAGAAGAGCTTATTTCGTTATATGAGAAGCTGAATGACATCATGGTGGAACTGAAAGATGTAAACGAACTGAACAAACAGCTTATTCAGCAGTCACTTCAATTTATTTCACTGACATTCGATCTTGTGAATCCTAACAAAGAAAATATGAATTACGGACAAAATGGTCTTGAGAGTTCAAAGCCTAAACAGCATAGGGCTTTGTTTGATTCAAAGGCGTAAACAAGGAGGATATCTATGGGTTCTACATTCATGGGACTAGAAACGGCAAAAAGAGGAATCACAGCCCAGCGTGCAGGGCTTTATGTCACATCAAACAACGTATCCAATGCAAATACTGATGGCTACTCAAGACAAAGAGTTACCTTTAAAGCAGAGAATCCTTACCCAGTGATTTCTGTTTATGATGGCAAGACATACGGCCAAATGGGGACAGGTGTCCAAGTTGGAACTGTTGAAAGAATTCGAGACAGCTTTTTAGATCTTCAGTATAGAGATCATAACAATAATTTGTCTTATTATGCGACGAAGTCTGATGCTCTTTCACAAATGGAAGGAGTGATGAATGATTTGACAGATGAAGGCTTGAATAGAGCCTTCGATAATCTCTGGAAATCATTACAAGTCTTATCGGAATCGAAAAATGCTGATACTGCTTCAGCCCGTACAGTTGTTAAGACAAGTGCTCAGGCTTTAGTAGATCAATTCCGCCTGCTAAATTCTTCTTTAACAACGATACAAAAGAATTTAAAAACTGAACTTGATTCAACGGCAAAAAATGTGAACACCCTATTAACTCAAATTGATGAAGTGAATAAACAGATTGCAACAGTTGAGCCAAATGGTTATCTTCCCAATGATCTTTATGATACGCGCGACGCTCTTATAGATCAGCTTTCCTCACTTGTTGATATTAAAGTGAGCTACAACCCTTCTGGAGGAAATGCTCTGGAAATTGCTGAAGGAACCGTTAACATCGACATTATCGGTGCTAATGGACAATCTGCTGGAACAATTTTAAATGGCATTACCAATGAAAAATCTGAATTGCAACTTTCCTATGATAATACGACGGGACTTGTTAACTCACTCCAATTTGGAACGACAACCATCGCAGCTGATCAATTACAAGTGAATGGTAAAGTGAAAGCACTTGTTGAGGCGTATGGCTACATGTCTAATGGAGATGAAAAAGGCATGTACCCGGATATGCTTGCTGAGCTGGATGAAGTAGCAAAAGTATTTATGGATACTTTTAACGACGTCCATAAGCAAGGGTACACGTTAAATGGCACAAGTGGACAAGACTTTTTCGATATTGAGAATAACAATGATTTGAATAAAGGCTTGGCAGCACGTATCAAAGTGAGTGACGTGATTTTAGCATCGACAGATAACATTGCTGCATCTCTTAATCAAACGCAAGGTGATGGTTCGAATGCTACGAAATTAGCTAATATTCAAAACTTAAAATTGCCAATCGGCGGAACTACCACTACGATTCAGGATTACTATCAGAATGTTATTGCTGAAATGGGGATACAAGCTAAAAAGAACATGACCCTTGAAAGCAGTTCAGCTGCTCTTGTGAATTCAGCCAATGAACGCAGGATGTCAACTAGTGCTGTATCTATAGATGAAGAAATGACGAACATGATTCAATTTCAGCATGCGTATAATGCAGCAGCAAGAATTATGACGATGCAAGACGAAGTATTAGATAAAATAATAAACGGCATGGGAGTCGTAGGAAGGTAAGGTAACTGATGCGAGTCACGCAAAGTATGATTTCTCAAAATTCACTTCGAAATATTAGTAAAAGTTATGAAAAACTCTCTAAAATTAATGAGCAGGCACAGTCTGGAAAACGTTTCACAAAAACGTCTGATGATCCTGTGGCAGCAGTGAAAAGTCTTCAGTATAGTACAGCCATGTTTCGAAATGAGCAATACCAAACTAATTTAAATGAGGCACGAAACTGGATTGATACATCTGAAACAAGTGTCACTGAAATCATTGATATCATGTCGAATATACGAGATAAAGTACTCGATGCGGCCAATGGAACAAAACAGCCAGAAGATTTAGCTGCTATCGGGGTAGAAATTGGTCAGATGAAGAATCAAATCATTGATGCAATGAACACGCAGATGTTAGGTAAGTTTGTTTTTAATGGGACGAATACAAATGTTAAACCAGTTGTAGAGAATGCAGATGGTACATTTACATTTAACTTTGAAAACTATACAGATGCAAACGTGGTTCAATCGAACATTTCTGATGGAATCACATTAAATGTGAATTCAAATCCTCTTTCAGCTTTTGGTGGGCAATCTGCCAGTGGTCAAAATGTCATTGAAATGCTGACTGATTTAGAAAACTCATTAAAAAATGGAACGTTTACAAATTCAGATGATGCATTAGGAAATATCGATCAGTTTAAAGAAGTGATGAGTGCTGAGCGTTCAGATCTTGGGGCTAGATCCAATCGTATCGACTTAGTCGGGAGCCGTTTGACTTCGCAATTTGAAGTGCTGAAAAAGGCTAAATCAGATGCCGAAGATGTAGAAAGTGAAAAAGCCATTCTTGATCTTCTTCAACAAGAGACTGTGAATAGAGCTGCTTTAGCGACGACAGCTAAAGTGATTCAGCCATCCCTTGTCGATTTCTTAAGATAAGAAAAAGCATCCGTTGGGTGCTTTTTTGCATCATGGAGGTGAACCTATGCAAATTCCTAAATTGTTAATGGAGCAAACTTATGCGAAGCTACAAATGTCGACAACCCCTTCCAAGCAAGAAGTAGAGCAGCCAAGAGCGGAGCTTGAGATTCAGCAGCCAAGAGCTGTCATGAATATCACAAGGACACCGTCGAAATTAACCATAGATCAAACCGAGGCATTTGCCGATATGGATATTAAGTCGATTTTTAGGCGTTCAGAGGAATGGGCGGCTGAGGGGAAACGTGCGATTGGAGAAGGAATGGGGCGTAGAGCGGAAGAAGGAAGTGAACTCATCAAGATCGAGAATGGTGGGAATGCGATTGCTGAGTTTGCGAAAATCAATGGCGGTCCTTCAGCAAAACAATTCAACATCGGTGTGATTCCTTCATTTTTTAGTGTGAAAATTCACTATCAGCCATCTGAACTTAAAATTGATGTGGAGCCGCAAAAAGCTATTATAGAGGCAACACCTCATAAACCAATTGTTAACTACGAGCCAGGTAAAGTTCATATTGATATGTTACAATACCCAGAATTAAAAATAGAAGTTGACGAAACAGGTCAAAATGGTGATAAGGTATAGTTAAGAAAAATGAAAAAGGTCGTGAATTATGATCATTCAAACAAAATACCATGGTGAAGTGACGATTAAAGAGGAGCAAATCATTCACTTCTCTAATGGGATACCAGGATTTCTGGATCAAAAACAATTTGTCATTTTACCTTTATCAGAGGAATCCCCATTTTTAGTTCTTCAATCTTTGAAAAATGCAGAACTAGGCTTTATTGTCAGCAGCCCATTTTTGTTCTTCAATCAATATGAATTTGACTTAGAAGAATCGGTTGTAGACATTCTTGGGGTAGAAGATGCCAATGATGTGGAAGTCATGGTTATTTTAACAATGGGATCTTCTATTGAAAAAACTACAGCCAATTTAAGAGCGCCTATTATTGTGAATCGGAAAAACATGAAAGCCAAGCAGGTCATTGTGCATGATTCAGCCTATCATACAAAACATTTGCTAGAGGTGGCTTCCTCATGTTAGTTCTATCTCGTAAATTAAATCAATCGATTCAAATAGGCGACGATATTGAAGTTAAAATTATTGCGATTGAAGGCGACCAAGTAAAAGTCGGAATTGAGGCTCCTAAGCATATTGATATTCACAGGAAGGAAGTATACCTGTCTATTCAAGAAGAAAACAGCCGTGCTGCTAGCTTGTCCTTTGATCTACTTTCTCAATTATCCTCACAAAAAAAGTGAGGATTTTTTTATCCTATTTGTCTATCCTCCTCCGTGTGAAACCGTAGAAGTACACCATCTATATGAAACTTTAACAAATCGGGCCATCTATATTTAATTTAATAATTCAAAGCCGATATAAAAGATAGATCAAAGCACAGGAGCTGAATAACTATGTCTGTTGGTAAGTTGACTTCGATAGAGCCACTGATTGATGCATTTCAAACCCGTGTTACGAATCATCAGAATGATAATGCAAACAACGATTTACAAGCAAATGGAAAAGTCGTTTCAAAAGAAGAAATTGAAAAAACGCTTCAAGGAGCAAATAAGCTGATTGAACCTACTCAATTTCATCTTCAATTTGAATTACATGAAAAACTCAATGAATATTATGTCAAAGTCGTAGATAACCAAACTGAAGAAGTCATTAGAGAGATTCCTTCCAAAGAATGGCTTGATTTCTATGCGGCAATGACAGAGATTGTCGGTTTATTTGTCGATAAAAGAATGTAATTGAAGGGAGAACATAAACCATGGTTAATCGAATTACTGGATTTTCTAATGTATTTGATATTGATGAAATCGTCTCAAAGTTAATGAAAACTGAGCAAGCACCACTTGATAAAATGACACGACAGAAACAAACACTTGAATGGCAAAGAGACAGCTATCGCGAGGTCAATTCAAAGGTTAAAGAGTTAGATGATTTGATCAACAGTTTAAACTTAACGCGTCCAAGTACATATGGCGCAAAAAAGGTCACAAGCTCCAATGAATCTGCTGTCACAGCAACTGGCTCAACAAATGCTGCCTCTGGCTCAATTAATGTGACCCAACTAGCGACAGCATCCGTATTCAAATCTTCTAGTCCATCTGGATTTACTGCTTCAAACGGTACGTTTACGTTTGAGGTGACGACACCAGATTCTACAACACCTAAAACAGTGACCATTAAAACAACTGATACAGATACTCTTGATACAATCGTGACAAAATTGAACAGCTCTCAACTTGGTGTCACGGCTTATAAAGGCCAGATCTATGATGGAACCAACTACGTAGATACGATCGCTCTGACTTCGCGTACGACTGGTGAAGGTGTCAGTATTAAGGCAGCGGATGGTAATTCTGCTTCATTTTTAACGCAATTAGGCTTCCAAGTGGATGGAGATAATAAATTAGTTGCGACTACTCAAGGGCAGAAAGCGCAATACGAAATTAATGGTCTCAAAATGGAAAATAACAATAATACTTTCACGCAGGCTGGTATCACATATGAGCTGAAAGGAACAACAGATAAGCCTGTCAGCTTGAACGTTTCAACAGATGTCGATGCCATCTTTGATAAAATTAAACAATTTGTTGATAAATACAACGAACTCGTTGAATTGGTCAATGGTAAAGTGAATGAAAAACGAAATAGAGACTATCAGCCATTAACGGCTGAAGAGAAAAAAGCCATGTCTGAAAAAGAAATTGAGTTATGGGAAACAACAGCTAAATCGGGCTTGCTGAGAAGTGATTCTATTTTACGAGGTGGTGCCTCTAAAATAAGAAGTGATTTTTATGCTGATATTACGACAAGTGATGGGAATAAAATTCACCTGACACAAATCGGTATTTCTACATCATCTTCGTATAAAGATGGCGGGAAGCTTGAATTAATTAAGGATACGAATGGAATAGAGAAATTAAGAAAAGCCATTGAAGAAGACCCAGACAAGGTAAGGCAAATGTTTATCTCTGGTTCTTTAAATGTTGATTCTAAAGACAAAGACAAAGCACAGCAGCAATATAAAGAACAAGGAATCATCTATCGCGTCAAAAATTCCTTATCAGCCTTCACGAAGAGTATTCAAACAAAAGCTGGTAGTACAACAATGGAGCTAAAAGAATATGGACTTGGTAAGGATTTAGATTCTTTGGCAAAACGAATGGATACATTCCAAGATCGTTTAAAAATGGTGGAAGCTCGTTACTACAAAAAGTTTAACGCCATGGATAGTGCGATTCAAAAGCTAAACAACCAATCTGGCTATCTTTCTCAACTGCTTGGACAATAATTGGAGGTTTATAACATATGGCAATTCAGAACCCTTATGCCGCCTATCAGAAAAATTCTATTGAGACCGCAACACCGGCCGAGTTAACGCTTATGCTTTATGAAGGATGCTTAAAGTTTATTAGACTAGCAAAGCATGGCATTCAAAAAGAAGATGCTGAAATGAGAAACTTGAACCTGAAAAAGGCTCAAAACATCATCCAAGAATTAAATGTCACCTTAAATCGTACGTATGATGTATCAAAGAGCATGGCAAGTATGTATGACTACATCTATCGAAGACTGATTGAAGCCAATCTGCAAAATGACGAAGAGATCCTGAATGAAGTAGAGCAATATGTGACTGATTTCCGAGATGCTTGGAAGGAAGTCATTCAAACCGATCGAAAAGGTCGTCACCACTCTATTGGGGGATCTCTATGAGTATTGTGGACCAACTGCACGACCAAACGTTAAAAATGGCAGCGGAAATAGAGGCCAATCCGCAAAGCGAAACACTCGTTGAAGACTTTGATGCTTTTTTAGTTGAGAGAGACGAACTAATGAGAGACATTCAACATGAGCTTTCCGTTCAAGAAAAAGAGAAAATCAAAGAAATCATTCAAACAGATCAACTGATGGCCAAGCAATTAACGGAGATTCAAAATGGGATCAAGGCAGATATTCAAGCCATTCAACGTAAGAAAACAAAACAGCTGAATTATCAAAATCCGTATCAGCCCATGACAAGTGACGGCGTATACTACGATAAACGGAAATAAATAGGTGAGACCTGTGGCGTATCGTTCAGATGACTATATTTTATTAACCACATATTATGATCTTCTATATACGATAGAAGAGAGTCTAAAATATTTAGATGAAATTGAGAAGGATTTCGCTAAAACAGAAGGGGATCGGATCTTTAATGATCTGATCCATGCCTTCTTTCATTTAGAGACAACACATCCGCTTCTGCTTTCGATTATTGAAAATGAGCACTTTGCCAAGACGATTCGATCGTTTGACCAAATTTTTTTAAGTTTCGATATACTAGCTTTCTATACATTCCCTTCAAATCACTTCCAGTCATTCCTTACATCATATTTTATACCTGAATATAGAAAGTGGATGGATGAAATACATGCCTGTATGAGGCCGTATGTCATTCATTAATTTTTGTTCAATTCAGACCATTCGGAGGAATTTATGAGACTAAAAAATCAATTTTTATTTGGGCTTATTGTCATATGTGTATTGTTTGTCAGTATTTTAGGATTTTCTAGCTTTATCTATTACAAAACAGATCAATCGTATAAAGCACTTCTCACCAAAGAAGTAAAGCTGTACCAGACCTCACTGGAATTAGAGGCACTGCTACAAAAGCAGGAAGCACAAATCAAAACGTATGTGGTTGTGCAGGATAGGAAAGTCTCACAAAATATTGAAGATACCTATGTTGATATTAATAAAAAAACAGGTGATGCTTTAAAACTGAGTACAGTCAAACAAGCAAAAAAATTGTTAGAAAAGATTTCTCAGAAGAATGAGCTTTATTATGAATCCACGAAAAGGCTATTTATCTCATTGAATACCAACAATCAAAAAGAATTCAACACCCGCCTCAGTCAAGAATTACAACCTATCGAACAAGAAATACATACCTTTACAAAAGAATTTGCTCAAACACAATTGAAACAGCGGGATCAAAAAATCAGTCAGCTCAATGAAGAAAGTAACCAATTATTGCTGACGCTTATTCTCGTTAGCGCAGCGATTATAGTCGGCTTTTTAGTCATTGGCACAAGGTTTGTTCATCGTATGACAAAACCGATTGTCTCTGTCACACATGCAGCAAGAAGAATGGCAGATGGTGACCTCACACTTGAAGAGATTGAAGTAACCTCTAAAAATGAAATTGGCCAGCTCGGTACGGCTTTTAACCAAATGACAGCTCATTTGCGTCAGCTCATCTTACAGGTGCAAAACGGGTCAAGGCAATTAGCTGATTCTGCTGCTCAATTTGAAGAAACCATCAGTCAAACCATTTCGGCTAGTGAACAGACGTCTAGCTCGATTGAACAGGTCAGTGAAGCTTCACGTGAACAATCGGATGCAGTAGGAAAAGTAGCTTCGGCGATTCAAGAAGTCTCGACTGGTATGCATAATGCCGCTGAACATACGTCTGATGTTTCGGGTCACTCAATTTCAGTGACTGAAAAGGCTGAAGAGGGCGCATCCCTCATTCAACAATTTGTGAAACAAATGAGTTCTATTAAGGAATCTGTGAATGAACATCATTCTACAATGGCCAATGTACAAGTACAGTTTACCGGCATTCAAGACCTGCTGGGGAATATTCATGCCATTGCAGATCAGACAAATTTACTTGCTTTAAACGCAGCCATTGAAGCAGCAAGGGCTGGGGAACATGGACGAGGTTTTGCGGTTGTTGCAGATGAAGTCAGAAAGCTGGCGGAAGAATCAAGTCAGCTGACTGATCAAATTAGTCAGCTACTCGCCAACGTGAACAAAGATACTGAAAGATCTTCTCAATCTATGACGAAAGTGGAACGAGATGTAGCAGAAGGTGTGAAAGTATCGCAATTGTCTGAACAGAGCTTTCAAGAAATTCTGGAATCCATCCGTGATATCTCGATGAAAGCAGAGGAGCTTTCTGCCACGACAGAGCAAATCTCAGCTAGTACAGAAGAAATTTCTCAAACAGTTGGTGTGATAGAAGAAGGAGCCAAGCGAAATTCTCAGGAAACAGAGTACATGTCGGCGGCTGTTGAAGAATCACTAGCGGCGAATGAGGAAATGAAAGCAGCTGCGGAAGATTTAAAATCTTTGTCTCAATCACTGAAAACATCTATTTCATCTTTCAAGATTTAACAGTGCGATGGTCTTTTTCAAGAATCAATCGAATATATATTCATCACCTATCAAGTAAAAGCTGAAGCACCGCAGGATTCGACAAATTTCAATAAAAATTCACATTTTTTTTACGTTTGAGCAGGAGAAAAGGAGGGAAAAGTAGAAATAAGTTTACATATCCTTAATTTTAAAGGAGGCGTTCTTTACATGAATTACAATGTCCGAGGAGAAAACATCGAAGTAACACCTGCACTAAGAGATCATGTCGAGAAAAAAATTGGAAAGCTGGAGCGTTATTTTGAGTCAGATGTTGATGCTTCAGTCAACGTGAACTTGAAATTTTACAACGATCAAGAATCTAAAGTTGAGGTTACCATTCCAATGACTGATCTAGCACTTCGAGCAGAGGTGCATAATGAGGATATGTACAATGCAGTAGACCTAGCAACCAGTAAATTAGAACGTCAAATTAGAAAACATAAAACGAAAGTGAACCGTAAATTCCGTGAGCAAGGTGCGAAAAAGCATTTATTTGCTGGAGGAAACGGTGCGTCGGAAGTAGCAGTTCAAGATGACGAAGAGATTGATGAAACAGAAATCGTCAGACAAAAACGCTTCAATTTAAAACCAATGGATAGCGAAGAGGCCATTCTCCAAATGAACATGTTAGGTCACAGTTTCTTTGTCTTCACAAATGCTGAGACAAATTTGACCAATGTGGTATACCGCCGAAATGACGGTAAATATGGACTCATTGAGCCGAACGCTTAATCATTCGTTCCTTTTGATCCGAAAATGACCTAAAAAAAGTAAACCCGCTCCCTTCATTAGGGGCGGGTTTTTTGTGCTAAATCATTGCAAATTCTTTGGAAATCAAGGAAGGTATGGTATGATAAATGCAGGTAAATATGGACCTGTCAAACTTTTGGACATGCCGAAAAATTGCATGAAATAGAGGAGCGTTATTATATGCTTGGAATCTTAAACAAAGTGTTTGATCCTACGAAACGTACGATCAGCCGATATGAAAAAAAGGCAAATGAAATCGAAGCTCTCGCTCAAGATTTTGAGAAATTATCTGACGAGGCTTTACGAAATAAAACGATCGAATTTAAAGAAAAACTTGAAAAAGGACAATCTGTAGACGACCTTTTGGTTGAAGCATTTGCAACGGTTCGTGAGGCTTCCCGCCGCGTGACAGGAATGTTCCCATTTAAGGTGCAGCTCATGGGGGGGATTGCCCTACATGAAGGGAATATCTCTGAGATGAAAACAGGTGAAGGTAAAACGTTGACATCAACGATGCCTGTTTATTTGAATGCTCTTTCTGGAAAAGGCGTCCACATTGTGACAGTCAACGAATATTTGGCAAGTCGTGATGCAGAGGAAATGGGCAAGATTTTTGAATTTCTTGGCTTAACGGTTGGCTTAAACTTAAACAGTTTAGACAAAGATGAAAAAAGAGAAGCGTACGCTGCTGATATCACGTATTCAACAAACAATGAGCTTGGCTTTGATTATTTACGAGATAACATGGTGCTGTATAAAGAGCAAATGGTTCAAAGACCACTTCATTATGCCGTCATCGATGAAGTTGACTCCATCTTAATTGATGAAGCGAGAACACCTCTTATTATTTCTGGACAAGCTGCAAAATCGACGAAACTTTACGTACAAGCAAATGCCTTTGTTCGTACGTTAAAAATAGAAGACGATTTCACTTATGATATTAAAACAAAAAGTGTACAGCTGACTGAAAGCGGAATGACGAAGGCGGAAAAAGCATTTGGCATCGAGAACTTGTTTGATGTCAAACATGTTGCTCTTAACCACCATATCGCGCAGGCTCTTAAGGCACATGTTGCGATGCAAAAAGACGTTGATTATGTTGTGGAAGATGGTCAAGTCGTCATCGTTGACTCCTTCACAGGACGTTTAATGAAAGGACGTCGCTATAGTGAAGGTCTGCACCAAGCCATTGAAGCAAAAGAAGGTCTTGAAGTGCAGAATGAAAGCATGACACTTGCAACCATTACGTTCCAGAACTATTTCCGTATGTATGAAAAGCTATCTGGTATGACAGGTACAGCGAAAACGGAAGAAGAGGAATTCCGTAACATTTACAATATGCAGGTTGTCACAATCCCAACCAATAAACCGGTTGTGCGTGATGACAGACCTGATTTAATCTACCGTACAATGGATGGCAAATTTAAAGCAGTAGCTGAAGACGTCGCACAGCGTTATATGACAGGACAGCCGGTCCTTGTCGGAACTGTTGCGGTTGAGACATCTGAATTGATTTCAAAACTGCTTAAAAATAAAGGCATCCCTCATCAAGTGTTAAACGCGAAAAACCATGAGCGTGAAGCACAAATTATTGAGGAAGCTGGACAAAAAGGTGCCGTCACAATTGCGACAAACATGGCGGGACGTGGAACAGACATCAAGCTTGGCGAAGGTGTGAAAGAACTAGGCGGTCTTGCTGTTATTGGGACAGAGCGTCATGAATCACGCCGTATCGATAACCAGCTCCGTGGTCGTTCTGGTCGTCAAGGAGACCCAGGGATTACTCAATTCTATCTCTCAATGGAAGATGAATTGATGCGCCGATTTGGTGCAGAGCGGACAATGGCGATGCTTGATCGCTTCGGTATGGATGACTCTACTCCAATTCAAAGTAAAATGGTCTCAAAAGCTGTTGAATCTTCTCAAAAACGTGTTGAGGGGAATAACTTTGATTCCCGTAAGCAGCTTCTGCAATATGATGATGTTCTTCGTCAACAGCGTGAAGTCATTTACAAACAGCGTTTTGAAGTCATCGATTCTGATAACTTGAAATCGATTGTGATCAATATGATTCAATCGTCTATTGAGCGGGCTGTTGGATCTTACACGCCGAAAGAAGAACTTCCAGAAGAATGGAAAATAGATGGTCTTGTTGAATTAATCAACACGAACTATTTAGATGAAGGTGCCATTTCGGTCAAAGATATCTTCGGTAAAGAAGCAGATGAGATCACCGAATTCATCATGGAGCGGATTAAAGAGAAATATGATGCAAAAGAAGAGACATTTGGCGATGAACAAATGCGTGAATTTGAAAAAGTCATCGTTCTTCGTGCAGTAGATTCTAAGTGGATGGATCATATCGATGCAATGGATCAGCTGCGTCAAGGAATCCATTTACGTGCATATGCACAAACCAATCCGCTTCGTGAGTATCAAATGGAAGGTTTTGCGATGTTTGAGCATATGGTCGCTTCAATTGAAGATGACGTCGCTAAATATGTGCTAAAATCAGAAATCCAAAACAACCTAGAACGTGAAGAAGTCGTTCAAGGACAAACAACTGCTCATCAACCTCAAGAAGGCGATGAGGAGAAAACAGTGAAGAAAAAGCCGGTGCGTAAAGTGGTGGATATCGGAAGAAACTCACCGTGTCACTGCGGAAGCGGCAAGAAATATAAAAATTGTCATGGGAAGACAGAATAAGTAATGGAAAGAGGTGAAAACCTCTTTCTATTCATGTCAGCCCCCATACATCTATGAGGTGAAGGATATGGAATTAGTAGAAATTAGACAAGAGCTTGAAAATATGGCTAGCAGGCTAGCTGATTTTAGGGGGTCTCTTTGACCTCGATACAAAAGAAGCGAAAATTGCAGAGCTTGAGGCCACGATGTCAGAGGCTGACTTTTGGAATGACCAGCAAAAAGCGCAAGGTGTCATTAATGAAGCCAATGCACTGAAGGATTATGTGAATACATATCATGAGCTCAGTGAATCTCATGATGAGCTGCAAATGACGCATGATTTATTAAAAGAAGACTACGATGAGGATCTTCATGCAGAGCTTGAAAAAGAGCTGAAGAACTTAACAAAACAATTTAACGAGTTTGAATTGCAGCTTCTTTTAAGTGAACCGTATGACAAAAACAATGCCATTCTTGAGCTTCACCCGGGTGCAGGTGGAACGGAATCACAGGACTGGGGATCGATGCTCCTCAGAATGTATACCCGCTGGGCAGAGCGCAGAGGCTTTAAGGTTGAAACCCTTGATTATCTTCCAGGGGATGAAGCGGGAATTAAGTCTGTGACATTGCTGATTAAAGGACATAACGCTTACGGTTACTTAAAAGCAGAAAAAGGTGTCCATCGTTTAGTCCGTATTTCTCCATTTGATTCATCTGGCCGTAGACACACATCTTTCGTTTCCTGTGATGTCATGCCAGAATTTAATGAAGAAATTGATATCGATATTCGTACAGAGGATATTAAGGTGGATACGTATCGTGCAAGTGGTGCAGGGGGTCAGCACGTCAATACGACGGACTCTGCGGTTCGTATCACACACATCCCAACAAATGTCGTCGTGACGTGCCAAACGGAAAGATCCCAAATCAAAAACAGAGAACGTGCAATGAAAATGCTGAAATCTAAGCTTTATCAAAAACGGATCGAAGAACAGCAGGCGGAATTGGATGAAATCAGAGGAGAACAGAAAGAAATTGGCTGGGGAAGCCAAATTCGCTCGTATGTCTTCCACCCATATTCCCTTGTGAAAGACCATCGTACCAACACGGAGATGGGAAATGTTCAAGCGGTGATGGATGGAGATTTAGATTCCTTTATCGATGCGTATTTACGTTCAAAATTATCATAAAAACTCGGCTTCTTGCCGGGTTTTTTTAATTGTGAGAAAATATAATGAATATAAAGGAATACATATGCCATACTGACTCTATATCCTTTGTATGATGAAATTAGCAATTAAAGGGGGAAATAATTTGGGATTAAAACCATTACAAGAGACGTGGGATTTAGATGCCTTTTTTAAAGGAGGCAGTTCTTCATCAGAATTTATCACATACTTACAGCACATACAGCAGCTATTAGATGAGTTACGACAAAAGGTAGATGCCTTTTCAAAAGAAGATACACAAATTGAAAAAAAGTTAACAGCTGTCCTTGAAACGTATGAAATCACATATAAAAAACTAGCGCAAGCAGGTTCATTTGTATCCTGTCTACAATCTCAAAATACAAAGGATATGAAGGCGGGCAGTCTCCGGGGGTCTATTGCCAAGCTGGAAGCTGAATTAGGAACCATTCTAGCAGGGTTTGATCAATCACTTGCTGAGATTCCTACTAGCCACTGGGAAGAATTAATGGATTCAGCCGCTTTTTCAGATGTTCGTTACATATTAAATGAACGAAGAGAACATGTGAAAGATCAACTGCCTGTTGAACAGGAAACACTCATTCAAAAACTAGCAGTAGATGGGTATCATGCGTGGGATGAACTTTATTCTAGCTTGGTGAACAAAATTACCATTCCATTTGAGCAAAATGGTGAAACACAAATGATTTCTGTAGGCCAAGCAGAAAATGCGATGGATGATTCAGACCGTGAAGTGAGAAAAGCCGTGTATCATAATTTAGAACATGCATGGACACAGGATGAACATTTGTTTGCAAGCACACTCAATCATCTTGCTGGTTTTCGTTTACAAGTATATGAAGCAAGAGGATGGGATCATATATTAAAAGAGCCCCTTGATATTTGCCGGATGAAACAAGAGACGCTCGATACAATGTGGTCTGTCATTGATGAACATAAACAGCCATTCATTGATTATTTACAACGTAAAGCTGACTTGCTTGGGGTTGATAAACTGAGCTGGTTTGATGTGGGAGCGCCTATTGGAAGTGAGACAAAAACCTATTCTTATCAAGACGCAGCCGCTTTTATTATCAAGCATTTCGCAGGGTTTGGAAAAGAGCTTGCTGCTTTTACTGAAAAAGCTTTTAATGAACGCTGGGTAGAAGCTGAGAATCGCCCAAACAAACGAGTGGGCGGTTTTTGTACGAATTTCCCTGATAGCGGAGAATCACGTATTTTTATGACCTTCTCAGGGACTCCATCCAATGTAGCGACACTAGCACATGAGCTTGGTCATTCGTTCCATCAGGAAGTCATGCAGGATGTTCGGATGTTAAATCGTAAATATGCGATGAATGTAGCTGAAACTGCGTCGACATTCGCAGAAATGATTGTGGCAGATGCTTCATTAAAAGAGGCGGCCAATGAAGAAGAGCGTCTCAGTTTGCTAGAGGATAAGCTGCAGCGCAGTGTGGCATTCTTTATGAATATTCAATCACGCTTTTTATTTGAACAACGTTTTTATGAAGAGCGCAAACAAGGAGAAGTGCCAGCTGACCGCTTGAATGAGTTGATGGTAGAAGCACAGAAGGAAGCCTTTGGCGACTCTTTAGATGAATACCATCCGCATTTCTGGGCGTCTAAACTGCATTTCCATATTACAGGTGTCCCGTTTTATAACTTCCCTTACACCTTCGGATACATGTTCTCGCTAGGTATTTACGCGAAAGCATTGCAGGCTGGGGCATCATTTGAAGAGAAATATATTGCGCTATTAAAAGATACAGCGTCAATGACTGTAGAAGATTTGGCATATAAGCACCTAGGTGTCGACCTGACTCAAAAAGCATTTTGGGAAGAGGCCATTTCACTGGCTGTGGCAGATGCTGAAGAGTTTTTAGAAGCGACGAAGGCATAAAAAATGAAAAGCTCCCATTACGGGAGCTTCAGCGTGTAGACAAACCCTCGCATTCGGTGTCAGTCCTGCGCTTCGGTGCTCACGAATGTCAGATTCGCTCCGCACCGATGCTCGTCCTTCCTAGACTGCAAAGGTTTTCAATCACGCTGAAAAGAAGACAAAGGGCTAAAATCAAGTTCATTTTAGCCCTTTGTCAACAATCCTGCAGCTCCCATTACGGGAGCTTTTTTGCTGGTTTTAACCATTCCAGCATCGTCTGAACGATGTCTTTTTGTTGCGTGAGGACTGGAATGTCTGCAGGCTGATCCCCTTTTTGTTTGCCATACATGCCAAATTGAGCATGATTACCGCCTTTTATCTCATGGTACACCGTTTGAGAAGGTAGCTGCTTTTTCGATTTTTTGATTTTTTCTTGTGTCGCCAGCCCATCTTTTTCGCCTGAAATAGATAATACTTGCAAGGAAGCCTGTTTCAAATCATCTGATGCAGGATAGGAGGCAAGGAAAAAGAGGCCGTCCAGCTTGCTTTGATTTTTCTCTGCATACATAGCGGCAGCTGTCCCGCCTAGTGAATGTCCGCCAATGTACCAATGCTTGATGGCCGGATGACTTTTGAGGATCTCCTCTGCCTTCTTCGTATTAAAAATCGCGAAGGAAAATGGCATGTCTGGGATAAAGACTGAATAGCCTTTCTTCATCAGCGCATTCCCAAGATAGGCATACGCAAGAGGTTCAACTTTTGCCCCAGGATAGAGAATGATGCCAGTATCGCTTTTTGATGCTTCAAATGAATATACCCCATTTTTATGATCGACTTGCTCAATATTCATCTGCTTTTTTAACGCTTCCGATGGTCCATATGTAAAGCGGCTCCATGTATAGAAAGCACCAAAAGCTAAGATGATGAGTGCAAGTAATGTAATACCGGTGATCTTCAGTATTTTCTTCATCGTATGTCCCTTCTTTCTCATGTACATATTAAATATACCATCATTTACTCTTCTGCCAAACGGCAAGTACGCTGATCCGGCTGTGTGATAAAGTATTAATCCATTAGCACTGCATTTGGCTGTTATTTACAATCCGAATGAGAGGGCTTAAAATAGGTGTGCATTCAGAAGTAACGGAGGAAGAAAGACATGAAGCAGGAACATTCTCAATTTTGGATTGAAGTGAAAAATTATGTACTCATTTTAATAGGATCAGCTATCGTAGCGGTTGGCTTTAATACGTTATTATTACCAAATCAGATTGCTGCTGGCGGTGTGAGTGGAATCAGTACCATTATGCAGTCATTCGGTTTTGAAGCTGCATATGTACAATGGGGTCTCAATATTCCGCTCTTTATCGCAGGCTTTTATTTATTAGGTGGAACATTTGGGGTAAAAACGCTCGTTGGTTCTGTCTTTTTACCTTTAATGGTGTTCTTAACAAGACACATTGCTCCTGTCACCCATGAAGCACTGCTCGCCGCAATATTTGGCGGTGTAGTGATTGGGATCGGGATTGGGCTCGTTTTCCTCGGCAATGGTTCAACGGGAGGAACGGCACTTGCGGCCAAAATCATCAATAAATATACAGGGCTGACGTTAGGTACTTGTTTAGCGATGATGGACGGTTTGATTGTTTTGGCGGCCATGACTGTTTTTGGGATTGAAGAAGGACTGTACGCTGTGATCGGAGTGTTCATTTCTAGCAAGACGATTGATGTCGTACAGGCTGGCTTTAGTCACTCGAAGATGGCTATGATTATTACGGGCCATGAGGATGAGGTCAGACAGGCGGTGTTTGATCAAATTGATCGTGGTGTAACGAAGATTTCAGCAGTAGGTGGGTACACCGACCATGACCGGCCTATTTTAATGTGTGTTGTAGGGCAGTCACAATTCACAAAGTTGAAACAAGTGGTAAAAGCGATCGATGCATCAGCGTTTGTCATCGTCATGGATGCAAAAGAGGTGCTGGGTGAGGGTTTTAAAAGGGCGTAAACAAGGATATAATAACGTTGACCAAATGATTGTAAGGGAGGGAAATACATGAAAAAGAGCGGATTAACGCTTCTTTTTGTCGCTATGCTTTTTGTACTTGCGGCCTGTGGAGGAAATTCAAGCAGCAGTGACAAAGAAGGCAGTAAAAGTGCTTCAAATGTGAGCAGTGGTGAAGAGATTTATCAGCAAAACTGTATTGGCTGTCATGGAAAAGACTTATCTGGCGGAGGCGGCCCAAGCCTGAAAGAAGTCGGGAAAAAATATAATGAAAGCCAAATTGCAGATATTGCCCAGAACGGTAAAGGATCTATGCCAAGTGGAATGGTAGATGAAAAACAAGCAAAAGAAGTCGCCAAATGGCTTGCAGAGAAAAAATAAAACCTTTGTCTAATCGACAAGGTTTTTTTATTTTCTATTTGTAGAAAAAGACTTTTGGATAGTATGAAAACGTATTATATTAAATTTTATTTAAAAAATAAGGGTAAAAAGACATGTTTTTCGGTTTTGGTTGCTCTATTTACCTTTTATTTATAAGTTTTGAAATATAAATGTAATACCATTGCGTCGATTCATGACGTATAATTGGAGTTGTTGAAATTTAGACGATTCAATTTTTTCATCTTTTTGGATGAAAAGGACATAAATTGCTTGTGCGTATCGAAGGGTATGTGCGTGACCATACATAACGTTTTTTGACGAGAAGTGTCAGAACATCATGATAAGCTGTTTGACAGCGAATAAGAAAAGATTAGGTGATTACATGATTGAAATGAAGGAAGTCTATAAGATCTATCCTAATGGTGTAAAGGCGATCAATGGAATCAATGTCTCTATCCATCCAGGAGAGTTTGTGTATGTTGTTGGTCCCAGTGGCGCTGGTAAATCCACGTTCATTAAAATGATGTATCGTGAAGAGAAGCCAACCAAAGGAAAAATCTTAATTAATAACAAAGATTTAGGCTCGATGAAGGAAAAAGAAATTCCTTACGTGAGAAGAGAAATTGGCGTAGTATTCCAAGATTTCAAACTACTTCCAAGTCTCACGGTCTTTGAGAACGTGGCATTTGCTCTTGAAGTCATTGGTGAACAGCCAAGTATTATTAAGAAAAAAGTGCTTGAGGTACTTGATTTGGTGCAATTAAAGCACAAAGCTCGTCAATTTCCAGATCAGCTTTCCGGCGGTGAACAGCAGCGTGTATCGATCGCTCGTTCGATCGTCAATCATCCTGAGGTTGTCATTGCAGACGAACCGACAGGAAACCTTGATCCAGATACTTCATGGGAAATCATGAAGACACTCGAAGAGATTAATAACCGCGGAACAACAGTCGTCATGGCGACACACAACAAAGAGATTGTAAACAGCATGAAGAAACGCGTCATCGCAATCGAAGATGGAATGATTGTACGTGACGAAGCAAGAGGGGAGTACGGAATTTATGATTAAAACTCTCTCGCGGCATTTACGTGAGAGCTTCCGTTCACTTGGAAGAAACACGTGGATGACATTTGCATCAATTAGTGCGGTCACTGTCACATTGATTTTAGTTGGGGTTTTTCTTGTCATTATGCTCAACTTGAATAACATGGCATCGAACGCTGAGAAAGAAGTAGAAGTAAAAGTTCTCATCGATTTAACTGCGAATCAAAAGCAGCAGGATGAATTAAAAGCAGAAATTGAGAAGATTCCTGAAATCAGTGATGTGAAATACTCATCCAAGGATGATGAACTAAAAGCACTGATTAAAAGCTTTGGTGAAAATGGACAATCTATGGGATTGGTTGATCAAGAAAATCCATTGAATGATGCGTTTATTGTGAAAACAACAGATCCCCACGATACACCAAAAGTAGCGAAGAAATTAGAAAACCTAAAAGGGACGTATAAAGTCACTTATGGAAAAGAAGAGGTCAGCCGACTCTTTAATGTTGTCGGAGTGGCGCGTAATGTCGGCATCGCACTTATTATTGGGCTTTTATTTACAGCGATGTTCTTGATTTCCAATACGATCAAAATTACGATTTTTGCTAGACGTAAAGAAATTGAGATTATGAAACTAGTAGGTGCAACGAACTGGTTTATCCGCTGGCCGTTCTTCATCGAAGGATTACTACTTGGTGTATTTGGCTCGATTATACCAATCGCTGTATTGCTTGGCACGTATCAATATGCTGTCGGCTGGGTGGCGCCAAGGGTACAAGGTTCATTTATTTCAATGCTTCCATACAATCCGTTTGTCTATCAAGTATCACTGATCCTTCTATTGATCGGTGCCATTATCGGTGTGTGGGGAAGTTTAACGTCCATCCGTAAATTCTTGAAAGTATAAATCTATTTATATTGATGGCAGCACTCGAAGATTCTATAGAAGATGTGACCGGTTGATCCAATTCATCCGGTCGACTCTTTATGCAGGCAGTTGTCATGGGAGGGGAATATCGTTTTGAAAAGAAAGCTGATGATGGCTGGAATGGCAGCGTTTATTGGAACAACGTGGCTATACATTCCAGGGAACGAAAATCGTGCATTCGCATACGAAGACCTAGATCAAAAACGTCAACAAATTGAAGAGAAAACATCGAAGACTGAATCAACCTTGAAGAAAAAGAAATCAGAACTGGCAAAGCTTGAAAAGAAAGAATCAAAGCTAAAGCAAGAAATTGAAAAAATTGACCAAAAAGTAAGTGCCGCAACTGAAAAAGTCGCTGAAAAAGAAAAAGAGGTCAAACAGACGAAACAAGAGATCAAAAAACTAAAAAAAGAGATTGAAGTCATCAACGAGCGAATTGAAAAGAGAAAAGCGATTTTCAAAGATCGAATTCGTTCTATGCAAAAAAGTGGCGGTACAATCAACTATTTAGATGTGCTGCTAGGTGCTCGTAGCTTTAGTGATTTTGTCAGTCGTGTGGGAGCTGTTACAACCATCGTCGAAGCAGATAAAGACATGATTACAGAACACGAAAATGATTTGGAGCTAGTAGAGCAAAAAGAAGCAGAGCTAAATAAACAGCTAAGTGGACTTGAAACATCTTTGAAAGAGCTTGAAACGTTGAAAAAGGACCTATCTAAACAGCAAAAAGAAAAAGGAAAAGTCCTTGGTCATGTAACGGAAGAAAAAGAACATGCACATGATGAACTAGGAAAGCTTGAAAATGAACAAGAAATTTTAGCGAATCAAAAAGCGGCGGTAAAGTCTGAAGAGGCACGCCGTCAAAAAGAAGAAGCGAAGAAAGCAGAACAAGCAGCTGCTGAAAAAAGTGCACCTGCACCAAGTGGAGGATCTGATCAAGTGTCAGATACACCAGCAAGCAGCTCCGGTTTCATTAAGCCAGCTGCAGGCCGTTTCTCATCAGGCTTTGGCGGACGTTCTGGCGGACAGCATTACGGATTAGATATTGCAGCTAGAGGCACAGTATCTGTCGTTGCAGCCGCATCTGGAACAGTCACGAACTCAAGCTATTCGACGAGCTATGGGAATGTGGTGTTCATTACACATAACATCAATGGCCAAACGTATCAAACGGTATACGCTCATCTTTCAACAAGAAGTGTATCAACAGGTCAAAGAGTCGAGCAAGGTCAATTCCTTGGATATATGGGGAACACAGGTCAATCAGATGGCCAGCATCTTCATTTTGAAATTCATAAAGGATTATGGAATGGCGCGAAATCAAATGCAGTCAATCCAGCGCAATATATCCGCTGACAAAAAGCCGATAACAGCATGTTATCGGCTTTTTTCATGTAGATGAAATTAAAATAACAGCAGTAATCCGGCAATAATAGGTGTTAAAAGCACAGCGGATTTTAATAACAGTTTCGGCGCAAGGCGGGTAAATTTTGCCCCAATAAAAGCCCCTAATACGGTACCGATTAAGATCTGAACGAGCAGGATAAAGTCAACATAGCCTTCTGAAATATAACCAATTCCACCGCCAATAGAGATTGGAATAATCACTAGCATCGTTGTGCCAACAGCTTGTCTAATAGACAGCTTCAGCAAAATCAAAAGCCCCACTTGAATAAATGGTGCTGATCCGATACCGAACATCCCTGAAAGCATCCCTGATACAAGGCCTAATATAATGCCCCTGATCAGCAATTGGCGTGAAGAAAGCGGCTGCTGTTCAGCATCTTCTTTTAGGACAAACAATTTGATCATCATAAAAACAGCAGATAAAAAGAGCATACCAGCTGTTAAATAGTGCAGGCTATCCTCTGGAATAAAAGGAGCCACTTTTGCTCCGGCAAATGAAGCAATACAAGCTAGTGCACCGACAATCAAACCTGATTTGAGCTGGATATTTCCTTCCCGGTAGTGGCTGTATGCACCAGATAAAGTCGTAAATGCCATAGCAGCTAAAGATGTCCCAAGTGCAGTATGGATTGGTACATCAAAGATTAACGTCAGCAATGCGATGACAAAACCAGCCCCGCCAGCTCCTACAAACCCTAGTAAAATTCCTAATAAAAGCATCGTCAATATAATATACATAGCGAAGACTCCTTCTCGATCGTAACAAAATAAAAATTACACCTATTGAAATGATTAGTCAAGCCTCCTTAGGAGAATGTCTTTACATGAAATCCCTTCTTCTGGCATATAATAACTCAGGTCATCAGGAAGAGTTGAAGAAGGAGGCCAAATATGAAAAAACAAATCGCATCCATCATGGCAAGTGTCATTCTCATCATCAGTGCAGGGGTTATG
Source organism: Bacillus sp. Leaf49 (assembly GCF_001426125.1). Taxonomy (NCBI): domain Bacteria; kingdom Bacillati; phylum Bacillota; class Bacilli; order Caryophanales; family Bacillaceae; genus Bacillus; species Bacillus sp. Leaf49. Next base: position 469,608 of record NZ_LMRK01000001.1, on the reverse strand, counting down.
ACGCATAAAGAGGCGACTCAAGCGGAGTCACCGAAAGCGGCTGCTGCAGTGGCTGGACAAGCTCAATCAAGTGATCGAGCAAAGGAAAACGGAATGGAGAAAATTGAGAAAGCCTATGACCTCATTTCGAATGAATATGTAGAGGAAGTGGATCGTCAAAAGCTGCTTGAAGGTGCCATACAAGGAATGCTTTCAACCTTAAATGATCCGTATTCAGTATACATGGACAAGCAAACCGCAAAGCAATTTTCGGATTCACTTGATTCCTCATTTGAAGGAATTGGGGCAGAAGTTGGAATGGATGAAGGAAAGATTATCATTGTCTCTGCCTTTAAAAAATCCCCTGCGGCAAAGGCGGGTCTGAAACCGAAAGATGAAATCATCAGCATTGACGGTGAGTCGATGAAAGAAAAAAGCCTAAACGATGCTGTACTGAAAATAAGAGGAAAAAAAGGAACGTCTGTCGCCTTGAAAATCAGACGAAATGGAATTGAAAAAGAGTTAACATTCCATATCAAACGAGAAGAAATCCCGCTTGAAACCGTAACGGCTTCAATGAAAGAGGTCAATGGTCATAAAACAGGCTATATTGCGATCTCTAGCTTCTCTGAAGATACGGCGAAGGATTTCACGGCAAGCTTGAATAAGCTCGAGAAAAAGGGCATGGAAGGCCTTGTGCTGGACGTGAGAGGAAATCCTGGCGGCTATCTACAAAGTGTGGAAGACATTTTGAAACATTTTATCACAAAGGATCAGCCATATATTCAAATTGCAGAACGGAATGGCGATCGAAAACGATATTTTTCAAAACGAAAAGAACAAAAACCATACCCGGTTAATGTCTTAATTGATAAAGGAAGTGCATCCGCTTCTGAAATTCTGGCTGGTGCCATGAAAGAAGCAGGGAAGTATGAAGTGGTAGGTGACGTTTCCTTTGGTAAAGGGACTGTGCAGCAGGCGGTACCAATGGGAGATGGGAGTAACATTAAATTAACGCTGTATAAGTGGCTGACACCGAAAGGGAATTGGATTCACAAAAAAGGCGTTGTGCCGACCATTGCGATTCATCAACCAGATTACTTCACCGTTGGCCCGCTCCAGCTGAAAGAACCGCTTCAGCTTGATATGAACAATGAAGAAGTCAGACAAGCGCAGACATTGTTAAAAGGCTTATCATTCGACCCTGGCAGAGTAGATGGGTATTTTGACGAAGAAACGAAAAAGGCTGTACTCGCATTTCAAAGCACATACAATCTCGATAAATCAGGTGTGATTGATTTAAAGACAGCGAAAATGATGAACAAGATGGTAGATGAAGTGAAATCTTATGAAAAGAATGATCTTCAGCTGCAAACTGCACTAAAAGCACTATATCTCAAAAAATAAAGAGGCGAATAAATGCCTCTTTTTTTTGGTTCATAAGTGTTACGAACATGTAATAATTTATTCTTAAAAATATATTATATCGAGAAATATATTCATTTATTTTACAAAAAACATAACATTCCTTCGAATTTACCCGATAACATATTTATATAAGAGACTTTCTGTTGATTTAAACATGTCATGAAAATGAAACTTTTGAAAGTTGTATGTTACATAAATAATTCTTACAATAAAAAGTAGCACTCATTTTAAATATTTTATTTTTTGCGGATATTCAGCTTAAGCATTGAGCTGTACCGAGGTTTGCGCTTTTCTTAAAAGAACTAGTAAATGGGGGTACACAATTGAAAAGGGCAAGTATTGTGAGAGAGAAAAAATATTACGAGTTGGTAGAGGAGCTTAAGAGTCGTACAAAAGATGTGACGTTTTCGGCTACAAAGGCATTAAGTCTACTCATGCTGTTAAGCAGGTACTTGGTCAATTACACAACGGTAGAATCAGTCGACGAGATCGATGAAGACTGTGCTGAGATATACTTCAATTATTTAATGGATAATCATAAGAGACTTGGTATAAACTTAACCGACATCAAGAGGTCCATGCAGCTTCTCGGCGGCATACTAGATGTAGATGTAAATCACTATTTAAAAGATTTTTCACTGTCGAATGTCACACTTTGGATGAATCAGGAGAAATAAACCTGATGTCAAGCATCGATTTATTTGATAGAATAAGAGAAAATGCTTGACTTGGGCGGTGAACGATAATGAGCTCGGAGTGGATGGGAGCCGGATTAAAAGCGGTCGGTCTGTTTTTAATCCATCCTCTTTTTTATTTTATGATATTAATCAGCCTATTATATGGCTACATCCGCGTAAAGCGGGAGAGAAAAGCGTTTCAAACAAGAATAGAAGATGTTTACGATGAACTGAAATTTACATATTCAAAGGGATGGGTTCCAGGAATTTGTCTATCGATCATATCTGTAGGCTTAGGGATTTCCCTTCCGCCTGGATTCATCGTGCTGATTGCAGCGATGACCATCGTTTTCTCTTTATTCTTTAAGGCGAGTGCGCTTTCGTCTGCATACACACTCGGTTTCAGTTTTATTGCGGCATTTGGACTGATGTCTGTTCAAGTGAGCCATTCTTGGCTGCCGCAGCTTTCAATGATGAATGCATCAGCCGTTGTGATCCTGTTAGGGCTACTGTTAATGACCGAAGGCATCTTAGCCTATCGAACGGCGCATTTACGTACATCGCCTGCAATGGTGATGAGTGCGAGAGGACTTTTGATCGGCCAGCAGCGAGCAAACCGTCTGTGGCTTTTACCACTTGTTTTGCTGATGCCGGCAGGTGAATGGACTTCTTCTCTGCCATGGTGGCCTGTGCTTCAAGTGCACGATCAAAGCTTTTCATTTATTGTGATCCCGTACATCATCGGCTTTGGCCAGCGTATTCAAGGATCGCTGCCAATTGTAAGTATTCAAATTACGTCACGCCGAATAATGATGCTCGGTCTAGTTGTTGCTGCAGTAGGTGCGGCAAGTATTTGGTTTGAGCCGATTGCGTGGGGAGCTGTTGTTCTAGCGATTGCAGGAAGAGCCTTTTTATCATGGAAGCAGAGGGCGAATGACAACGCTGCACCATTCTTTTTCTCTAAGCGGAATCAAGGGCTTATGGTGCTTGGTATCATTCCGAATACCCCTGCGGCTGATTTAAAGCTTGAGATCGGAGAAATTATTACAAAGGTCAATGGAATCGAGATCAAAACCGTTTCAGAATTTTATGAAGCACTACAAACCAATCGTGCTCTGACAAAGCTCGAGATCATTGGTCTCAATGGTCAGACAAGGTTTGAGAAACGCGCCTCTTACGAAGGGGAGCATCACCAGCTTGGTATCTTGTTTGTGAAGGACGATCCACAGCAAGAGCCAACGGCGATTTCATCTTAAAAAAAGCTGCTAGAGATGGCAGCTTTTTTCTTTTGGGCGCGTTTCTCTTCCATAGGATTCGCCCCATTCACGCATGGCAAAGATAATGGGCTTTAACGTATTTCCAAGAGAAGTCAGTGAATACTCGACACGAGGAGGAACTTCCTCATAAACTTCACGGTGAACAATCCCGTCTTGTTCAAGTTCTCGTAATTGCAACGTCAGGACACGCTGCGAAATTCTTGGCAGAAGCCGGCGTATTTCGTTGTAACGCTTTGGACCGCAAGTCAAATGATAAAGGATGACGCCTTTCCATTTCCCTCCGATGACATTTGTAGTGATAGACACGGGACAGCCATGATTCACAATACTGACTGGATTGGATGGTGCACTCATCTCAACATTCCTTTCTTAAACGAAAATGGTCATAAACGAACATGTTTGTACCTAACGAACAAAAATGTGCGTACTTGAATCAATGGAAGCTTTTCTTTTACCATAGAGATAGACATCACACATTCGGGTTGTTTGTTTTCCTATCATAACAATTTCTATTAGGGAATGGAAAGAAATTGGATTGTGGGAACACACCTGTTCATTAGAAAGGATGAATAATATGCGAGACAAAGAGCTATTAAAAAAAGAAATCATTGAGGCGTATGAATTCCGTCATGCGACAAAAGAGTTTGACCCAGCGAAAAAGATTCCAGAGGATGATTTTGCATTTATTTTAGAAACAGGAAGACTTTCTCCAAGCTCTGTAGGGTTTGAGCCTTGGAAGTTCCTCGTTGTTCAAAATGAAGCATTCAGAGAAAAATTAAAAGAGTATACATGGGGGGCGCAAAAGCAGCTTCCAACTGCCAGCCATTTTGTGATCATCTTGGCAAGAACAGATGCCCGCTATGATTCAGCATATGCAGAATACATCAACAAGCAAATCAAAGGAATGACAGACGAAACGTTTGAAATGGTCAAGGGGCGCTACAGAGAATTCCAAGAGAACGATCTTCATCTACTAGAAAATGACCGTACATTATTTGATTGGGCTTCAAAACAAACGTATATTGCCTTAGGTAACATGATGACAGCTGCGGCACAGATCGGCATTGATTCATGCCCAGTGGAAGGATTTAGCTACGATCACATCCATCGTATCTTAGAAGAAGAAGGGTTACTGGAGGATGGTCAATACGACATCTCTGTCATGGCAGCCTTTGGTTATCGTGTCACTGAGCCAAAACGCGGCAAAACACGTCGCCCGATGGATGAAGTAGCTGTTTGGATTCGTTAATCGCTGTTTGTCTGAAAAAGGCTGTTGACAATTGCGTGGTTAGTCAGTATATTTAAAAAATAAAATCTTTGACGAATATACAAATTTGACTATAAACGCTTTGACTTGAGAATAGTAAATGAACATCCGTTTTTTAAGAGAGCTGCGGGTCGGTGCAACGCAGTAAAACGAATCATTGAACTCGCTCAAAGAGCGGTAAGACTGAATGAATAGTAAGTCTTTACGTGTGACCTCCGTTATCGGGTTTTAAGTTGGATTCAGCCATGGCTGAATCAATAAGAGTGGTAACGCGGTTGCAAGGTCAGTCGTCTCTTCCGGGAGATGGCTGGCCTTTTTATATGCTTTTATCTCATATTTGTCTGAAGATTCAAATTTAAAGGAGCTATAGAAAATGGAAAAGGAACATGTGCAGTTAAAACGAACAATGACATCAAGGCATATTATGATGCTTGCGCTTGGCGGTGCCATCGGTGCTGGTCTGTTTAAAGGAAGTAGTTCTGCCATTGATATTGCGGGTCCTGCTGTCATTTTGGCATACATGATTGGTGGTCTTATTTTATTATTTATTATGCAAGGACTTGCCGAAATGACCGTTGCACGACCTGGAGCAAGAACATTCCGTGACTTGATTGAACCTGTGTTAGGAAAGTATCCGGCTTATTTCTTAGACTGGATTTATTGGAAGATGTGGGTGCTGAACATTGCAGCAGAAGCGATTGTGTCGGCCATCTTTATTCAGTACTGGTTCCCACAAGTGCCAATCTGGATGCTTGTGTTAATCATTTCACTTGTAGTCACAATCATTAATGTTTGCTCAGTCAAAATGTTTGCTGAGACAGAGTATTGGTTGGCTTCTATTAAAATTGCTGTCATCATCTTATTTATTATCATTGGATTTACCATGCTATTTGTCTCATTCGGACAGCATGCAGCACCTGGATTGTCTAACTTAACGGATCACGGTGGATTTTTCCCAAATGGTACTGGCGGATTAATTGCAGCAATGCTGGTTGTCGTGTATTCATATGGTGGGACGGAGATGATTGGGGTCACGTTAGCAGAAACAAAAAACCCTGAAAAAGTCATCCCAAAGGCCATTCAAAGTACGTTTGTACGCATCATCGGTTTTTATGTACTACCGTTCTTTATCATTGTCAGCTTAATCCCTTGGAATCAAGTCAACAATGAGCAAGTAAGTCCATTTGTGACAGTGTTTGCAACAATCGGAGTACCGTATGCTAGTGACATCATGAATGGTATTATCTTACTAGCGATTTTGTCTTCTATGAACTCTGGCTTGTATGCTTCATCACGGGTGCTTTATACACAGGCAATGGATGGCCGTGTATGGAAAGGATTCTCCAAGCTGTCAAAACAGCAGGTGCCTGTTCGAGCCATCCTTGTATGTACATCTACCTTGTATGCAGCTGTATTGATTTCTCTTTTTGTAGGAAGTCAAACGTTTAATTACTTAATGGGCTCTTTAAGTTACACAGTTCTATTCATCTGGTTTATCATTGCCGTCGGTCATTTGAAATCTCGAAGCGTCGCACAGCCAGGCGGATATCGCGTGAAGCTGTATCCTTTCACAACGTGGTTTTCAGTTATTGCGATCATGGCCATTTTTGTCGGCGTTGTATTCAATACACCAATTGTTCAAACGCTGGTCACCATGGGCATTTATTTAATCATTACACTATCTTTCTTTATTAACAGAAAACGGTTTGAAACAGCCGTCTAATTTATTAAAAAGCGTGCAGGACCTTCTGAAGGGTCTCGCACGCTTTTTTTAATGCTGTTTATATTGCTTGAAGTGGACAGGGGATTGAACGGGATGTGGCTTTGCCTGAAGGCCATAGCTATCCCTGACGATATAAAGCGGCCGGTCCTTGGCTTCATCGTAGATTCGGCCGATATACTCCCCAATCATGCCTAACATAAAGAGGATGATCCCACTAAAGAATAGCTGAATGACAATTAATGAACTCCAGCCGGTGATGGTGCTGTTTGTAAAAAGCTTTAAATATAAAACTAGAAACATCGAAATGAAGCCAATAGCTGAAAGGGCAATACCTGCCACGCTGGCTAGCTTTAAAGGTTTGTAAGAAAAAGATGTGATCCCATCCATCGAGAGCTTGAGCATCTTTTTGAGAGGGTACTTTGTTTCTCCTGCCAACCGCTCATCCCGAACATATTCTACCGCAATCTGTTTGAAGCCAACCCAGCTCACTAATCCGCGGACAAATGGGTTTTTCTCGCGTATTTTTTTCATTTCATGACACACTTTACGATCCATCAATCTAAAGTCGCCGGTGTCAATAGGAATATCTACTTCGGTGATTTGACGTAGCACTCGGTAGAAAAGGGAAGCCGTGTACTTTTTGAAAGCTGTTTCGCCTTTTCGTTGCGTGCGGACCGCGTATACGACCTCATAGCCTTCCTTCCATTTTTCAATCATGTCTAAAATCAATTCAGGTGGATCTTGTAAATCCGCATCAATCACTACGACAGCTTCTCCCTTTGCATAATCCATTCCCGCTGTAATGGCAATTTGATGCCCAAAGTTACGAGAAAAATCAATAAGTCTCACATGCGGATCGGTCTGGCAGTACCCTTTAATCAGTTCAGCTGTTCGATCCATACTGCCGTCATTGACGAAGAGAAGCTCATATGCTTCTCCCGTCGAATCCATGACGGTCTTGAGGCGCTGATACGATTCATGGATCACAAGTTCTTCATTATACACTGGGACTACAACAGAGTATTGTATGTTCTTTTCCATCAGTCATCGTTCCTCCCTTTTAATAGATGAATTAATCAACGAATAGTTCATAAAGAGTACCGCTCTCCATTCCGCCCATTCGTCCATTTGACTGATCATTTTGTTTTGATTGTTGGCTGTCTGAGCTGTCTGTTTGCTGATTCGTTTTGGATGTAGAGCTGTTCTGCCATTTAGAAGCAGATACTTCTTTGCCATTTTTTTGAATCCAAGTGAGAATGTCAGAGCTGCCGCCTCTCATACCAGAAAGATAGAAGTATTTGATTTTACCGTCTTTAACGAGCTGTTTGAATTCATTAAGCGTGAGAATGTTATCAGATCCACTAAATCCACCTAATGCCATAACAGCTTTTCCTGTTTTAATAATGTAAGGCGAAGCAGTGGTTGCATCTGTTGTCCCGAATAGGAATTCTTCTCCCGTATTGTTTTTCTCAAGATAGCTGATCAGCTTTTCATTGACTTGTGAACTCATGCTGCCACTTGAAGTTGCAAGCTGAGGACCAGCCTCTGGCAGCATACTGTTTCCTCCGTAAAGAAGAGGTGTGCTTGCCCAGTATAGGGGTGCGATCAGCATCCCAAGGATGGCAATGAGAGACATGAATTGTTTTAGTTTTTCTTTTCCTTTTATCAAAAGTAGAGAAAGGATCGTTCCAATACCAATGATACCGACTGCAATGCTTAATCCAAGACCGATTGTGCTTGTAAATGTGGATAGGATAAAGATTTCAAATGCGGTTGTGACGAATATCGCAATTGGCAGTAGCCATTTTTTAAAGCCAGTTCCCGTTTGAAACAATTGAGTCATAGACACCCATCCGGCTCCTGCTAAGACAGCAATTGGCGGTGCCAGCATGATTAAATAATAGTGATGGAAAAATCCAGCTACACTGAAGAATGCAGCAACAGGTATAAGCCAAGCTAACCAAAATAGTGTTTCTTTTTGTTTTGTATTGAGGCGTCTTCTTTCAAAGGCTGTCGAGAAGAAGATACCAATCGCACCGAAGAGCGCAAATGGAAGCAGCCAGCTGATTTGATCGGACAGTTCAGATTGGAACAGACGTAATGGCCCTTTTGTTCCTGTTCCAAACATGCCAGAACCATTTCCCATTTTTCCGCCCCCGCCATTTGGCGGTCCATCACCATTACCGCCTGAAGGCATATCAGGTGGTGTTGTGCCGTTTGCATTGCTTGGTGGTCCTTGCATTGAAGGCTGTTCCTGACTGGATGATTGGTTTGAATTGTCTGAGTTGTTTTGAGTTCCATTTGATGGCGGCTGAGGCATGGTGGATGAATCATTGTCATTTTGCTGATCACCCTGCTGTGAAGGTGGCTGTCCCTCACCTTGATTTGTGCCGCCTCCGCCAGACTGTTGACCAGTCAACCGCTGCAGACCATTGTAACCAAAGGCTAATTCTAGTGCTGAGTTCGATTGACTTGATCCCATATAAGGACGATTGTCTTTGGAAGTGAGATCAACCGCTATAGACCATGAAGCAGATACACCTAAAAGAACAATCATTGAAATCATCAGCGATAACAACTTTTTCTTCCATGTCGTTCGATAGGCAATGATGTAAAACAGAACGAGAGCCGGTACAATCATATACGCTTGTAGCATTTTTGTATTAAAACCGACACCGATCATTGCAAAAGAAGCAATCGCCCAAAGCACTTTCTGCTGTTTCACAGCCTTGAACATCATGGCTGTTGCGAGTAAAAGAATAAAGACGAGTAAGCTATCAATGTTATTTGTACGAGATACAGCAACTGCGATTGGTGTACACGCCATAATGAGTGCTGACACTCTTGCAGCAGCCAGGCCAAATGTAGGTTTGACTAGGCGGTAGATTAAATAAACAGATCCAATGCCAGCTAAAGCTTGGGGTAAGATCACACTCCAGCCATGCAGGCCAAAAATTTTGGCGCTGATCGTTTGCAGCCAGAAGGCGAGCGGTGGTTTATCCACCGTGACATAACCTGAGGGATCGAACGAAGCAAAGAAGAAATTATGCCAGCTTTGCATCATACTTGTGACCGCCGCTGTATAATAAGCGTTCACCGTATCGTCGTTCCAAATGTTATAAATGTTTAAAATGGCAGATAAAATCAATATGAAAAATAAATAAAGATCAAATTTCTGAAAGCGTCTAATCAAAAGCTTGTCACTCCTTTTTCTTAACTTGAAAAAAGTGTAACAAGCAAATATGAATAAATTGTTAATAAAAAAAGGCCAATTCTTTATTTTTCTGTTGAATAAAAACAGCTCTAGAAAAGAGCTGTTTTGTTTAAGATGTCATCTTATTTTATGAGGAGACAGGCGGAGTTTCAGTGCTCTCTGCACTTGGTAATTGTATAACAGCGGTCGTACCTAGGCCTTGTTCAGATTGAAGAACGAACGTGCCACGATGTTTTTTTATAATTTGATAAACAATGGCTAGTCCAAGACCAGAGCCGCCATCTTTTCTTGTGCGGGCTTTATTCACTCGATAAAAACGCTCAGAAACATGAGGGAGATCTCCTTTTGGAATTCCGCTGCCTTCATCTGTGATTCTCAATTCAGCAGTTTGTTGGTGAACGAATAATTCAATCGAAATCGATTTTCCTGATGGCGTGTAATGGATGGCATTGTCCAATAAATTACGAACGACTTGCTCAAGTCGATCGCTATCACCATAAATAATACAATCTTCTTCGAGTTCTCGGTTGAACGAGATTCCCTTTTGACTAGTAATGAATGTCATTTGATCAAGAACATCATGAATAAGCTGCGCAAAGACGATTGGTTCCATCGTTAGTGGATAAGATTCCCCCTCTAACTGCGCGAGATCAAGAAGATCATGTACGAGCCTGCTTAATCGTGTGGATTCGTCTTGAATAATCTGCATGCCTTTCTTTTGATCAATAATGCCTTCTTCAATTCCTTCGGCATAGCCTTTCATATAACTTAAAGGCGTTCTCAGTTCGTGAGAGACATTAGCAAGGAACTCTCTGCGATGCTGTTCAACTTTTTCTAACGTAGAGGACAGTTTATTAAAGGAACGGCTCAGCTGATTTAGCTCATCCCCTTTTTTGGTCACAGCCATGCGTTTTGAAAAATCACCAGATTCCATTTCCATTGCAATTTCTTTCATTTGATTGATCGTCCTTACGACTTTATTAGAACTTTTATATCCAATAAAGAAAATCAAAAGCAGGATAATTAAAATAGAGATGCCAAGCGTTAATCGAATTTGAACAAACGGTTCATACACATCAGATAAAGGCATAGAGAGGAAAATGGTTCCTGATAAATCATTTTTGTTTGAGAACACAGGGATGGCAATCCCGAGAATATCTTGATGAAACTGGGGGTGTTCTCTAATTAACACAACTGTTTTCCCCTGAAGAAGCTTTTGGCGTTCTTTAAACGTAATGAGGTTATCGTTTGTATTCGTATCGAAAGGAATACCGCTTGAAAGCTCCATAGGATCATCAGTAAAAATAACACTTGCCTGACTTGAGTCATTTGCCCACTTCATTCTGTCAGTAAAATACGTGTCTTTCCCGTGTTTGTGATAGATTTCTGCCAGCTTCTTTCCTTGTAAACTTAAAGAGTCAATCTGTTTATCTATATATAAGTGCTGGTATAAGTAATAAGTCAGGGCAAGAGCTGAGGCAGCAACGATGCCTATAACGGAAAGGATTAAGAAAAGCACTTTCCTTTTAATAGATAATGGCTTCATTTGTCCTCCTCAAACTTATAGCCTACACCCCAAACGGTCTTAATATACCGTTCCGCTTCCTTTAATTTCAGTCTTAGTGTTTTAATATGTGTATCGACTGTTCTTAAAGAGCCACTAGGTGAGTGTGATTCCCACAATTTTTGATAGAGCTGTTCACGGGAAAAGACTTGGCCTTGATTGAGCAGAAGAAACATAAGTAAATCAAATTCTCTTCTTGTTAAATTGATGGGCTTTTGCTTGAGATAGACTTGTCTGCCGTCTTGATCGATCTCCAAGTCACCAATCATGATTCGACTGCGCTTTAAAGAAAGACCTCTAATTCGTCTTAATGTCGTTTCAATTCTAGCTGCAAGCTCACGTAGACTAAAAGGCTTCATGATGTAGTCGTCTGCGCCAATTTCCAGCCCCTTAATGCGATCCTCTTCATAACTTCTAGCTGTTAAAAATAAAATGGGGATTTGGGAGGTTTGCCTGATGCGCTGGCAGACTTCGAATCCATCCATATCTGGCATCATAATATCCAATACAACAAGGTCAATGGCCTCTTTTTCAAGCTGATGTAAGGCGCCCGTGCCATTATTTGCAGTTATCACGTGAAAGCCTTGTCTCTGCAAAAAGGATCCGATTAACTCAAGCATATCTAATTCATCATCTACTATTAAAATATTCATCTGTTCTTTCATTTCTTTTCCTCCAACATGATAGCATAAGGTCCTGCTGGGATGTTCAGTCGGTTCTTCAACATAAATGTATGTTTGTCAATGACGGATACTGAATTGTCATCTAAGTTACTGACATATATAGATGAGGAATCAGCAGTGATATAATTCGGATTTTGACCGGTCTCAACAGAGGAAAGTAGTTTGTTTTTATCGGTATTTACTTTATATAGTGTATGGTCTCCATGACATAATACATATAAAGTAGAAGAGTTTTTTTCTGAAAAAAATGCGACTGGCATAACACCTAGTTTGATTTCTCGCTGTTTTTTACCTGTTTTAGGGTCGTAAGCAAAAATGCTCTTATTTAATGTGCCCGGTTTACCATGTCCTCCAACCCAAATGGAATGCCCATCAAAATGAATGCCAGATGGCCGTTCTAGGACGGAAATCGTTCGTATCTTTTTTTTCTTTTCAATATCAATGACTGAAACAGAATGACTTTTTGCATTTAAAACAAACAACGTTCCAGAAGAAGACAACGCCATAGAAGAGGGTAATGTCCCGGTCTTCACAGTTGCTTTTATTTTCTTGTGCACTGTATCGATAAAATAAACGACATTTTTCTCTGAATCGGTCACAAGTAAAGTGTTGGTATCCGCATCATACGCGAGTGAAGTCAGACCTTTATTCACATCCATATAGTCCGCTGCTGTTCCTTTTTTTAAATTGATTTCTATAAGAGATTGTCCTTCCTTACTTGATGCAATGATCACGTCTTTGTTGATGTGAACAAGATCAGTGAGAGGATGTTTTAAATCAACGGAAGAGACAATTTTATTTTTTTGTAAATCAACGATTGAAAAGGAGGCTTTTTTTAGTTGAGAAATGACAGCAATTGATTGAGAGCTGCCAGGGGGCGTAAATTGCTGGTCTTTTCCGCAGCCTGCTAGGAAAAATAGTAGAACTGACAAGCATATTAAAAAATATTTCACTCGTTTCATCCTTCTGCTCCTTTGGTGCTCTATTTTCAAAAAGCATAACACAAAAATTGTGAAAAAAAATCGAAGTTATGAATGCTGGAAGAAATGAAAAGAAGTTTTTAGGTGGGGAAGTAGAGGTAAATGAAAGCTGAAATTTCTTTTTCGTTTATTCATATGACATTTTTTCATGAGTAAAAGATCATTTTCACAGTTTGATCATTGTATTCATAATTGGTTACAGTAACAAATAATCATAGCTCCCCCGCCCTAAATAGAGCGAAGGGAGTCGTTAAGCAGAGTGTTCAGATGAATGAGAAGTGGATTTCGTTTTTAGACGATGAGAGAGGAGGAAACCAAGAATACCTGCGCCCATTAATACGATAAATAAAGATTGAAAACCACTTAATATACCAATTAAAGTAGATGAAATGATACTTCCGAAATATCTAAAGGTAGAAAAAATCCCAGATGCAGAACCAGATAAACTCTGATCAACAGATGTTAAAGAAGCCATCTGCATGCTAGTCATGCCAATACCTGATGAGATCCCCCCAGCGACTAATGTGATGATAAGGAGTGGTAAATTTGGGTAGCTGCTTAGTGTGATCAGCATAACACCGGATAAAGTAAGACAGAGAAATGAAAATCGAATCATTTTTTTGGCACCTTTTATTGGATGGAGCTTTGCCCCGAGTAATCCACTAATAGACATACAGAGTGAAAAGATCGAAAGGAAAATCCCGCTTTGTGTATGAGAAAGCGCGAGTTTTTGCTCCATAAACAGCGGCATAATGAGAAGAATCGCGTACATCACAAAATTACTAAGCATGATAGAAAGGTTAGCGTTCGTAAAGGCACTGTTTTTAAATAATGTCAAATCAATGATGGGATTTGTAACTTTCCGTACGTGTTTGAAAAATAAAGGAATGGAAATGACCGCTAGAACGCCATAGATCATGTATTCGTTTAATACTTGGCTTTTAGTAAACAAAATGAGTGTGGCGATCCCGATTGTTAAGTATAACGAACCGATGATATCTACATTGGCTTGTAAACGTGTATGTTTCATCTTCGGAATCATAAAAACGCCTGTCACAAGTGTGAGAATCAAAAATGGTATATTCACTAGGAAAATGGAATGCCAGTCAAAGCTCTGAATGAGAATAGAGCCGATAAAAGGTCCAAGTGCGGCACCAATTCCCGCTCCAAAACCGAAAAAACCCATAGTTTTAGAAAGCTTTTCATGTGATACTGTTGCACGAATTAAAGCAATGCTGTTCGGCGTTAATATAGCTCCGCCTGCCGCTTGAATTGATCGGAAGCTAATAAGAAAAGCAAGATTAGGTGCGAAAGCACATCCAATGGAGCCAATCAAAAAGAGTATCACACCAGCTAAATACATGCTGCGGTGGCCGTATATATCTCCCAGCTTACCCGCAATAGGTTGAGTGACTGCCATGACAATTAGATAAATCGTGACCACCCAAGTAATGTTTGATATGGATTGATCGTAATAAGTTGATATAGATGATAGAGCGACTGCGATCATGGTTGAATTGACTGGAACTAAAATAGCTCCAAGCAGCAAAGAATAAATGATCAAGTTCTCTTTTTTAAGATTCAATGTGTTTACCACCTTTGTAAAAAAGAAGAATTTCACCCAATTAAGTGGGGGAAATTCCTCTCATGAAAATGTGTGTGCATGTCTCAATAAAGTCTTCTTTTTTTGTTAAAACAAGCTGAATGTCTTGCTCTAGCTGTTGAATGAAAAAGCCAAAATACGTGCTAATAAATATATCTGCATAGATGTCTTCTTTTCCTTCTAATACACGATGCTGAGCGCCCATTTTTTTGAAATAATGAATCAGCATGTCTCTCAATTCTTGAGGATAAATTTTTTCATGGTCTGTTAAATCTTTAAACATAGCGGGTTCTCTCATGCTGATATAGATAAATTCTTTTTTTGAAGTCAAATCTTCAAGGAAATAGCTACCGAGAAATTTTAAATCGGTGTATAAATCGTCTTTAAATTCTGCTTCAAGGGTTTTGGTCGGTGTTGATTTCATTTTCATAATGGCAGCAATCACGCCGCGTTTGTTTTTAAAGTTACGAAAAATTGTCGCTTCACTTACATTCGCTTTTGTCGCAATTTCTTTTGTCGTTGTTTTTTGATAGCCCTTTTCAGACAATAATTCCATTGTTGCGCGAATGATCCGTTGATTTGTTGATTTTAACAAGCATACTCACCTCAGGTTATGAATGTGTTTGCAACAAAGTAAGTATACCGATAAAATCTGTGACCGCCAATATGATTCAAACAGTGACGACTATGCCCGTGAATGCTGATTTAATAACTGGATACGCCCATTGGCTCCATCTACTGTCACGAGGTCACCGGATTTTAGTTTTTCAGTTGCGATCCGTGTACCTAGGACAGCCGGTATCATATATTCTCTAGCGATAATAGCGGAATGGGACAAAATGCCGCCAGAATCGGTGATGACTGCTTTTGCGTCTCTAAATAAGCTGGTCCATAAAGGTGTCGTTGTTTTACAAACTAAAATGTCATCTTTTTCAAATTGTGAAAATTCATCAGCAGATGTAATGACTCTGACTCTTCCAGAAGTAATGCCGCTAGATGCACCAATTCCATAGATTGCATCGTCTGTGTTGTTTTCATTTTCCCTTAGCGAACCGAGCATTCTTTCTACTTGCTGTAATTCAGCTTCAGAAGGCGTTCCTGTATAAGCTGGTGGTTGGATGGATTCATTTTCCTTCATTTCAATTTTTCTTTGCTGAATGATCGAATCGTATGTGGTCAAAGTTGTGAGCGCATTGAGTACTTCATCATCGTAAAGATACCAAAGGTCTTCTTGATGAGGGATCGCTCCTTTTTGAACAAGAAGTTCACCAATTTTTAAGAGATAGAGTCTCGCTTTTGCATCTAACATGGCATCAATGTAAAAGTGATGATCATCTCGAATATTGGCTGCATGGAGTGCAAAATGATAAAGTTCTTCAAATTTTGTTTTAAACGCTTCATCTGTCACTTGACTGATAAACTGTTCATACGTTTCTTGCCTTTTGATCACGGCTTGTGCAAATTCTTCATCAAAATCAGATTGGTACCGAATGTTGTTTCTAATGATGTCCAAGACAAATTCAGGATTTTCCACCCATGTTTCCTCTGTGAAATCATGGCTTTTAACAGACCGCCAACCATAGACTTGGAGAAAATCTTCTACTTTGGAAATGAAGTTTTTCCCTTTTTCTGTATGATTGAGTGCATATAATAGTTCAGCATTCGCTGAATGATCTGTAAATGCCTGAAGAAGCTCCGAATCTTGAAGGACGTCTTTTGCCAAGTGAAATAGCTTTTGATCTGTTTCAAGAGACTTGTTCATCACACCTATCATCATTTCATGCAACAGGACGACTTGTGTTTGATCGCCAGCATATGAGACAAGCATGTCTTCAATGATCGCTGATAGAATGACTTGAGGTATGACAATGTCAAAATGGTCGTCATACGCTCTTAGATAAATCTCCTTTAATTCTTGAAAGCCATTAATGGCTTCATCAATTGTCAGCGATTGAGTGATTTGCCGATCAAGCTTTTCGTATAATGGGAACAAGTTTTGCTCTAAAATGCGATACATTCTTTCGCTTAAACGAGGAAACAATTCGAATAGACTCTCGTCAAAAACTGGTTCAGCTGACGCTTCTGGCATAGACGGTGAAGAATACAGATGTCCTCTATAAAGCTTGATATCTTTAATATTAAGGTCTGGCACTTGATACTTCTCTCCGTTTTTCTTCATCCCGTTTTTTAAAGCAGGTATGATCAAACTTGAAAAAAGAGGACTTGTGGGTCCAGGCATATGATCGTCCATTGAGATCCAGAAGTCTTGCAGCTCTTCAGGTTTCATTTGAAAGGCTGCACCTGAGGAGCCATTTGCTGTATTGGAAAAAGAAGCAGTAATCGGTCTTGCTTGAAGTAAATAAAAAGTACCGTTTGACATGCCGAATTCGATATCTACTCCATGTCCATAAAGTTCTTCTACTTGTTTTGTCATTTTCGTGATTTGGATCAATTGATCATCTCGAAGACAAAATTGGCCAGCCATCTCCTCACTTACGGGTTGTTCAATGACGCCCTCTTGACAGGGAACAATTTGCACTTCTTTTGTTCCTAGTGATTTTTCAATAGAGTACGTTTCTTTGTTTACAATAAATGTATCTGGCGTCACAAGGCCGGAGACGATGGCTTCTCCTAGTCCATAGCTTGCAGTCATCATGACTTCGTTTGTTTTTCCTGATACAGGATTCTCACTAAAGATGACACCAGAGATGTCAGAATGGATCAATCCTTGTACAACAACAGCCATGAGCGGCATCTCTTCCTCGTTCTCAATCATCTCTTCCTTATATTCTGTGACTCTTGCTGCGAAGTAAGACGACCAACATTCTTTGACGGCTTGCAAGAATTCTTCATTTGTTTTGATATTTAAATAGGTCTCGTATTGACCTGCAAAGGAGGCGCCTTCGAGATCTTCCGCAACAGAAGAGGATCGCACTGCAACGGATGGATATGTTTTCAACAATGATTGAAAGGATGAAAGTAATTCTGTCTCCATTTGTGAAGGAAACGAAGCTTCTGTGATTTTTCGGGCAAGGTTTTGATCAGTTGGATGGAAATTGTGATATGAAAGAAAGCTTTCAAAGCTGTTGGTTTTAATAATAAATCCATCTGGAACTGGCAGTCCGTGATTGTTTAATTTAATTAAATTCACGCCTTTTGCCCCTGCGAGTGATGCGGATTCTTCAGCCGCATGAAATAATACTGAATACATGGGAATGCCCCCTTATCCAAATAGCCAATGGTTTGTATGTTTCTCTATTTTTCAAAATGATAGTGCGCACTATCATTTTAATCATAGGATTGATTGGATGTTATTGTCAAAGTCGGAAAGACCTATCTTTATAAAGGGGACAATCTCACTAATTTTCTTCTATTTCTAAAACAAAAGTCTCCGAACATGAAGAAAAAAGGAGAAATCGAAAACTGTGAATTGTTCATTATGCCAATCTTTACTATAATCAAGGGAGTAGACCATGTAGAGGGAGGGTTTTTGTGATTACAAAAGCCATATTTGCACTTGTTTTTCCTTTCTTGCTCGTTATTTTATTTTCAAAGGTTACTTATAATCATTACGTTGGCATTGCATTAACAGCAGCGCTTTTATTTGCTTCGTATATGAAAGGCTATACAGAAACCTACTTTATCGTAGGATTAGATATTATTTCTTTAGTGGCCGGGGCATTGTTTATGGCCAAGAAAGAAGTCGAAAAAAGAGAGAAGGCTGAAAAACATCATTGATGTGATCCCTCTTGATGAAAAGAAAATGTTTTTGATACAGGAGCTGTGCTTACGATTCTAGTGAGTGCAGCTTTCTTTTTTGTGGTTTTTCTGCTGATCGAATATCTCACTCCAAAATGTTCCATACTGAAAGGAAGGTTTCTTTAGAGGGTTATGAGCCATGGCAGAGAGGGTATGGTTGTATTGGAAATAAAAATCAAGTCAGACACGAACTTTAGTTCGTATTTTTGTGTTCTTTTATGATAATATATTCATTAGATAGATTTCGTAACGAAACGGAGGCTTTGATGTGAGTGACCGCTTTGAATTAGTTTCTAACTATCAGTCCCAAGGGGATCAGCCAAAAGCCATTGAAAAGCTTGTGGAGGGCATCCATCAGGGGAAACAGCATCAAACGCTGTTAGGTGCTACAGGTACGGGAAAGACCTTTACTGTATCCAACCTGATCAAAGAAGTGAACAAACCAACCCTTGTCATTGCGCATAACAAGACACTTGCCGGACAATTATACAGCGAGTTTAAGGAATTCTTTCCGAATAATGCTGTCGAATATTTTGTGAGTTATTATGATTATTACCAGCCTGAGGCGTATGTGCCTCAAACTGATACATTTATTGAGAAGGATGCCAGCATTAATGATGAGATCGATAAGCTAAGGCACTCCGCCACATCCTCATTATTTGAGCGGAGAGATGTCATCATCATTGCCAGTGTGTCCTGTATTTATGGCTTAGGTTCTCCTGAAGAATACAGAGAGCTTGTGCTGTCTTTACGAACTGAAATGGAAATTGAACGAAATCAGCTGCTGCGTAAGCTTGTGGATATTCAGTATTCTCGTAATGATATAGATTTTCAGCGCGGAACCTTCAGAGTTCGAGGAGACGTCGTTGAAATTTTTCCTGCTTCACGAGATGAGCATTGTATCAGAGTGGAGTTTTTCGGTGATGAAATTGAACGTATTCGTGAAGTAGATGCTCTCACTGGAGAAATTCTCGGTGATCGTGACCACGTTGCTATTTTCCCAGCATCTCACTTCGTCACAAGAGAAGAAAAGATGGAAAAAGCGATTATTAATATTGAAAAAGAGCTTGAGGAACAGTTGGAAAAGCTTCGTGAAAACGGGAAATTGCTTGAAGCACAGCGTCTTGAGCAGCGGACAAGGTATGACCTAGAGATGATGAGAGAGATGGGCTTTTGTTCAGGGATTGAGAACTACTCAAGACATCTCACCCTACGTCCGCCTGGTTCAACACCTTACACATTGCTTGATTATTTTCCGGATGATTTTATGATTGTTGTCGATGAGTCACACGTGACCATCCCGCAAATTCGCGCCATGTACAATGGGGACCAGGCAAGAAAACAAGTGCTTGTTGATCATGGATTCCGTCTGCCGTCAGCACTTGATAATAGACCACTCACATTTGATGAGTTTGAAAAGCACATTAACCATATTGTGCATGTATCTGCAACACCTGGCCCATACGAGCTTGAGAAAACGCCAGAGGTTGTGGAACAAATTATTCGTCCAACCGGTTTGCTTGATCCAATCATTGAAGTCCGCCCGATTGAAGGACAAATCGATGACTTAATTGGGGAAATTCATGCAAGGGTTGAGAAAAATGAGCGTGTGCTTGTGACGACTTTAACGAAGAAAATGTCTGAGGATCTGACAGATTATCTGAAAGAAATCGGAATCAAGGTCAATTATCTGCACTCAGAAATTAAGACACTAGAACGGATTGAGATTATTCGTGATTTACGTCTCGGAAAATATGATGTGCTTGTAGGGATCAACCTTCTTCGAGAAGGCTTGGATATTCCAGAGGTGTCGCTCGTGGCGATTTTAGATGCGGATAAAGAAGGCTTTTTACGTTCAGAAAGATCCCTCATCCAGACGATTGGCCGTGCTGCAAGAAATGCAGAAGGCCGAGTGATTATGTATGCAGACAATATGACGAAATCAATGGACATTGCCATACAAGAAACAAAGCGGAGACGTGAGCAGCAAGAAGCGTATAATGAGAAATTTGGTATCACTCCGCAAACGATCCATAAGAAGATTCGAGATGTGATCAAGGCAACAAAAGTACATGAGGATTCGGAAGAATACGAAACAAAAGCAGCACCAAAGTTGTCAAAAATGAGCAAAAAAGAACGAGAAAAAGTGATCGAAAACGTCGAGAAGGAAATGAAAGATGCAGCAAAAGCGCTTGATTTTGAAAAAGCAGCAGAATTAAGAGATCTATTGCTAGAGCTAAAAGCGGAAGGATGAATGCCTGATGGCTATGGAACGAATAGAGGTGAAAGGGGCAAGAGCCCACAACCTTAAAAATATTGATGTCAATATCCCGCGCGATCAGCTAGTGGTCATTACGGGTTTATCTGGTTCGGGAAAATCGTCGCTTGCCTTCGATACCATTTATGCAGAAGGTCAGCGTAGGTATGTTGAATCACTGTCAGCCTATGCACGTCAATTTCTCGGTCAAATGGACAAACCAGATGTAGATGCGATTGAAGGGCTTTCTCCAGCGATTAGTATTGACCAGAAAACGACAAGCAGGAACCCTCGATCAACCGTTGGGACTGTTACAGAAATTTATGATTACTTGCGTCTATTATATGCTCGAGTCGGAAAACCGATTTGTCCTATTCATGGGATCGAAATTACATCACAGACGATTGAGCAAATGACAGACCGCATTTTAGAGTATCCAGAACGAACGAAACTACAAGTGCTTGCTCCGGTTGTATCTGGACGTAAGGGAACTCACGTGAAAGTACTTGATCAAATTCGGAAGCAGGGCTACGTTCGAGTCAGAGTTGATGGCGAGATGGAGGACCTGTCAGAAGAGATCGAGCTTGAAAAGAATAAAAAGCATTCCATTGAAGTGGTGATTGATCGAATTGTCGTGAAAGAAGGCGTGGCTGCACGGTTGTCTGATTCTCTTGAAACGGCACTCCGACTTGGTGAAGGTCGTGTGATGATTGATGTGATTGGACAAGAGGAGCTGTTATTTAGTGAGCATCATGCTTGTCCGCACTGCGGATTCTCTATTGGGGAACTTGAGCCAAGAATGTTCTCGTTTAATAGCCCTTTCGGTGCCTGTCCAAGCTGTGATGGGCTTGGTTCTAAACTAGAAGTAGATCCAGAGCTTGTGATTCCGAATAAGGATTTGACTTTACGTCAGCATGCCATTGCCCCATGGGAGCCTCAAAGCTCACAATATTACCCGCAGCTTCTTGAGGCGGTATGTACACATTATGGAATTGACATGGATATTCCGGTAAAAGATATCCCGCCGCATTTATTTGATAAAATTTTATATGGTAGCGGCTCTGAGCCGATTTATTTTAAATATGAAAATGATTTTGGCCAGGTCCGTGAAAATGAAATCGAGTTTGAAGGTGTGCTTCGTAACATTGAACGGCGTTACAAGGAAACGAGCTCCGATTATATTCGGGAGCAAATGGAAAAATATATGGCCAATCAGCCATGCCCGACCTGTAAAGGATATCGCCTGAAAAAAGAAACGCTTGCGGTTCTCATCAATGGCAAACATATCGGAGAAATGACCGATTTGTCTGTATCTGATGCCCTTGATTTCTATGAGAAAATTGAGTTGTCTGAGAAAGATTTGCAGATTGCCCAGCTCATTTTACGTGAAATCAAAGAGCGCTTGTCCTTCTTGAATAATGTGGGGTTAGATTATCTGACATTAAGCCGGTCTGCTGGCACATTATCAGGCGGGGAGGCGCAGCGGATTCGTTTGGCGACACAAATCGGATCAAGACTGACAGGCGTTCTTTATATTTTAGATGAACCATCGATTGGTCTGCATCAACGGGATAATGACCGGTTGATTGGGACATTGAAAAACATGCGTGATATCGGAAACACACTGATTGTCGTAGAACATGATGAAGATACGATGCTTGCCGCTGATTATCTCATTGATATTGGACCAGGTGCAGGGGTTCATGGAGGAGAAGTGATTTCAGCTGGAACGCCAGAAGAAGTCATGAAAGACCCAAAATCGTTGACTGGACAATATTTATCTGGTGAGAAATTCATCCCGCTTCCGATTGAGAGACGAAAGCCTGACGGCCGCTTCATTGAAATTAAAGGGGCAAAAGAAAACAACCTTAAAAACGTGAATGCGAAATTTCCTTTAGGTGTCTTTACCGCTGTGACGGGTGTGTCAGGATCAGGGAAAAGTACACTTGTGAATGAAATTTTATTGAAATCCCTCGCCCAAAAACTGCACAGAGCAAAAGCGAAGCCAGGACAGCACAAAGAAATCAAAGGAATGGATCACTTAGACAAAGTCATTGATATTGATCAATCTCCAATTGGCCGTACACCAAGATCCAACCCTGCTACGTATACAGGTGTATTTGATGATGTGCGGGATGTGTTTGCGCAAACCAATGAAGCGAAGGTACGAGGCTATAAAAAAGGGCGATTCAGCTTTAACGTGAAAGGTGGACGCTGCGAAGCATGTCGTGGAGATGGCATTATTAAAATTGAAATGCACTTTTTACCTGATGTATACGTGCCTTGTGAAGTGTGTCACGGGAAACGTTATAACCGTGAGACGTTAGAGGTCACGTATAAAGGGAAAAATATTTCCGATGTGCTTGAAATGACGGTAGAGGACGCACTTCAATTTTTCGAGAATATCCCGAAAATTAAGCGGAAGCTGCAAACGATCTTTGATGTTGGATTAGGATACATTACACTTGGGCAGCCTGCCACGACATTGTCTGGTGGAGAGGCGCAGCGTGTGAAATTGGCATCTGAGCTTCACCGCCGTTCAAACGGAAGATCTTTGTATATTTTAGACGAACCGACAACCGGTCTTCATGTGGATGATATTGCTAGGTTGTTAAAAGTGCTCCAGCGCTTGGTCGAAAACGGGGATACGGTATTGGTCATTGAGCACAATCTTGATATTATTAAGGCTGCCGATTACCTTGTTGATCTAGGACCAGAAGGCGGTGCTGGAGGAGGAACGATTATTGCTTCAGGAACACCTGAACACATTGCTAAAGAAGAAGCTTCTTACACCGGTCGATACTTAAGACCGATTTTAGAGCGTGATCGTGAGCGAATGAAACAGTTAGTCAAAGAAACAGAAAGTGTGACATCCTCATAAAGAAAAACCCCTCGGAAAAGAGGGGTTTTCCTTTTATTGCACATCTTCCTTGGGCATTAAGTTACTGAGGTGCGTTAAATCCTTTAAAATATGAGTGCTGCTACTATCGAGCAGTACTTTTAAATAACGGATATCACCATACTTCGGATGAGACGGATGAATGGCCTCTAGCTCCTTGATCATATCGCTGTTCATGCTTTTCTGTTTCTGTATAAGGTCTAAAAGCGTTTGTGCCGTGTGGTTAGCATTATGATGATCTGTCAAAATAATTACCCCCTATAATGATAATCACCATCTTTTCAACATATTTTAAAGGGTAATCCATGAAGAATCTACACTTAGGTGCAAAAAGAAATAATTTGTGTCTAAGGTCATATGTAAATCGAATGAGTTTGAAACTTTTTATACGCCATAAACGTATGAGTTAGAAAGGAATTTTCATCATGAAGGAGCGAATATATATGAACAGAGATCAGTCGATCATTGCATCTATTTGTTATTTTAGTGTATTTTTCATGCCGTTTATTGTACCGATCGTGGCATATTTTGTAGTGGATCAAAAGGAAACGAAACGGCATTCGCTGCGTGCATTGTGGTCACATGTTTTGCCAGTCGCAGCGTGTGTGCTGCTGGTTTTTGGAGCTATCCCCTTTTTATTGACGACACAGGCAAGCGACTCACTCGTTCCAGTGTTCACCGTACTTATCTTGTCCTTTTTAGTCGCCATTGGCTTTTTGATCTCTGTCATTTGGAATATCATTCAAGGTATTAAAGTGCTTCAATCCATCAAATCGTAGGAGGGCTTTGTATGAATGAAAAAGAACGCATTTTAAAATTAGTAGAAGACGGGACATTATCTGCAAAAGAAGCGATTACGCTGCTTGAAAAACTAGAAGAAAATCAGTCCATTTCACTAGAAAAATCAACGGCTGATCATACCTTTCATGAAGAAAAAGCTGGAACAGAGAATAAAGGAACTGGTACTGAAAACCTCGGTGCAAAGCTGTTTGGATGGTTAGATTCGGCAGTGAAAAAGGTCAAAGATGTAGATCTTGATTTGAACTTTGGACAGTCCGTCGACGTTGAACACATTTTTCAATTCAAAGACGCGGCACTGTCCCATTTAGATATTCAATTGGCAAACGGCAGTCTCAATTTGATGCCTTGGGATGATGGGGATGTTCGGGCAGAGTGTCATGCGAAAATTTACCGTGCAGAGGATGGAGAGCAGGCCAGACAGCAATTTCTTCAACATCTGGATTGCGGACTTGAAGGGGACAAATTTTTTATCCGAACTGAAAAGAAGACCATGAAGGTCAATGTCACCCTGTATGTACCACGTATCCAATACGATAAAATCAAAGTCAAACTGTTTAATGGACCGATTCGCGGGGAAAAGCTAAAGACAAAAGAACTGGCTGCAAAAACAACAAATGGCGTCGTCTCTTTTGCCTCTTTACAAGCAGAAAAAGTCGGAATTGAAACAGCAAATGGACAAATCAAACTGGCTGATCACGAGTGTGGTATGATTGAAGTAGAAACCATTAATGGGCTCATTGACCTGCGCGGGAAAAGTGAATCAATTGATGCACAGAGCTTCAATGGGAACATTGCTGTTCAGCTGTCAGATGAGAAATGCCGTTCGATCTATGCAAAAACGACAACAGGCAGTGTGGACGTTCAGATTCCGCGTGCTTGTGCAGTGACTGCGGAGCTGAAAAGCAATCTCGGATCGATCTCTCATGAGCTGCTTGATGCAAATATGATTAAAGAGAAAAATGAAACGCTGCAAAAAGAGAAAATGATCAAGGCCAATCAACAGGCGGAGCACAATATATCCATTTTTGCAGAAACAAAAACAGGCTCAATCCAAGTAAAGCACCAATCAGACAAGGAGTGATTCTACATGAAGAAGCTTTATCGTTCAGCGACAGATAAAAAAATAGCGGGTGTTGTCGGTGGACTTGCTGAATACTTAAGTGTCGATGCATCCCTGCTTCGTATTTTAACGGTGATCATCGGATTTATGACAGCATTTATGCCGATCTTCTTGATCTATTTCATCTGGTATTTTGTTGTTCCGGAAGAAGGCACTAACTAAATGCTTAGATGGATCGTTAGTATTTTCGTCAATGCATTACTTTTAATCGTCATTGCTGGATATTTTGATTCAGGCATTCTGCCAGGCCTTGGTAGTGTGTATATTGAAGGCTTTGGCGCAGCGATTGTAGCAAGTATTATTTTGTCCTTGCTCAATATTTTAGTAAAGCCGTTTTTGATCATTTTAACGCTGCCAGTGACAGTACTTTCACTAGGATTGTTCCTCTTTGTCATTAATGCCATCACACTGATGATGACCTCAAGCTTTATGGGAGATAGTTTTAACATTGATGGGTTTGGAACGGCCATTTGGATGGCTGTCATTTTATCCATTTTCCATCTGCTCATACAGAAAGGAATCGTGGAACCGTTAGCGAAAAAAAGCTAACGGTTTTTTTGTGTGAATTTATATCGTTTCCCCGTTCCATCTGTCATAAAAACCGTCTTCAGGAGACACAATATCCGAAGGGAGGCGGTGCACGATGGTGAATGTGAGCAGACAAATCATTCTTTTGCTTTTTTTGAGCATTCTTTTTTGTTTCAGTCAGCCTGCTTCAGCAGGATCTTTGACACAAACACAAGTGAACATACGAAATAAGCCCTTTTCACCTTTTATCTTTGATCAATTTCAAGTAGATGTACGTCCGGTTCAAGGAAAAAAACGTGATCTTCAATTTCGGGCATCTATTAGTCAGTCAGAGCAAATTTTGTCTGCAAACTTGTACTATAAACAGAGTGATGAACTAGGATATCGATTGATCCCAATGGAACGATTGCCGGGGGTGAAACCAGAATTCACAGCGAAAATCCCGACAGATCAATTGTGGAATCCAACAGTTCATTACTATACAGAATTCTTGACGCAGAAGTCTGTCATCAAAACAACCGAACAAGCAGTTCACTTAAACGGATTTGAAGAGGATCTCTCACAAATTCCTGAGCTATTGATGACAGAAATCGTCGTGAATTCAAAAAACCGCAAAGGCAAGGATGCTTTTGAATTCATCGAGGTGTATAACACAACACATGCACCCATTTCACTTCGACATTACCAGCTTCGCTATCGCAATCCAGCGCAAGGCGTGGAGATGGATGATATATATTCATTTCACACAAGTCCGATCACCATTTCTCCTGGGAAACCGTACGTATTTTGGCTTAGAAAAAAAGGGCAGGAGCATTTAACGGTAGCGGACTTTAATGCGATGTACAAAAGCCATTTAAAAGAGGGCGAGCATCTATCGGTCATTGAGAGTAAAGGATTGTCCAATTCTAAATCACGCCTTGTCTCTATCACAACAAATATAGGAGAAGAGGTATCGTCAGCATCCTATCGTTTAAAGCCTTCATTGTTTAGCGAGCACAGATCGTTACTGTTCAAGTATCCAATGGATGGTACGACACAAATGAAGCTGATCTCGAAAGTGGAGGAAGAGCCGACACCCGGAAAAGTGTTAAAAGCACAAATTCCAACTGAAAAAAAAGAAATATCACAAGATGTTCATAAACCTGTGATCGAAGATATGACAGACAATCAACCGATAAAACCAACTGAAGGCATTGAAATGAGAGCAGATGTGCAGGATGATCAGTCCGTCAAAACGGTCAAATTGCGATATCGAACCAATCGTCATGAAGATTTTAAAGAGGTGCTGCTTCAAAAGGATCATAATGATCGGCTGTTTCACCATATTATTTATTCACCTGAGCTCATCGGTAAAGAACGATTGGAATATCAGATTGAAGCGTCAGACGGCGAAAATCAAGCAATGACAATGAAAAAAACAATTGATGTGGAACAAGTAAGCAAAGCTCACGGCCTTCGATTGAATGTAGAAGAAGGAGATACGGTTTCTGGCGTATTTCACTTAAAAGCAACAGCAGATCAGAAAAAAAGTATAAAATTAATGATAGATGGAAAACCGATTCGACAAGTATTCCCTGCACTTGAAGCAGATCCATATCTTGCATTTGATGTCAAAGGGACAAATTTATATTTTAAGAATGGTGTGTCTATAGGTAAGCACTTACTTTCCATTTTTGATGATTCGACAAAAGTGTATCGCACCTATACGATACCAATACCAGAAAAACACTTAGAAAAGGCAGGTCCACAAACGATATCATTCCATGCTGGGACGAAGTCATCGCCGTTTGACCGATTTCCTGGAGAAAATCACGATGATTTTGAATTGAAAAATGTCCAGATGATTTTATCGAATGGAACTCAAATTCTGCCTCTAAATGCGAGCCAGCATGAGGAATGGAAAATGGGCGACGGTGGAAGCGCTAAGAAAGTAAGAGCATTTCAGTTTCAAATCCCGAAGCAAGCATATGCTTCAAGCTATATTCAGTGGGATACAAGAAGGCTGAAAGAAGGAGTACATGTTGTTCAGGCTAAAACCGCAGACGAATCTCAATCTGTACGTGTGAAAGTCGATAACACGGGTCCGAAAATCAAGAGTAATATACAGGCAAATGACCAATATAAAGGCGTCTTTACGTTAAAGGCAAAGGTGACGGATCGTTGGAGTGACATAGCGGAGATGAAGGCATATTTAGATGGAAAACCGATCTCTTTGCCTTATCAAACGTCCTCTAGCGAATTAGAACCTGGGGAGCACACGTTGAAGATAAAAGCAAAAGATGCCGCTGGAAACAAATCAACTTTGAAAAAGGTTTTTAAGACGGTACATGAACACCCTGAAACGCCAGAGAGAGTGTCAGATAGGACAAAAAAGGAATCATCTAAGCAAACAGTGCTAACCAATGATCCTACTAATGATCAGTTAGATTACTCCTTTTACCGTGCCTATCAATATACATCGCTGCATCCGTCCATGAAGATTTTCAAATATGCAGCGGAAACAGAGCCGCCAAAACATTTAAATGAAACAGGTGAAATGATTTTTTCTAATCGAGAAAGAAATCGCATTGCATTTGCTGATGGTAAATCAGTGGAAACGAAAGATCTACAGCATTTTCCTTATCATCGCTTTCAAATCAAGGTTCATCACGATGTACGTGAAAAGGATGTTGTCGAGGCTGTATGGAAAGGAAGCTCATTATCAGGGAGAAAGGTAACGATGTACGCTTGGAATCATCAGCAAGAAAAGTGGGATAAAATCACTCATCACTTTGCCAAGGATGAAAAGGAATTTTACCTGAAAGGGCTGCTGTCAGTCAGACAGTATATGAAAAATCAAACGTTTGATTTGCTTGTACAAGATGAGATCAGTAAGACGTTAAAGCCTTATAAGATGGTGTGGATGTCTGATACTCAATATTATGCCAGAAGTTATCCTCATATCTTCAAAAAAATGGTCGAGTGGATCAGAGATCAAAGGGACCCATTAAATATTCAATATGTGTTCCATACAGGTGATATTGTGGATGATTCAAAGGATAAGCAGTGGAATCGTGCCGATACATTTATGCGTGTGTTAGATCAGCATCATATTCCTTACGGTGTATTAGCTGGTAATCATGATGTCAGGCACAAAGACGGCCATTATAGGGAATATGGGAGATATTTTGGAGCGAAACGCTTTGAAGACAAGCCGTATTACGGTGAATCCTATCAAAACAATCGAGGTCATTATGATCTTATCTCTGCTGGTGGCAATGATTATATGATGGTGTATATGGGCTGGGGGATCAAGCAAAATGAGATTGACTGGTTAAATCGAGTCATTTCTGAACATCCAGATCGAATTGTCATTTTAAATTTCCATGAGTATTTGTTAGTGAGCGGCAATCGAAGCCCAATTGGAGATTTGATCTTCCATCAAGTGGTAAAACGTCACCCGAATATTGTCGCAGTATTTAGTGGCCACTACCACGGAGCCAGTCGAAAAGTAGATGAGATTGACGATGATCATGATGGAAAAGTGGACAGAAAAGTATATCAAATCCTTGCAGATTACCAGTCAGGTCCTGAAGGCGGTCAAGGTTTTATGCGGCTGATCACTGCAGATCAAGAAAAAAATAAACTTCATTTCACCACATACTCACCCTACTTGAATCAAGAACATTTTTATGATCCAAAAACGTATGGAGATCAAGATGAATTTTCAATTGATGTCGATTTAACACCAAAAATGAAATCCGTTAAAACCAATTATTTTGAATTGAATGTCTACACAAACGTTCTTCTTGGAGAAGTCAAAGGTGTGAAAAGTGGTAAAAAAGCAACCTTTGAATGGAAAGGGTTAAAGCCAAATCAAGAATATTATTGGTACACTGTCGCAAAAGACCGTTTCGAAGGGAAAGCGATCTCGCCTATATGGAAAATTAATACAAAAAATGATGATCAATCAACATTTCTTAGGAAATAAAAAACTGTGCTTTCAGGAGCACAGTTTTATCTTTCCATTGTGTGAGTGAGCTTGTATCGATCCCCTCTATAAACGGATATGACATACTCGAATGGAAGGTCATTTTGAAAATAAGTTGTTCTTACAATGGAGAGGACAGGGTCCCCTAAAGAAATAGACAGCAGGTCAGCTTCTTCCTTTGAAGCAACATTGGCTTCAAGCTCCTGCTTGGCATGGGCAATGGTTAGACCTGTGTTCGTTTCTATATATTCATATAAAGATCCAGTTAAATGGTCCTTTGTGAGCTCGCCAGCAAATTTTTCAGGTATATAACTCGTTTCAATAGCCATTGGTTCATTGTTTGCAAGGCGGATTCGTTTTAATTCATAAACATCTTCACTGTTCGACAGCTGTAATGATTGCAGCAAGTGCTCTGGGCATGCGACTTTTTTGAAATCAATCAACTGACTTGAAGCGTTGAACCCACGTTGACGCATATCTTCTGTAAAGCTTGTTAAGCCCTGAAGCGGTTGTTCAAACTTCTTTCGGCTAACAAATGTTCCTTTTCCTTTTTGCCGGTATAAATATCCTTCGTTCACAAGGTTCGATAAGGCTTGTCTGACAGTCATTCGGCTAATACCAAAGCGTTCGGCATATTCTCTTTCAGAAGGAATGAGTGTATCAGGTGCTAACGTTCCATCCTCAATCTGCTTTTTCAAGTTCTCCATAATCTGATGGTACATGGGGATAGGTGACTGCTTATCAATAAACATGTGAAAATCCTCTCGTGTTTAGCGTAGTGAACCAGCTTCTCGATCAATAAAAATCGTCACATCTTCATGAAGTTTTAGAGCAGATGCAGGGAAGTCTGGGTGAATCTCTGTTCGTTCTAAATATTGTATCACGTCCGCTTTTGATTTTCCTGATGCGAGAAGGAGAATTTTTTTGCTTGAAAGAATGCTTGCAATTCCCATTGTAATGGCATGTGTAGGTACCTCATCAATAGAAGAAAAGTATCTTGCATTGGCCTGGCGAGTGTGTTCATCTAATTGGACGACATGCGTCTTTGAGTCGAAGGGAGTACCAGGTTCATTAAACCCGATATGTCCATTTTGTCCGATACCAAGTAGCTGAAGATCAATGCCCCCTAAATCTTCAATGAGCTGATCATACCTTAAGCACTCTTCTTCCAAGTGAGAAGCAGCACCATTGGGAAGGAAATATTGATCTGACGGGAGATCAATATGGTCAAATAAATGTCGCTTCATGTAAGTCATATAACTATTTTCATGATTTGGATCAATTCCCACGTACTCATCCAGATTCACTGTTCTTGCTTGTTTGAAAGACAATTGTTCTGTTTGATGCAACTGAATTAACTCTTTATAAGTGTCAATTGGTGTACCGCCAGTTGCCAGACCGAGAACTGCATCTGTTTTTGATTCAATGGTACGTGCAATGAAAGCAGCTGCTGCTTTTCCTAATTGATCTTTATCTGCAAATTCGATGATGTTCATCAGTGTGTGGCCTCCTTTTTTTCATAAACGATTTGTCCATGGCAGATCGTCATCATGAGTTCGCCAGATTCATCCCAAATGACCAAGTCTGCCAGTTTTCCAACTTCGATCGAACCGAGCTGATGATCGATCCCGAGCTGAGTGGCTGCATTTGTTGAGGTCATTTGAGCAATTTCTGTCCATCCACATTGTGTGATCTGTCTCATACGTTTGACCCCATCTTTCATTTGTAAAATCGATCCTGCAAGTGTTCCATCTGCTAGCAATGCTTTTTCACCGCTGACTGTCACAGTCTGTCCGCCAAATTCGTAGGTTCCCTCTCCAAGTCCTTTTGCACGCATTGAGTCTGTAATCATGATCAAACGTTCACTTCCCTTAGCCAAATACGCAAGCTTTACGGAAAGAGGATGTGAATGAATGCCATCTGTAATCAGCTCAGTCAAAAGCTTTTCGTTTGTAAGCGCAGCCCCTGCAACATTTGGCTCACGATGCTGAAATGAACTCATCGCATTATAAAGATGCGTGACATGACGCGCACCGTGCTTTGCTGCTAGTTCAATCATGTCATGAGGAGCATTTGTATGTCCAATAGAAGGAATGATATTTTTTTCTTTTAGCAGGGAAAGAAATGCAAAATCAGTATCTTCCTCAGGTGCAAAAGTGACAATTCGAATCAGCTGATCAGATGCACTCAGCCATTTCTCAAAAAGAGGAAGGTTAGCCTGTGTAATCCATTGGGCAGGCTGCGCTCCAGCTTTATCTTTAGAAATAAAAGGACCTTCTAGATGAATGCCTAAACATTGTGCCTGCCTTCCAGCTTGCTTTTCATTATAGGGTCTCCACTGTGCGACATTTTTAAGTGCTTGCTCAATCTCTTGATGATTTTGTGTAATGGTTGTTGCTAAAAAGCTTGTCGTTCCTTCTGCGGGTAAGTGATCAGCAAGCGTATTCATGGCTTCTGGTGTCGCATCCATCATATCTGCACCATATCCCCCATGGATGTGAATATCAATCATTCCGGGGAGTAAATAAAAGTTTTCCCGGGAAATATATACTTTTTCATAATTTCCTGTCGGCGGTGATGTTGAAATATAGTCGATCTTGCCATCGCGTAAACCGACAAAACCGTTTTTAATGATTTCTGTCTTTGTCACAATATGAATATTGGAGAGCAATAAAGAACTGCTCATGATTGTGCCCCCTTATTCTCGTCGTTAGATTCAGTTTACCTTTTTTAAGTATAGTTGTCTATACCAGTAAATGTGTTGAAACAGGATCAGGATAAAATACTGTTTTGGGTTCATCATTGAAAGTGATAAAATAGAGCTGTATTTCTGAAACGCCTGTGATAAAAGGAGGAAGAAGCGTGCCGAAAGTTCGTACGAAGGACATAATGGAACAATTTCATCTTGAACTGGTAAGTGGGGAAGAAGGGATTAATCGTCCCATTACAATCAGTGACCTTTCCAGACCAGGTATTGAAATGGCTGGATATTTTACATATTACCCAAAAGAAAGAGTTCAACTTTTAGGGAAGACAGAGCTTTCTTTTTTTGAACAGCTCCCAGAACGCGAACGAAAGCAGAGAATGATGTCTCTTTGTACAGATATTACCCCTGCCATCATTTTGTCACGAGATCGTGAAGTACCAAAGGAATTGATCGAAGCTTCAAATGAAAATGGAGTGCCGGTTTTACGCTCAAGCTTAAAAACGACAAGACTTTCGAGTCGATTAACGAACTTCTTAGAAAGCAAGCTTGCACCAACGACTGCGATTCATGGCGTACTCGTAGATGTATATGGTGTAGGTGTACTGTTAATTGGAAAAAGTGGCGTAGGAAAAAGTGAAACGGCTTTAGAATTGGTGAAGAGAGGACACAGGCTGGTTGCAGACGATTGCGTGGAAATCAGGCAAGAGGATCAGGATACGTTAGTTGGAAGCGCACCAGAGCTGATTGAGCACCTTCTAGAAATCCGTGGATTAGGCATTATTAATGTGATGACCTTATTTGGAGCGGGCGCTGTCAGAAGCTATAAGAGAATTACGATTGTTATGAACCTTGAGCTTTGGGAACAAGGCAAACAGTATGACCGTTTAGGACTTGAGGAAGAAAAAATGCGGATCATCGATACAGATGTACCAAAGCTGACCATCCCTGTACGTCCGGGACGAAATTTAGCGGTCATCATCGAGGTAGCTGCTATGAACTTCAGATTGAAACGAATGGGACATAATGCAGCGGAACAATTTACAAGTAAACTTGCCGATGTCATTGAAGACAATGGCCAGGATGAATAGGAGCTGTCTATATGAATGAAGCAATTCAACCAATTGATCCGATTGCTTTTCAGCTCGGACCTATTTCGGTTCATTGGTATGGTGTGATTATTGGGGTCGGAGCCCTGCTTGGACTCTGGCTCGCATTAAGGGAGTGTGAAAAAAGAGGCATCAATAAAGATATGTTTATTGATCTCATCTTATTTGCCATTCCTATCGCCATTATTTGTGCACGAATTTATTATGTATCCTTTGAATGGGATTATTATCAGCAGCACCCAAATGAAATCATCAAGATTTGGAATGGTGGAATTGCCATACATGGCGGACTGATAGGGGCGGTGCTGACAGCGATTGTCTTTACTAAAGTGAGAAAGGTGTCCTTTTGGAAAATCGCCGATGTCGCAGCGCCTAGTATTTTACTAGGGCAAGCCATCGGGCGCTGGGGGAACTTTATTAATCAGGAAGCGCATGGTGAGGCTGTTTCAAGAGCCTTTTTAGAAAATTTGCACCTGCCTGAGTTTATTATTAATCAGATGTACATTGACGGGACCTACTATCACCCTACGTTTTTATATGAATCATTATGGAATATCGCAGGCGTTTTGATATTAATCTTATTACGTAGAACATCATTGCGTCGAGGCGAAATTTTCTTGTCTTATTTAATCTGGTATTCAATCGGTCGTTTCTTCATTGAAGGAATGAGAACAGACAGCTTAATGCTGACTGAGCATCTTCGAATTGCACAGATGATTTCGATTGCCATATTTGCAGTGGCTGTTTTGCTGATTGTGTTTAGAAGAATCAAGGGATATGCATCTATACGGTATAAAGAGAACAACTCATCAAATTAAGCAAGGGGGATAAGAGATGGGTGAGACATGGAAAAACGGCTTGAAAGCAGGGTTATCGACAACTTGGACACTTGGAAAAGTCATTTTTCCGGTTACCATTCTCGTTAGTATCTTGCAGCATACACCTGTGATGGATTGGATGATACAATTCATCCGTCCTTTTATGGGCCTGTTTGGTCTTTCAGGGGAAGCGGCCATTCCGCTTGTTTTAGGAAATATGCTGAACTTGTATGCGGGTATTGCAGCCATCTTGACATTAGAGCTGCCTGTGAAGGAAGTGTTCATTTTAGCGGTCATGCTCTCCTTTTGTCACAACTTGATCATCGAATCAACAGTGGCGGCGAAGGTTGGGCTGCGGGTGTCTGTCATTTTGCTGGTGAGAATCAGTCTTGCCGTCGTGTCAGCAATTGTCATTCACCTCGTTTGGCAGGGAGGCGAGGAGCCGGCGCAATATGGTTTGCTGACAGCTGCTCAGTCGGCTGATGTGCCTTCTAGCTGGTATATGATCGTACTTCTTGCTTTACAGAAAGCTGTTCTTGGTGTGCTGCAGCTGGCTTGTATTGTCATTCCTCTCATGATCATCATTCAATTTATGAGAGACTTAGGGTGGCTCCATACGCTGTCTAAGTGGCTGTCTCCTTTTACGAGAATGCTTGGAATGAAAGAAAATACGTCTATGACGATGGTGGCTGGTTTAACCATTGGTCTTGCCTACGGGGCAGGCGTCATGATGAAGGCAGTGGAAGAGGACGGTGTCAGCAAAAAGGATTTAACGCTTGCTTTCATTTTCCTTGTGGCGTGTCATGCGGTGGTCGAAGATACACTGATTTTCATTCCTTTAGGTATTCCAGTCTGGCCGCTTCTTCTTATTCGCCTTATTTCTGCTATTTTATTGACAGCTGCCATCAGCTATATTTGGCGGAGGCGGGAACATGCAGCTGTTAGAAAGGAAGCTATATGAACCAATCAACTATTAACACAGTGCTATTTGATTTAGATGGCACATTAATCAATACAAATGAATTAATTATTGCTTCATTTCAGCATACGCTTGATCATTATTACCCTGGTCAATACAGCCGTGAGGATATCCTTCATTTCATTGGTCCATCATTATTTGATACATTCTCTGCAATGGATCCGAATCTGACAGATGACATGATCCAGATGTATCGAACGTTTAATCATGAACAGCATGACCTGCTTGTGACGGAGTACGAGACGGTGTTAGACACGTTGAAAATCCTCCAGGATCGAGGGTTTAAGCTTGGTATTGTGACAACAAAAATCCGTGATACGGTCTTAATGGGATTAAAGCTGACTGGATTGGAGCCATTTTTTGAGGTCATTGTCACACTTGATGATGTACAAAATGAAAAGCCGCATCCAGAACCAGTTCAACTGGCATTATCCAAGCTCGGCAGTGATCCGCATGAGGCGATCATGGTTGGTGATAATTATCACGACATTTTATCTGGTCAAGCGGCAGGGACGAAAACAGCAGGTGTTGCTTGGTCTATTAAGGGAGAAGAAGCCCTGTTAAAGCATCGCCCAGATTATATGCTGCAGAAAATGAGTGATCTCTTGGCGATTGTTGGAGCTGATTAAGTTGAGAAAAACAGATCGTTATCCTGTCAAAGGGGTCAATTCGCTTAGACAAGTCTATCGGACGGTCCCCTTTCTCAAGGTTGTGAAAAACTTTATCTTTATTCAAATGGCAAGGTATACGCCTTTTATGGGAATGAAAAATTGGATTTATCGCACCTTCCTTCGGATGAAAGTCGGGGAGGATACGGCGTTTGCTTTAATGGTGATGGTCGATCTCATGTTTCCTGAGAAAATCACTGTCGGCCGAAATAGTGTGATTGGTTATAACACAACCATTCTGTCCCATGAGTATTTGATTAAAGAGTATAGGCTTGGGGAAGTCTATATTGGTGATGAAGTGTTAATTGGGGCAAATTCAACGATTCTACCTGGAGTGACAATTGGTGATGGTGCGATTGTATCGGCAGGAACTCTTGTGAACAAAGATGTTCCGGCAGGCTCCTTTGTTGGAGGAAATCCAATGCGGATGATTTATACGAAAGAGGAAATGGAAGCACGTCAATCTACGTCTGCTGAGTAGCTCGGCAGACTTTTTTGTTGACATTCTAATATGGTGTAACTATAATGATTACAACAGAGGTGAGAAAACATGAAAATCAGCAGCAGATTTACTGTCGCTGTCCATATTCTGGCCTTGCTATCACTTGAAAAAGGTTCTTTACAGACATCGGAGGATATCGCAGGAAGTGTCAATACAAATCCAGTGGTGATTCGCCGTATCATGAGTAAGCTCAAAAAAGCAGGCCTAATCTCAACGAGTCTTGGCAAAGGCGGTTCTCAATTGAATCGCAGTGAAGATGACATGACACTGCTCGATGTGTATAAAGCGGTTGAAGTTGTGGATGAGGGAGAGTTGTTTCAAATTCATGAAAGCCCTAACCCTGACTGTCCGATCGGTGCAAATATTCAAGCTGTATTAGAATTAATTTTGTGCCGTGCTCAAAGTGCGATGGAGCAAGTGCTTGCTGAGATCAAATTAAGTGAACTAACGCAGGTTTTAATCAAAAAAATTGGATGATCTATTCAATTTTTTTTACCTCTGTTGTAACTATAGCGGTTACATCTCAAGTGATCAAAATAACAATATATTGTAGGAGGAATTTACATGAACATTGGAATCATTGGCGCAACAGGTAAAGCAGGACAACACATTTTAAAAGAAGCTCAATCGAGAGGGCACGAAGTAACGGCAATCGTTCGAGATGCACAAAAAGTGACCAATTCATCAGCATCTGTTTTAGAAAAGGATGTCTTTCATTTAGAGGCAGGAGACGTCAAAGGTTTTGATGTGATCGTAAACGCATTTGGTGCACCAGCAGGACAAGAGCACCTTCATGTAGAAGCAGGGAAAAAACTCATTCATCTCTTGAAAGAGACACCAGAAACGCGTTTAATCGTTGTGGGAGGTGCTGGAAGTTTATTTGTAGATGAGGCCAAAACAACTAGACTGATGGACACACCGGAGTTTCCAAAGGAATACTTTGCTACTGCTTCACACCAAGGAGAAAATTTAATAGATCTTCAAAAGACCGAAGGATTAAAATGGACATTTTTAAGTCCAGCAGCCTTCTTTAATCCAGCAGGCAAACGGACAGGTGCTTATGTGAAAGGCAAAGACCATCTTATCGTCAATTCAAAGGGTGACAGCTATGTGAGTTATGCTGACTACGCCGTTGCACTTGTCGATGAGATAGAACAAGCTGCTCATGTTGGAGAACGATTTACTGTGGTTTCTGAAGCAGAATAAGTAGAATAACATGCGTTTCATTGTCGCTAAAAAACGATGAGTGAGGAGTCTGTCTTATGAATGATCAAGAAAAATCTTTCATCTATGTATGGGATGCGTATTGTGGCTGGTGTTATGGATTTTCCAACAGCATCCGTGCTTTACACGAAAATCACCCTGAGATACCACTGACACTTGTATCGGGCGGTTTATTTGTAGGAGAGCGTCGTCTACCGATAAAGAATTATCCACACATTTCAGAAGCAAATGAGCGTATCAGTCAGCTGACAGGTGTCGAATTTGGAGACCGTTACGAAGAGTTGCTAGAAAACGGAACATTCATTTTAGACTCTGAGGCTGCTGCAATTGGATTTTCTGCATTAAGATCCATCGCACCAGAGCGTGCATTGTATTTGGCTTCATCTATGCAAAAGGCCTTTTATCAAGACGGAAAAAGCCTAAGTGATGAAGAAACTTATAGAGATATCGCTATGAAACACCAACTTGACCCTGATGTATTGGTTGAACGAATGAAGGAGACAGAAACGATCAATGATGCGTATGCCGATTTTGCAAAGGTTCAGCAATTGAACGTGAATGGCTATCCTACACTTTTACTAAAAAAAGGGGATGAATACATCAGCCTTGGCGGGGGTGCGATGACGGCTGAAAAGCTTGAAGACCGTCTGAAGGAAATACTAAAAAAATAAATCATTCAAAAACATCCTCCATTCGTATGGAGGATGTTTTTGATGCATGTGTAAATTCTCTCAATGGGAGAAGTGGTTTATGCTTTAATGATAATCGCCTGGCTGCCCATCTGTTTCCAAGAATCCTCAAACTGTTCACGATCTACTTTTTGATTCTTTTCTCCGTAAGGGTTATTTAAGTAGACATGATCTTTGTCATAGCCTGTGATGACCACGCTGTGCATATTAAAGCTGATATCTATTTTCCCATTTGGTGTATTCCATGTTTCAATGTTATCTGTTTTGGCGAAGGTCGAAGTGGTAATGACCCAGACAGGATAACCTTTTTCAAGTGATTGATAGATGGCCTTTTTGACTGGCTTGCCGGTTAAGTCAACGGCTTGATTACCTACATATTTTTTCGCAAGCTGATAAATGGGTTCGTGGTACACACCAAGACCTGGTCCATTCTCCATATCGCCTACAAACCCGTCATGAGGGTCTCCTTTTAAGCCATTCTCATAATTGAGCGGGACACGCTTAATCTCGTTTGCCAATGCGTTTTTCGTTATATGCTCATAGCCGCTGTAATGAAGAAGCATGGCTAAGCTCGTGACTTCGCATCCGTTATAAAGCTTTGGTGCATCCATTTGATTAAAGAGGATGACGTCCATGGCTTTTTTATTTCCTTTTAAACTAGAATGTGTTGTTTCTGTTTTTTTCGTAGAACGTGTTTCTTCTGCTGCTAGTGCGGTATCATTTTCTTTTTCTTTGGCTTCTTGTGGTGACGTTGTTTTCTTGACTTGGTCGAATTGTGAAACGTAAATAAAGCCGAAATAAACAAGACATGCGCACAACAAAGTTAAGATTAATGTCTGGATGAATTTCACTGTAATCTCCTGTGTTATTCAATATTTTTAAGTATTATAGCATGTTCCTAAAGCAAAGAGATCAAAAAGGATTAGGTGTCATTTTAATGTAATATATGAACAAATGATTAAGGAAAAAAAGGGGAAAATAAAAATGATTGATTTAATTACTTTATTTTGTTAGCATATTATCATATTAGCGAACTAAAGGATTCGGAATTTTTTGTTTTAATGTGTTGGAGGTGCGGAAGAACATGTTCATGTTTGAAAAACCATATGGTATGCGAGATTCATTACCAGGATTGTATGAGACGAAGAAAAGAGTTAGGCATTCTTTAACAGAGGTCATGAATGGTTGGGGTTATCGTTTAATGGAAACGCCAACGCTTGAATTTTACGATACAGTCGGTGTTCAATCGGCGATTACAGATACGCAGCTGTTTAAGCTTCTTGATCAAAATGGTCAAACCCTTGTGCTTAGACCTGATATGACGGGACCAATTGCGAGAGTGGCGGCTTCAAAGCTTCACGAACAGGCGTATCCGCTTCGAGTCGGTTATGCAGCCAACGTGTTTCGGGCACAGGAAAGAGAAGGCGGAAGACCTTCTGAATTTGAGCAGGTCGGTATTGAATTGATCGGTGATGGGTCGATTAGTGCAGATGCTGAAGTCATAGCGCTTGTCGTGTTTGCATTAAAAAATGCTGGACTTCAATCCTTCAAAATTGCGATCGGGCATGTGGCTTTGGCTGAGACCTTGTTTTTAGATGTATTAGGGAATACAGAGCGGGCGAACGTATTGCGCCGATTTTTATATGAAAAGAATTATGTGGGATATAGGCAGCATGTTAAACAATTGCCGCTCTCATCCATCGATAAAACAAGGCTGCTTCAGCTTTTAGAGCTGCGCGGCGGTCAAGAAGTGACCCAGCAGGCTGAAGAAATTGTGGTGTCACAAGAGGGCAAAGAAGTACTTGCGGAGTTAAAGGCGCTGTGGGAGACACTTGAAGATTACGGCTGTACAGAATATATCCGTTTGGATTTAAGCATGGTTAGTCATATGAGCTACTATACGGGGATTTTGTTTGAAGTATTTGCGGATCATGTTGGGTCTGTGATCGGAAGTGGAGGAAGATATGATCAATTGCTTGCTCACTTTGATGCACCCGCACCCGCTACAGGCTTTGGACTTCGATTAGACCGTCTTCTTGAGGCACTCGACGCAAAAGAAATAAATGAGCCCCAAGAGGCTGTGATTTTTAGTAAAGAACAGCGGCTTGAAGCATTTGATTTTGCAGAAAAAGAGCGGACAAAGGGCAAAAGGATTGTTCTCCAAGACTTAGCGGGTATTGAAAATATTGATGCCATGACCAAGGCATTTGAGCAAGTGACTTATTTTATCGGCGCTAGAAAGGAAGAGCAAAATGGGTAAAGTGTTGACAATGGCAATGCCAAAGGGGCGGATATTTGAAGAAGCAGCAGGGCTATTAAGACAGGCTGGATATCAGCTGCCGGAGGAATTCGAGGATTCAAGAAAATTAATCATTGATGTACCGGAAGAAAATCTTCGCTTTATTTTAGCGAAGCCAATGGATGTGACGACATATGTAGAGCACGGTGTAGCAGATGTGGGCATTGCAGGGAAAGACGTCATGCTTGAAGAAGCACGGGATGTGTACGAAGTGCTCGATTTAAACATTAGCAAGTGTCATTTAGCTGTAGCGGGGTTGCCGGGAGCCAGCTGGGGCGGTGTCGCGCCGCGTGTGGCTACAAAGTACCCAAATGTCGCTTCTTCTTATTTTAGAGAACAAGGTGAGCAGGTGGAGATCATTAAGCTAAATGGTTCCATTGAATTAGCACCGCTCATCGGACTTGCCGATCGAATTGTTGACATTGTCTCCACCGGTCAAACACTTAAGGAAAATGGGCTTGTCGAAACGGAACATATTTGTGACATTACGTCACGTTTTATTGTCAATCCTGTGAGCTATCGAATGAAGGATGCGGTAATCGATGAAATGGCGCAGCGTCTGGCAAGAATCATCGAAGGAGAAGGGGAGGAAACATCATGAACATCACCTACATACAAGAAGGTGAGACAGACACTCTCTCACTCAAGCGTTCTCTAGATACAGGAACGGAAGAGCAGCGATTGGCTGTTCAGCGAATAATCGAAGAAGTGAGAAAAAATGGTGACGAAGCGGTACGGTCTTTCACGAAGCAATTTGACGGTGTCTCTATTGAACAGCCACTTGTGACGGAGGATGAAAAGACAAAAGCCTACGAACGTTTGGACCCGGAGATGATCCAAATCATCCAAACGGCGATCCGGAATATTCGAACATACCACGAGCGTCAGCTGACCTCCTCTTGGTTTTATCACCAAAAGGACGGCTCAATGCTAGGTCAGAAAGTAACACCGCTCGATGCGGTCGGTGTATATGTCCCAGGCGGAACGGCCGCCTATCCATCATCTGTTTTAATGAATGTCATCCCGGCACTTGTTGCCGGCGTTGAGCGAATTGTCCTTGTGACACCGCCAGGAAAAGACGGTCGTCTGTCTGACGCTGTACTAGTAGCAGCGAAGGAGCTGGGCATTTCAGAAATGTACAAAATGGGTGGTGCTCAGGCGATAGCTGCTCTTGCATATGGAACGGACAGTATCCAGCCTGTTGATAAAATCACCGGTCCAGGAAACATTTATGTAGCACTTGCCAAACGGGAAGTATTTGGTCAAGTAGACATTGATATGATTGCGGGCCCAAGTGAAATTGCTGTCTTAGCAGATGAAACGGCAACTGCACATGAGGTGGCAGCTGATTTGCTTTCACAGGCAGAGCATGATGCATTGGCATCTAGTATTTTGGTGACACCATCTAAAGGATTGGCTGAAGCAGTGCAAGCAGAGGTGCAAGCGCAGCTGGATACTTTGCCAAGGAAATCAATCGCAGCACAATCCATTCAAGACCATGGCCATATTTACGTGACAGAATCCTTGGATCGTGCAGTTGATATCGTGAACCAGTTAGCCCCAGAGCATTTAGAAGTGCTGACGGCGTATCCAGCATCACTACTTGGTCAAATCAAGCATGCTGGAGCAATTTTCTTAGGGCGTTACAGCCCAGAGCCGGTAGGGGATTACTTCGCAGGACCGAACCATGTGCTGCCAACAAACGGGACTGCAAGATTCTCCAGTCCGCTTGGCGTCACGGATTTCCAAAAGAAAACAAGCATCATTTCATATAGCAAAGAAGCTTTTGAAACACATAGCGAAAGCATTGCAGCTTTTGCAAGATTAGAAGGGCTTGAA
Source organism: Bacillus sp. Leaf49 (assembly GCF_001426125.1). Lineage (NCBI taxonomy): Bacteria > Bacillati > Bacillota > Bacilli > Caryophanales > Bacillaceae > Bacillus > Bacillus sp. Leaf49. Next base: position 427,048 of record NZ_LMRK01000001.1, on the reverse strand, counting down.
GCACATGCAAGATCGATTGAAGCGAGAAAGCGGGAGGAATCAAAATGAGACAGGCGGAAACAGCGAGACAGACAAATGAAACGAACATTTCGTTAGCGCTAGAGATTGATGGTGAAGGAAAAGCAGATATTCAAACAGATGTCCCTTTTATGACGCATATGCTCGACTTATTCACAAAGCATGGGCACTTTAACTTATCTGTAGATGCAAAAGGAGACACAGATGTCGATGATCACCACACAACAGAAGATATTGGCATCGTGCTTGGACAGATGTTTAAAGAAGCGCTCGGGGATAAAAAAGGAATTAAGCGCTACGGCTCTAGTTTTGTTCCAATGGATGAAACACTTGCCCAAGTCGTCGTTGATTTAAGCAATCGTCCTCATTTGGAAATGAGAGCTGATTTCCCGAGTCAGAAGGTCGGCACCTTTGATACGGAGCTGGTTCATGAGTTTCTTTGGAAATTTGCCCTTGAAGCACGAATCAATCTTCATGTGATCGTTCACTATGGAACCAATACCCACCATATGATTGAAGCCATTTTTAAAGCGATGGCACGCGCCTTAGATGAAGCAACAACCATTGATCCGCGTGTTAAAGGGATTCCGTCGACAAAGGGGATGCTCTAATGATTGGCGTCATTGACTATGGAATGGGAAATTTGTTTAGCGTATCAAAAGCACTGGAACGAGCAGGAGCGTCTTATATCGTGTCTTCTGAAGTAGAGGAGCTGAAAAAGGCAGATGCGTACATTTTGCCAGGCGTCGGTTCGTTTCGTGATGCGATGCAGCTGTTAAGACAGACAGGACTTGAGGCGTTTATCCACCAAGTCGTGCAGGAAGGAAAGCTGTTATTTGGCATTTGCCTAGGCATGCAGCTGTTGTTTGAAGAAAGTGAAGAAGCAGGAAAAACAAAAGGATTAGGCCTTTTAAAAGGACGTGTCGTTCTTTTGAAGGATCGTGATCAGGATGGACAAAGGCTGAAGGTGCCTCATATGGGCTGGAATGAGCTCACATTTCATCAGCCGTCACCATTATTTGACGGTGTGCCGGAAGGATTTGCATACTTTGTTCACTCTTATTATGTGAGCGGCATGAATCCAGAAGATCTATTGGCAAGTGCGCCCTATGGCGTTCAAGTACCTGCCGTTGTTGGGAAGGGGAATGTGTTTGGAACGCAGTTTCACCCTGAAAAAAGCAGTACAACAGGAATGGCACTGCTGAAACATTTTATTCAATTAGCAAACGAACAGAGGGTGAGCAAATGAGTGATTTTACATTATATCCAGCAATTGATATGAGAAATGGCAAATGTGTACGACTTGTGCAAGGAGACTATGACCAAGAAACCATTTATGGAGATTCACCGTTAGACATGGCGAGACGGTTTGCAAATGAAGGAGCGAAATGGATACATCTTGTTGATTTAGATGGCGCAAAAGCAGGGAAACGCGTGAATCACGAGCATGTGCTGGCGATTGCTTCCTCATTAGATGTGAATGTCCAAATTGGCGGCGGCATTCGTACAGAAGAAGATGTTGCATTTTATTTAAACAATGGCGTATCGAGAGTCATTCTTGGCAGTTCAGCGGTGTCAAACCCGGTTTTTGTGAAAAAAATGCTGGCGCAATATGGAGAGAAAATTGCCATTGGCATTGATGCACGAAACGGTTTTGTATCGACTGAAGGCTGGCTTGAAACGTCGGAAGTGAAGGCGGAGGAACTCGGTAAGGAACTGGCAAAGGAAGGCGCAGAGGTCTTTATTTTCACTGATATTCAAATGGATGGCATGCTGTCTGGTCCAAATGTGGAAAGTACGGTTCGATTAGCAGAAGCAACTGGCAAACAAGTCATTGCCTCAGGTGGTGTCAGTGCAGTAGGTGATCTGCAAAAGCTGTCAGCACAAAAGCAGACAGGTGTGTCTGGTGCAATCATTGGCAAGGCGCTGTACACAAAGCAATTTACTTTAGCAGAAGCGTTTGAAGGGCTTGACAGCATATGATGACAAAACGAATCATTCCATGTCTTGATGTAAAGGAAGGGCGTGTGGTCAAAGGGATCCAATTTCTAGGGTTGAAGGATGCTGGTGATCCGGTCGAATTAGCGCAGATCTATGACGAGGAAGGTGCGGATGAACTCGTCTTTCTTGATATATCTGCCTCTCATGAAGGCCGAAAAACAATGGTGGATGTGGTCAAACAAGTGGCATCCACTCTCGCTATCCCGTTCACGGTGGGCGGCGGGATTAACCATCTTGATGATATGAAGCGTATATTAAGAGCGGGGGCAGACAAGGTGTCTGTGAACACAGCGGCTGTTTTAAGACCGGAGCTAATAACAGAAGGAGCCGACTTTTTTGGTTCACAGTGTATAGTTGTTGCGATTGACGCGAAATACGATGAAGAGAAACAAGCATACATGGTCTATACGCACGGAGGACGCCGTCAAACGGATTTAGAAGTGAGTGACTGGGCGAAAGAAGCCGTGCGAAGAGGAGCAGGCGAGATCTTGCTGACTAGCATGGATGCCGATGGTGAGAAAACGGGATTTGAGCATCGTTTGACGAGGCTTGTATCAGAAGCAGTCACAGTGCCAGTTATTGCTTCAGGAGGTGCTGGCAATGCGCAGCATATGCTGGAGGCTTTTACAAAAGGTGAAGCTGATGCCGCACTCGCAGCCTCTATTTTCCATTATAAAGAAACCTCTATTCAAGAGGTGAAGACATATTTGAGAGAACACGGGGTGAAGGTAAGATGAAACAGGCAAACGAATTAATCTTTAATGATGCAGGTCTCATTCCTGCCATTGTACAGGATGCTCAAAGCAAGGAAGTTCTTACTTTGGCGTATATGAATCAAGAATCCTATGAAAAAACATTAGAGACAGGGGAAACATGGTTTTTTAGCAGATCGAGAAATGAGCTTTGGCACAAAGGAGCTACATCTGGACACACCCAGCGTGTTACATCTATTCGCTATGACTGTGATCAAGATGCCCTGCTTGTTCTAGTGACACCAAGCGGCCCAGCCTGCCATACAGGCAGCTATAGCTGTTTTTCAGAAGATGGCGTGAAACAGCCAAGGGGAGAACAAGACCGCTTTGCCATTTTAAATGAACTGGAACAGGTCATTTCGAAACGGCAGATGGAAATGCCAGAAGGAGCTTATACGACCTATCTATTTGAAAAAGGAGTCGACAAAATCCTGAAAAAGGTAGGGGAAGAAGCTTCTGAAGTGATCATTGCGGCGAAGAACCGTGATCAAGAAGAATTGAAATGGGAAACAGCAGATCTCCTGTATCACCTTCTTGTGTTATTACGTGAACAGCAGCTGCCTCTTGATGATGTATTAAAGGTATTGAAAAAGCGCCATCAAGGGGAATGAAAAGCTGGGGGTATCCCCGGCTTTTTGCTTTTAAATGAAAAACAAATCCTTCCTTTCCTTTTGTTCTATGTGACGACTCATGAAGTATGTTATACTACACACGGTACACTGTTCGAAATGGAGGGTATCGGTGAGTAAATACACTTCTCAAAATAATCACACACAAGTCGTCCAGCTATTCCAAGATGGGCATTACTTTTTTCATAAAGGTCTAAAAGCATATAGAGAAAGAAATCTGTCTAGGGCAAGTAAGCTGATACAGCGGGCCATCGTACTTGAGCCTGAAAATGTAGAAATGCTGTCGCAGCTTGCCATTATTTATACTGAAATGGGTCATTACCAACAATCAAATGAACTGCTTGATTTTATCCTTGAACACTTGGATGAGAATATGTCAGAGTGTCACTACTTTAAAGCCAATAATTATGCGAATCTCGGTTTGTTTCAAGAGGCATATAGATGCGCCACTGCTTATGCTGCGCTGGAAGAAGACGGGGAATTTGCAGATGAAAATGACGATCTCCTCGATCTGCTTGATATGAGTGACGATGTTGATGAAGATTTTCCTTATGATCAGGATGATCTGATTGTAAAGCAGGATCAAGCCAACCATTTGCTAGAAAGCGGCAGGCTGGATGAAGCAATCGAGATGCTGGAACAGATGATTGTTGAGTATCCAGAGTTTTGGTCAGCGTATAATAATCTCGCTTTGGCCTATTTTTATTCTGGCCAAATCGATCAGGCAAAAGAAATGTTGAACCGGGTCCTTCATGAAAATCCCGGTAATCTGCATGCCCTTTGTAATCAGCTTGTTTTCTATCATTATGAAAAAGAAGAAGAAAAGGTCAATCTGTTAGCGAAGCAATTAACGCACGTGTATCCAATATTAAGTGAACAGCGTTATAAGCTTGGCGCGACATTTGCCCTTGTTGGAGAATTTGAATGGGCATTTAAATGGCTTTATTCTTTGTATAAAACAGGTTTCCAAGGTGATAGTACGTTTTTATACTGGCTGGCAAGTGCAGCCTATTATACGGGCCACAAAACGCTGGCGCAAACCGTCTGGGATAAGATGGTGGAAGAAGATATTGATGCAGATGAAATCAAGCCGTGGCAAGATAAACCAGAGGAGTCTGAGCCAATGGTTTCAATTGAGGAACGACTCACTGCCTACTATGTCAGCAAACAAAAAGGTGAACGTGACGTCTTGCAATCTGTTCTTGATTCCCGCGCTGCGAAAACGGCCTTTGAACAGCAGTTTATTGAGTTACTTTTATTTGAAGATCAAATGGAAGAACGATCGTTTTCAGAAGATGCGGTCTTCGCAAAACAGGCGGCATCTGCTTTGGAAGAAGCGGTGCAGCCTGATAGCCACATGCCATATTTTTGGTTATTCCATATTATTCAGCAAGCACGCGCTTCAGGCGTAGAGAAGAAAAATGCCATTGCATGGGCAGCAGCTTCTTATTATCTATGGATGAATGAACAAGAAGAATCAGCTGTCAGCAAAAAAGAGATCGCAGCTTCTTTTCAGATCAGCGTTCAAACGCTGTCAAAATATGAGAATATTATTTGTGCGTTCATGGTTTGAATAGGTAAATAGATTCAGATAACAGCAGCATGGCCGAAAAGGTCATGCTTTTTTCTTGGATAAAGAGGTGGGATTTGCTAGGATTTGGCGAAGTATGACAATCTCGACATCTATTTGAAACATAAATGTAATAAAAATATTAGCTCATTTTGTCGATGTGTCATGTATAATGAAAATCGTGGATTAAAACAAAGACATATATTTAAATATTTTACTATACATAATGCAACACCTAGTGATAGAAACAATCTGGTCAACATCTGACTGAATCATCAGGAAGAAAGACACAGGAAGCACAGATTGGTCGCAGAGAATTTGCTGCTTTCTCATGTCGCTTGGGAAATTGTCAAAGGAGGAACTATACGTGAAAAAGTTTATTACTTTCGGTTTAGCTTCGGTCATTGGAGCGAGCGGTTTATTTATTCCATTTACTCATGAAGCAAATGCACAGAACTTTGAACAAAAGAAACAAGAACTAGACAGCAAGCAGTCAGAGGTAAACAAGAATCTTCAAAAGAAAAAAGAAGAGCTTTCAAAGCTTGAGGCAAAACAAGAGGCACTTGCGCTAAAGCTAAAAGAAATTGACGAAAAAGCTTTAAAAACAAGTGATCAAATCGAAGAAAAACAAAAAGAAAACGAAAAAACAAAAAAAGAAATCAAAGCACTGAAAAAAGAAATTGCTGATACAGAAAAACGTATCGAAGAAAGAAACGAATTCTTGAAAAAGCGTGTACGTGCGCTTCAAGAAAGCGGTGGTTCTACGAAATACATAGATGTATTACTAGGAGCAAAAAGCTTTAGCGATTTCATCAGCCGTGCAGGTGCTGTATCTACATTAATCAACGCAGACAGCGAAATCATTAAAGAACAAGAAAGAGACAAAGCGGAATTACAAAAGTCTGAAAACGAATTAAACACAAAGCTTGAAGATGTTCAAAAGACGCTTGCAAAGCTTGAAACACTTCAAACAGACTTAAATAAACAGCTTGATGAGAAAGACAAGCTATTCAAGCAAGTGAAAAAGCAAAAAGGAAGTGCCTCTTCTCAAATCAGCGAGTTAAACACTGAGGCAAACAGCATTGCATCTGAAAAAGACGCAACAATCGCTGCTCAAAAACAAGCTGAAAAAGAAGCAAGAGAAGCTGCTCAAAAAGCAAAAGAAGAAAAAGCACAAAGACAACAGCAGCGTCAAGCTAGTGTTCAAGCTGAAGACAACAGCTCTAATAACGACAGCGGTTCTTCTTCAAATAACAGTGGATCTTCAAATAACAATAGCAGCAGTTCACCAAGCAAAAAGCCATCTTCTGGCGGTGGATCACCTGTCAGCAATAACGTAGGCGGAATCGAAGGTGCAATCAGCACAGGTTCTACCATTGTAGGACAATCTCCATATAAATGGGGCGGCGGCAGATCACAAGCCGATATTGACGCACGTCGTTTTGACTGTTCTTCATTCGTTCGCTGGGCATTTGCATCAGCTGGCATCAACCTTGGACCAGTTGGCGGTACAACAACAGATACGCTTGTAGGTAAAGGAAGAGCTGTAAGTGCATCTGACATGAAGCGCGGAGACCTTGTGTTCTTTGATACGTATAAAGTAAATGGACACGTTGGTATTTACTTAGGAAACGGTACATTCTTGAACGATAACAGCTCTCGCGGTGTTTCAGTTGACTCTATGAGCAACGCTTACTGGAAAAAAGCATTCAATGGCGTTGTAAGAAGAGTCGTTGAATAAATCATTACTTACTATATAACCGTAAACAGGCTTCCTTAAACAGCAGTTTAAGGAAGCTTTTTCTTTTTTTGAAGATATGAGCAAATGATTCGCTTATTACCCGCAGATTTAATAGGATATGGGTAAGGAATAAAAGCTAAGAGTGGAAATGATGCTCTCTGTCATGAATGGAAGCATCACCCAAGGGCATTCTAATAAGAAATGCTAGCAGCAATTGAAGAGGGAGTGACAGTTGTGTCAGAAGAAAAAATCTACGATACGATCATCATTGGAGCGGGTCCTGCCGGAATGACAGCCGCTGTTTATACATCACGGGGAAATCTTTCAACACTGATGATTGAAAGAGGAATTCCAGGCGGCCAAATGGCGAATACGGAAGATGTCGAGAACTATCCGGGCTTTGAAAGCATCTTAGGGCCGGAACTTTCAAATAAAATGTTTGAGCATGCAAAGAAATTCGGTGCCGAGTATGCGTATGGCGATATTAAAGAAATTGTAGATGGTGAAGAGTACAAAATCGTCAAAGCTGGTTCCAAAGAATACAAAGGACGTTCCGTCATTATTGCGGCAGGTGCTGAATACAAAAAAATCGGTGCACCAGGCGAAAAAGAACTTGGCGGCCGCGGCGTATCATACTGCGCTGTATGTGACGGTGCCTTCTTTAAAAACAAAGAGCTTGTCGTGATTGGCGGAGGAGACTCAGCAGTAGAAGAGGGTGTTTACCTCACTCGCTTTGCATCTAAAGTCACAATTGTCCATAGACGCGACAAACTACGTGCCCAAAGCATCTTACAAGCACGTGCATTTGATAATGAAAAAATCGACTTTATGTGGAACAAAACCGTTAAAGAAATCAATGAAGAGAACGGGAAAGTCGGCAGTGTGACATTAATTGATACCGTGACAGGTGAGGAAGAAGACTTCAAAACAGATGGCGTCTTTATCTACATCGGTATGCTGCCGCTGTCTAAACCATTTGAAAATCTAGGGATTACAAATGCAGAGGGCTACATTGAGACTAATGAAAGAATGGAAACAAAAGTTGAAGGAATCTTCGCAGCTGGAGACATTCGTGAGAAAACACTTCGTCAAATCGTCACAGCAACAGGTGATGGAAGTATTGCAGCACAGAGTGCACAGCATTATGTAGAAGAGCTTGCTGAAAAGCTAAAAGCAATGAAATAAACAGCTGTCGTAAATCCTTAATATTGCGTCACGGGCTTTTAACTGGAATGTAACACGGGTGAAACAATTATCCGTTATGATAAAACTAGTAATTGACCCCCTTTTATAAGGAATACATGTTTGGCACGGATGTGAATCCGTGTCCTTTTTTTTGCTTAAAATCAGAAATTCACGAGATGTTCACAAATGACGCATGGAGAACCGTTAGATGTTGTAAAATAAAGAATAGAGAAAGTGCCCGTCACCATATTCATACGAAAACCTGTCTGTTTTCAGTGAAGAACGGGCATGTTCATTGTGGGAGTCATGATGAACCTGTATAATAAGAAAAAGACATAAAAGAGTAGGTGACAGCTGATGCAACGAGTAACCAATTGTGTGCTGCATCACGAAGATCAAGTTCTCTTGCTGCAAAAGCCAAGACGAGGCTGGTGGGTAGCACCTGGCGGCAAAATGGAGAGCGGAGAATCGGTCAAGGATTCAGTCGTTCGAGAATTTAGAGAAGAAACAGGCATTTATATTTTAAATCCGCAGCTAAAAGGCGTGTTTACCTTTATCATAAAAGAAGGCGATCAAATCGTTCAAGAGTGGATGATGTTCACCTTTATGGCAGATTCCTTTACAGGAAAAAACGTATCAGAGTCGGAGGAAGGCATTTTAAAATGGCATGATGTAAAAGATGTGCCCAGCTTGCCGATGGCTCCAGGAGATTCCCATATTCTTGACTTCATGTTGAAAGGGAAAGGACTTCTCCACGGCACTTTTACGTATACACCAGATTTTGAGCTGATTGCTTATCGATTAGATCCTCAAGGAGACTAATAAATGAACCGTTTTCATAAAGAAGGAGAGGGAGCAGGCATGAATACGCACAAACAAGATGATATTCAGCTTGTGATTATTACAGGAATGTCAGGTGCGGGGAAAACCGTTGCCATCCAAAGCTTTGAAGACTTAGGTTACTTTTGTGTGGATAACTTACCGCCATCACTTTTACCGAAGTTTCTAGAGCTCATGAAGGAATCCAATTCAAAGATGAGCAAGGTGGCCCTTGTGATGGATTTGCGCGGACGCGAATTCTTTGATAGCTTAATTGCTGCCTTAGATGAGATGAGTGATATCGGCTGGATCACACCAAGGATTCTATTTTTAGATGCAAACGATAAGGTGCTTGTCTCAAGATATAAAGAAACGAGACGTTCTCATCCCCTTGCGACAACAGGTTTGCCGCTCGAAGGAATTGAGATGGAACGCGATCTGTTAGAAGAGTTAAAAGGCCGGGCTCAAATGATTTTTGATACATCGGATTTAAAACCCAAACAGCTTCGAGAAAAAATTGTTGCACACTTTGCCACGAGCCAAGGGCAGGTGTTTACAGTGAATGTGATGTCCTTCGGTTTTAAATACGGTCTGCCGATTGATGCTGATCTTGTATTTGATGTGAGATTTCTGCCGAATCCTTACTATATTGAGAGCATGCGTCCACAGACTGGAAACGATGAAGAAGTACGCTCCTATGTCATGAAGTGGAGTGAAACGCAAAAGTTCACAGAGAAATTAATCGACCTTCTCAGCTTTATGCTTCCGTCCTATAAACGAGAAGGAAAAAGCCAACTTGTTATTGCCATTGGCTGTACAGGCGGACAGCACCGATCAGTGACGCTAGCGAACTACTTATCGGAGTATTTTAAAAATGACTACTATACTCATGTCACTCACCGGGACATTGAAAAGAGAAGCAGAAAATAGATGACGACACTACCAAAGGTTGTCATTCTTGGCGGAGGCACTGGCTTATCTGTTTTACTTAGAGGATTAAAGACAAAGCCAGTGGACATTACCGCCATTGTGACGGTAGCTGATGATGGAGGCAGCTCAGGTAGACTGCGACATGATTTGAATATTCCGCCTCCAGGCGATATTCGAAATGTACTTGCGGCACTCTCTGATGTCGAACCGCTTGTAGAAGATTTATTTCAGCACCGTTTTAATAAAGGGAATGACTTAACAGGCCACTCTCTCGGCAATCTCATTCTTGCGGCTATGACGAATATAACCGGTGATTTTTTTCATGCCGTCACAGAAATGAGCAAGGTCTTAAATGTGAGAGGAAAAGTATTGCCAGCAGCGAATTCAAGTGTTGTTCTTCATGCGGAATTAGAAAACGGGCAAGTGGTAACGGGAGAATCAAAAATCCCAACCTATGGTGAGCGAATTAAACGAGTGTTCCTCACACCCGATACGATTGAGCCGCTCCCAGAATCGATTCAAGTCATTCGTGAAGCCGACTTGATCGTCCTTGGACCTGGCAGCTTGTATACAAGTATCTTGCCAAACTTGCTTGTACCGCATATTGGCGAAGAAGTGATTCGTTCTAAGGCGAAAAAAGTCTATATTTGCAATGTCATGACGCAGCCGGGGGAAACGCTTTCCTACAGTGCAGCTGATCATGTGCAGGCACTAAACGATCATATGGACCGACCATTTATCGATACGATATTTGTGAACAATAAAGAAATTCCAGAAGAAATCAAAGCAAAATATGCAGAAGAACAGGCGCAGCCTGTACAATTCGACACAGATGTACTCAAAGCCATGGGACTAGAAGTCATCCCTGGGGAAATCATTACATATGACCAGCATGTGATTCGTCATGATACGTTGAAAGTAGCTGCGCTGCTTGTCGATTTGCTGCATCAGAAAAAATAGGAATGGGGGTGGCAAGGATGTCATTTGCATCCGAAACAAAAAAAGAGCTGACTAATCTGGAAGTGAAGGACTGCTGCACAAAAGCAGAGCTTTCTGCCCTCATCCGTATGAACGGTTCATTATCTTTTTCTAATCGAAAATTGATTTTAGATATACAGACAGAGAACGCAGCCATTGCAAGACGTATTTATACCCTTTTGAAAAAGAAATACGATGTGACTGTCGAGCTGCTCGTTCGTAAAAAAATGAGATTAAAAAAGAATAATGTGTATATTGTCAGACTGGTAGAACGAGCGAAAACCATTTTAGAGGACCTAAAGATATTAGGTGAACAATTTGTATTTGAACGCAACATTTCAGAAGAACTTGTGAAGAAAAGATGCTGCAAGCGTTCCTATATGAGAGGTGCTTTTTTAGCAGGAGGTTCTGTGAATAATCCAGAAACCTCTTCGTATCACCTTGAGATTTTTTCACTATACAAAGAACATAATGATGCCCTATGTGAGCTCATGAATCAATTCCATCTTAACAGTAAAACACTTGAACGCAAAAAAGGCTTTATCACATACATGAAGGAAGCGGAGAAAATTACGGAATTCTTAAGTGTTGTGGGTGCTCATAACTCATTGCTTCGTTTTGAAGACGTGCGCATCGTCCGAGATATGAGGAATTCAGTGAACCGGCTCGTCAATTGTGAAACAGCAAACTTGAATAAAACGATCGGTGCCTCACTGCGCCAGGTTGAAAATATTCAATTCATTGACGAAAAGATTGGACTAGACGCCCTGCCAGATAAGCTGCGTGAAATTGCGCAACTGCGTATTGACTACCAAGAAGTCACATTAAAGGAACTTGGCGAAATGGTGGAAAGCGGCAAGATCAGCAAATCAGGCATTAATCACCGTTTAAGAAAGCTAGATCAAATTGCAGAACAATTAAGAAACGGACAAGCTGTTACACTCAAATAGGGAAATAAAAAAGGGAGGCAGATCATATGGTGGAAAAAACGGTCACAATTCAGCTGAAAACGGGTTTGCAGGCACGTCCGGCTGCTTTGTTCGTTCAAGAAGCCAATCGTTTTGGTGCTGATATTTTTCTAGAGAAAGATGGGAAAAAGGTTAATGCGAAGAGTATTATGGGACTGATGAGTCTTGCGATCAGCTCTGGGGTCACCGTCAAACTAATAGCTGATGGAGCAGATGAACAAGAAGCCATCGATGCGTTAACGGATTTTATCAATCAAGAAAACTGAGTCTCTTTCAAGGGCTCAGTTTTTTTAGGAGGGAAAGTTGTGATTCAATCAGCCTTTTTACAGAAAATTGGATACGAAGCCGCGTCCATTACGTTTGATCAATTACCGGATTTACTAAGGAAGATGGCTTATACCTTTCCTTTTGAAAATAGATCTGTGGTGGGTAAACACGCCTATGCTTTGGATCAAGAAGGTTTGAAGCATCATCTTCTGGAAGGCAGCAGAGGTGGGCTTTGCTATGACCTCAATCCGCTCTTATATTATGTCTTAAAAGAGGCAGGTCTCGCCGTACAGCTCGTTCAAGGGACCGTATATAACAAAGAAGCAGAGAAGTGGGCACTGGATGGGACGCATGTAGCCATCGTCCTTCAACATCACCATGAGCGCTACCTCATTGATGCAGGATTTGGTGTGAATTTACCCCTTCAGCCCGTCCCTTTTACAGGTGAATGGGTGGAAGCACCGTCCCTTCGTTTTCGCGTGAACGCAGAGGAAACAGAAAAAGGAACCCATCTACTCCAATTGGATAGGGGAGCAGGTGCTGAAACAGGTTATGCTTTCACATTAAAAGAAGTCGGTGAAGATACACTTGTGCAATTGCGGCATGAGATTTATGAAAATGAAGCCTCTCCTTTTAACAAAAGGCTGCTTGCATCCAAACTAACACCAACAGGTCGTGTGATCGTGACAGAGGATCATGTCACGATACATGAACAGGACGAAGTATCGAAGAAACCACTCTCACAACCGTTTGAGGAGTACGTACAAAAACTGCTTCCGTAAACAATATGAAAAAAGACAGCCCTTTTGACTTAGGGCTGTCTTTTTACAATGATTAACGAATCCTCGTAAATGTCGCATAGTGATCGGTTGTTTTATAAATGAGCCAGTCACTTGAGTATACTAGGCGGTCAGCATTACGGAAACCGGAGACGTAGTTGATGTCGGCTTCACGCCATGTACGGCCACTAGCTGATGGAAGGCGTCCTTCCCGATTAGAGAATACGTCTCCACCGATGCTTTTGCCCGGCGCGACTTCAGCTAAATTTCCTTTTGATGCAACCCATCCGAGGGCGCTCGCTTGTGATTTGGTGATGTAATTATCAGGTAGTCGTTTATAGCGGATTAAGTAATCTGCTACACCATCAAAGGTATTAATGACGGCAAGGGTACGAAGGTCTGGTGCAAGCTGTACGGAAGCAGTTTCATTTGTGGCTGTTGGTGTAAGTGGTGTTTCTGCATGGGCTTGCTGCGGGATAAATCCAGAAAACAGAATGGCAGCAATCAGAGCGAACAGAGTAAAAATCGAACTTATTTTTTTCATCTTGATCCTCCTCAAAAGGAAATGGGATGCCGTCCTCTTGATGCTTGTCTATCTCATATTATAGCACCGGCATATGAAGAGAATGTAAAGAATCAGGAGATTGGTGAAAATGAGGCTTTTTGACCTACTGTCTCTAGATGACGTAAACAAAAAGACGCAGTTCCCTGCGCCTTTTTTCAATTAAGATGAGGCAAGCTCCTTCACAATATCAACAGGGGCTTTGCCGTCAATTCCATGAATCACATTATGAATGGCTCGTTTCAGCATAAGGTCTCTTGTCGTTTCAGTAGCGGAACCGATATGCGGGGCAAGCGTGACATTGTCCATCTCCTTGAAAGGATGATCTTCCTGAAGCGGTTCTTGCTCGTACACATCCAGACCAGCTCCTTTGATCCACCCTTCCTGCAGTGCTTGAATGAGGCTTTTCTCATCGACGGTTTTTCCGCGGGAGATGTTCACGAATAAAGCTGTCGGCTTCATTAATTTCAATTCCCGCTCTCCTATCATATGGTACGTCTCATCAGTCAGCGGTGTGATTAACACAATGATATCAGCTTGCTTTAGCAAGTCATCCAGTGCACAATATACAGCGCCATAGGCCGATTCGGCTTTCTCGTTTCGGCTCCGGTTGTGATAGAGGACGTTCATATCAAAACCATGAGCGGCTCGTTTGGCTACTTGCTCACCGATTCGTCCCATCCCAATGATCCCAAGCGTTTGATGATGGACATCAATGCCGAATATATCTTCCTCTTGAACAAATTTTGTCCATTTTCCCTTGCGGATAAAACGATCAAGCTCGGCAATTCTCCTCGCAGAAGAGAGAATGAGCGAAAAGGCAAGATCAGCAACGGTATGATCGAGTGTATAAGGCGTGTGCGTACCAATCACGCCTCTTTGTCTCATGGCTTCTAGATCAAAATTGTCATAGCCGACGGAATTATTGCTCACCACCTTGAGTTGGGGTGCATGATCTAATAAATCTTGATCAATTTTCGTACCAGATGTTAAAAGGCCATCAGCCTTCTGTAGCTTCTCAAATAACAGATCTCTTGGGATCGGATCCTTTGACTGCCATACCTCATATGTACAATGTTCTTTTAACATGTCTTCAAAAGCGGCAGGTAAGGGTTTGGCGACAAAAATATGTGGTTTCATCATCAACTCGCTCCTTTCATATGGTCATCTTTCTCTTTTTATTATAAAGCAACCATTTTGGCAGTACACGTTTGAATATGAGCTGCTCAATATTTAATATACTGAAATAACGGAAAAGAAGAGATTTTTATAGTGAAAGAGTAAATGACATGGCCATCTGATATCTTTTTACGATGTAGAAAAGCGAGTGATTAGTAGATGAGTCATAGAAAAATGCTAGATGTTTCGAGAGATAATCTGACAAACTGGAAAATAGATCGAGACTTTTTGATAGAAAATTTATTATATTTGCAGTGTATTAAACGGGATGGTCATTTTCTACTAAACCTTTTCATCGTCTTTTGGTGAAATGAGAGCTATCGTTTGTAAGCAAAAGCCGCCTCTCCCCTGTGCTGAAGCGGAACAAAGAGCAAAATAGAGAAAATGCTTACATATTCTCTCATCGTTTTCTCATTTTTTTCTTTTTTTTCTATCATTTTTCTTCTCTATGCTTGAGAACACACAAGGGAAAAGGAGGCCAGGTAAGGCGTTACAATCACTTAAAAAAGATAGGAGATGACAGGATGGATTCAACATTAGAACAGATTCTTCAGCACAATGCAGATTTTGTGAAAGAGAGACAGTATGAGCCTTTCAAGGCGGGAAAATTTCCTGAGAAGAAATTGGTTATATTAACTTGTATGGACACACGCCTGTTGGAATTATTACCCCAATCCATGGGGCTTCGTAACGGTGATGCGAAGATCATTAAAAATGCAGGAGCCATCGTCACACATCCATTTGGCAGTGTCATGCGGAGTATTTTACTAGCCATTTATGAGCTGAAAGCAGAGGAAGTATGCATTGTCGGACATCATGAATGCGGAATGGCAGGCCTTGCGGCAGACCCTTTACTTGAAAAGGCAAAAGCACGGGGAATTGAGGAAAAGTGTTTGAGCATTGTGAAAAGCGCAGGTGTCGATTTAAAGGGCTGGCTGACAGGCTTTGATTCAGTGGAAGAGAGCGTATCTCAAAGTGTGAAATTAGTCAAAGAGCACCCGCTCATGCCAAGTGATGTAGCTGTTCATGGACTAGTGATTCATCCGGCAACAGGAAAGCTGGATGTCGTTATAAAAGATAAACAGATCGACCCACAATATACCTAAATCATCTACACATACTTGAAGGAGGCCAACACATACCATGCGTTTTTATGGAAGATTTGAAGGTTATGATTCATCAAAGTTTAGACGCGATTTAATCGCTGGGCTTGTCGTGGGCGTTGTGGCAATTCCTTTAGGCATGGCTTTTGCCATTGCATCTGGTGTCGGACCAGAATACGGATTATACACAGTCATCGTTGCCGGCATTTTGATTTCATTGTTTGGTGGTTCAAAGTATCAGATTGGCGGACCGACCGGGGCATTTGTTCCAATTTTATTCGGGATCGTCAGCCAGTACGGTATTGAAAACTTACTCATTGCTGGTTTTATGGCAGGGTGTATGCTTGTCTTATTCGGAATATTCAAACTAGGAAAGCTCATGAAATTTATTCCTCGTCCGGTTATCATCGGCTTTACTGCCGGCATTGCTGTCATTATTTTTTCAGGACAGATTGCCAACTTCCTCGGATTAAAGGGTGTTGAAAAGCATGAAAGCTTTTTCCTCAATATGAGAGAGATCGTGGTCCATCTCGGTACCGCAAACAGTCTCGCCATTCTCACAGCGATTGTTGGGCTCATCGTGATTTTGGCGGCGCAAAAATACATTCCCAAAATACCTGGTGCTCTATTAGGTCTACTCGTTTCAACATTTATAGCTGTTCTCTTTTTTCAAGGACAAGTTGAAACCATCGGCTCTGCATATGGCGAAATCCCTCGTCAACTGCCAACTTTCGCTTTTCCTGAATTGACGATTGAAAAAATGATGTATCTGCTGCCGCCGGCTATTGTCATTGCGCTTTTGGGCGGCGTGGAGTCCATCTTGTCAGCTATGGTTGCTGATAATATGAAAGGCTCAAAGCATGACAGCAATAAAGAACTCGTCGGGCAAGGAATTGCCAATATGGCGGCGCCGCTTTTCGGAGGGATTCCAGCGACTGGAGCGATTGCTCGTACGGCAACAAACATTAAAAATGGTGGAGCAAGCCCCATTTCAGGAGTCGTGCATGGTGTCGTCGTCTTGCTCATCTTAATGTTATTTGCACCATATGCATCGATGATTCCGCTTGCTGCCATGGCACCGATTTTGATGTTTGTGGCGTGGAATATGAGTGAGAAAAAAGAGTTTATCAATATTGTCAAAGTCAAAAATGCGGATTCCCTTGTGCTTGTCGTGACCTTCCTGCTGACGGTCATCGGTGATTTGATTATTGGCGTGACTGCAGGTCTCATTTTAGCGTTTATCGCCTTTATCAAAAAAATGAGCCAGACAACGAATATCCACACAAATGTTGCTGTTCCTCAAATCGAAACGGCGGCTGCCTTAGAAAGGGAGACTGATCAGAAAGGGATTAGTATGTATTCGATTGAAGGGCCACTCTTTTTCGGTACAACCGATTCATTGGAAAATTCGATTTTGGATCATGTTCAGACAAAGCCGAAAACACTCATTTTGCTTATGAACAAAGTGAATTATATGGACACCTCAGCAGAAGCGGTTCTGATGAACATTTCCAATCGATTAAAGCATCACAATGGAAAATTGATGATTGTAGGGCTTCAATCACAGCCAAAAGAGCTTTTGCATCGTACCGGTCTTTTCCATCACATTGGAAAGCAGCATTTCTTTGAACGAACGGATGATATTTCACCACAGCAGCTATAAAAGGCTAAAAAAAGCACGTGACATGTCGGTCACGTGCTTTTTACCTGCTCTTTTTCACTAGAAAACCGTTGTGTGAGTTTCTGTTGATGGGAAGAGAAGACCTCTTCTACTGTTACATCATAGAGATCAGCTAGAACAAGTAGATTTCCTAAGACATCCCCCATTTCTTCAATAAGGTCCTTTCTTAACGCGGCGTCCTCCTGTGTTTTCTCATCAGGTCGATCGCGTCCAATTTCGACCGCCCTGACTGCACGAGCGAGTTCACCTGTTTCTTCCATCAGGAAACCTAACCTGATAAACGGCCCGTATTCTGTCCAATTTCTCATTTTGTAGAAATCTTTGATCCATTTTTCCATTTCAGTTGTTTGCATTCTCTTTATACAGCTCCTTATATGGTGTTCATCTTCTAATTTTACACTATATATAGATGGAGTGGCTGTTTCTTTACAATGAATTATAGTAGAATGAGTGGGTGAAGAAATCATAGAGAGAGATGGAGCTGTTTTGATGAAAACGATTTGTGTGTTTGCTGGTTCGAATCCAGGTGTGAATGACATCTACAAACAAAAAGCTGTCGAGCTAGGGGCTTATATGGCAGAGCAAGGAATCCGTCTTGTATACGGTGGCTCACGAATTGGCTTAATGGGCGCTATAGCGGATGAGGTATTAAAAAACGGCGGGCAAGTGATCGGAGTCATGCCAAAAGGGCTTTTTAGAGGAGAGGTTGTGCATCAAGAGCTCACTGAACTCATTGAAGTCAAAGGAATGCATGAACGAAAAGCGAAAATGAGCGAGCTGGCCGATGGGTTTATTGCCATGCCAGGTGGTTTTGGTACATATGAAGAATTATTTGAGGTGCTATGCTGGGCGCAAATTGGCATCCATCAAAAGCCAATCGGATTGTATCAAGTGAATCAGTATTTCAAACCGCTCCTCGACATGGTGACGTTCAGTGTACAGGAAGGTTTTTCGAATGAATCACACCTTCAATTGCTGCATGCCTCTGGAGAACCGGAAGAATTGATTTCACAGATGGCTTCCTATCAAACACCGTCTCTTCAGCAGAAATGGACGGAGCTGTCTTAAAACATATGCATAACAAAAAACCGCCTGTTCAAAGAGCAGACGGTTTGTTTTGTGATTATTTTTGTTCTTCTGAATTACGGGTCAAGACTTTGTCAATGAGTCCGTATTGAAGTGCTTCTTCCGCTGTTTTGAAGTTGTCACGATCTGTATCGCGCTCAATGACTTCAATTGGCTGACCAGTACGTTCAGCAAGTACTTGGTTCAGTTTATCGCGTAAAGAAAGGATTCGTTTTGCCGCAATTTCAATTTCTGTTGCTTGACCTTGCGCACCACCTAGTGGTTGGTGAATCATCACTTCACTATTTGGAAGGGCATAACGCTTACCTTTTTCACCAGCAGCAAGCAGGAACGCACCCATAGATGCAGCCATACCAATACAAATAGTTGATACCTTTGGTTTAATAAATTGCATCGTATCGTAAATGGCCATACCAGCTGTGATCGAACCGCCAGGGCTGTTAATGTAGATAGAGATATCTTTTTCTGGATCCTCGGCTTCTAAGAAGAGAAGCTGTGATACGATGGAGTTGGCAACATTGTCATCGATCGCAGAACCAAGCATGATAATACGGTCTTTTAAAAGACGAGAATAAATGTCGTAAGCTCTTTCCCCACGATTTGTTTGCTCAATGACTGTAGGTATTAAATTCATAATGTTCCTCCTTCACCTTTTAGGTAAGTATGTAATTCAATGATACATTTTTGGTCAATAAAGGTCAAACAAAACGCTGACCTAAAATCAAATACCCCTATCCATTTTCCCCAAAACTCTTCCACTTCAAACCATCATATGAGTATATGTATGGGAATGAAGAAAATGCATCGACAGGGATAGCGATTAATCATTGCTTTCTTGCAGCATTTCCCTTATAATTTGATATGCTGACGTTCAAAAAATATATCGTGCGCTCGTAGCTCAGTTGGATAGAGCGGTGGTTTCCGGTACCACGTCTGCCGGGGGTTCGAATCCCTCCGAGCGCGTCTATAGGATCCGATAGGATTCGATTTATCATTTGTGAAAAAGCTAAAAACCCTTTGAAATAAAGGGTTTTTAGCTTTTTTTATGTGCGTGGAATTAAAAGTGAGTAAACGGTAATGTTACGTTTTATACAAATTTTCCATTTGTGGATCTTTTGAGATGTGGAGAAAAGTAAGAAGCTGTCATGACAACATCCTTGTATGACAGAAAAAACGCCTTTGATGGGAAAGGTGTTTTATGAAAAGTTAAGTATACCGATTAGTCAAATTCCAAGAAAGGAAACAGGTTATGGCTTTGAAAGGGAAGTAAATCTTCATTATGAAAATGAAATCGGCGGAAAGGTTGCGCCTTCATTTGATTTTGAAGTTCCGACGAATATGGTCGATAGTTATTTGACATACAAGAAAAACGGAAACCGTTCTTTAGTTGAAATGGAAGAAACGAAGCACAGCAGTGAAATGAAGGGCGAAACATCAGTGTATGACATTACGTACGAGCTTCCACACATAAACGTTGAGCGTCACACAGGTCACCTTTTTGATGATGAACAGGTCGAGAAAAAAGACAAAAGAATCACGTATGATCTTATGAATGGGGGACGTAAGTTTTATAGCCCTATTTGGTCTTACATTAGGAAGTATGACATGAAACTCAAATCACCGCCTATGGGGGTGATTTGAGTTATGGTGGATGTGCAACAGCAACTAGAGCTATGCGCTCATATGTATGCCCATATGGATTCAGAAACGAAGGAATATGACGAGGTTCTTTTGAAGCCAGTGTATGCAGATGATCCATTTCCAAATGGTTTGCCAGATGGATGGACAAAAGAGGACATTGAATGGATAAAAAACAAATAGCAGAGTAGAGATAGATGGATTGGGTTTTGCAGAAATTTTAAGAAAAGCTATGGATGAAACAAATATGTCACAGGCTGAATTGTCAAAGTTGACGGGTATAGGGGAAACTTCAATAAGTCAATATGTATCAGAAAAGTGATTTGTAAGGACTTCTTCGACTCTTATTATTGAATGAGCAAAAAGCTTGTATTTTTTATGGTTATTTTATACAATTTAGGAAATTAGAATGGATAGAGGGGAAATAATTGGAAGAGAATAAACAATATGAGCATAGATATATAGTTTTTATCGATATTCTTGGATTTAAAAATTTTGTTGAGGAATCAGAGGAAAATGAAGATCAATTGAAAAATATCCACGAAGCTTTAAACTATATTTCAAGGATAAAACGGGAAAACGATGAGGGAACTTTATCTTTGAAAGATATGGGTAAGGAAGTAACTGTTTTTTCTGACTCTATAGTAATTTCTATGCCTGTTTCAAATAATAGTGAGGGTTGGATTTTATTAAATGAAGTTATTTTTTTACAGATCAATTTAATGAATCTTGGAATTTGCATACGTGGTGGTATGACAGCAGGAAAGTTGTATCATAAAGAGAATATTGTGTTTGGTCCTGCTATGAATGAAGCATACAATCTTGAAAGTAACTGTGCGATTTATCCTAGGGTCATAGTGAGTTCAAACTATTTAGAAACAGTATATCGATATGGTAATCCTTTACCAGAAATAGAACACGATTATTATAAAGACTATTTGGATCTACTTAAAGAAGACCAAGATGGCAATTTCTATGTCGATTTCTTAAATCAAGAGCTAAATGTAGATGGAAGAGAGGAATATTTAAATTTCTTAGAGAAAACCAAAAACTCCATTATTCAGAATCTTGATAAATATAATAAAAAACCTCAAATTCTCATGAAATATAAATGGCTTAAAGAATATTTTAATAAAACGTGCGAAATTACTGGATTTAATTCTTTTAGAATCTAAAGTATCTTCGTATTACATGCTCGTCAGCTTGTTTTAATATACGGGTAAAAGACAAATACGTGTTTTGGGTTGCTGTATATAGATACTGCAGTTCTCAAAACGACAACCAGTAATTGAATTAAAGAGAGGAGTCCATCTATGAGAACTTATAATGGTAAAAATAACACAGTTGAAAAAGAACATTGGGTTAAATATCTTGAAGGTAAAATTGCACACAATCAAGATTTAATTGAAATTTTTAAAAAACGACTTGTGCGAGAACAAGCTGAACAGGAAAGATTAGGATTGCAGTCTGGAATTAATTATGAAAAAAGCATCAAGGAAATTGAAGCCAATATTAAATCTCTTCAAAATGAAATTTCTGATTGGGAAAAAGAAATCAAAACAAATAATTTTAAGGGTCATTACTAAAACTTTAATAAATCTTGTCTTATTTAAAGTAGAAACAGCAATTTTTTTTGCACAAATTTTGCACCAAATCAACTTAAAATATAGTTATAACAGTAATCAAAGACATAAAGTGTACGTTCTCCGAGCGCGTCTTGAGTATCCGATGGATCATTTATGAAAGAACTTGAAAACCCTTTGAAATAAAGGGTTTTTTTGTTTTTTTATGAGTGGTATTGTGTGAGTGAATTGAGAGGAACTTCACTATTTATTAGAGAGTTCATTTTGTATCGAAAAACACAGATTAATATTGTTAAAAAGACAAATCTTCTTGATGATAGGTAATCAAGTAAACTTAATCTATTATTGGAGTATAAAGTCAGTGCATCAATATTTTCAAAGTTTGTTCAACGAAAAGGGCAGAATTCATTCATAAGGAGGCACTAATGAATTGTGAAAGTGTTTTACATCAAATTGAAGTAGCTGTTAAAACATTGATAAAAATAGTAAGTCAATTAGAAGAAGCTGATTTACAAAAAAAACCAACACCTCATAAGCAGTCTATCGGAGAGTTGCTGGAACACATTGCGATCATTTGTGAAGCTGACTGGCGTATTGCAAATGAGGCGACCCAAGAAGAGATGGAAACATTTTATGCTAATGTATCATATAAAACTATAAAATCGATAGAAAATGGTTTAATGACTAATTTCCATTCATTAAAAAATAATTATATGAAATTATCGGACACAGAACTACTGTCTCGTACCACTTCTTATTGGGGTGTGACATATACAAGGTATGAATGGTTGTTAGAGATATTAGCACATGTTTATCATCATAGAGGACAATTACATGCTATGCTTGTTCACTGTTACAATCAAGACCCCAAAATTTTAATGTTTGAATGATGTTTTTCGACTAAAGGGTGTTTTGCTTTCATAATATCCTGTAATAACATCTATCGTGTCGGGGCTTTATAGATTCTCAGCGTGTGCATTCAACCTAGTTCACAATTGAAAAAGGTTTCTCGAACCCTCTCCATCAGAAGAGGGTTTTTTGTATGTGGCGTTCACTGCTAAAACTTTACATCTAAACCACACTGCTTATGTTATAATTAATAATCATTCTCAATTAAAGGTGGTTTCGTAAGTGAAAAAAATGATTTGGCTTATGAGTCTGCTGGCAGTATTGTTGGTGGCTTGCGGGCAGAAAGACAATAAAGAACAAGAATCAAATACTCGTACATATACAACTGAAACGGGTGAAAAGATCACCATTCCTGACAAACCGAAACGAATTGTTGTGTTAACAGCACAGCTTGGAAATTTTAAAAAGTTAGGTGTGACACCTGTTGGCATGACAGATGTTTATCCTAAATCATCCTTTTTAGATGAAACAGGTGTGAAGAGGGTGCCGATAGAAAATGTGGAGGCAATCGCCAAACTGAAACCTGATCTCATTATTGCGTATTCACAAAATGATCAAGTTGAAAAATATAAAAAGATCGCAAAAACAATCACTTTCACAACAAGTGAGCATAGCTTTAAAGAGATGCATATTGAAATCGGAAAGATTCTTGGAAAAGAATCGTTAGCCAAAAAACAAATACAAGAAATGGACGAGCAGCTGAAAAAAGACGGCAAAGAGGTCAAAGCAAAAATTGGTGAAGACAAGACGTTCTCCATTATGGATGTGCAGCCTAAGCAGGTGTACTTATTTGGTACAGACTTTGGTCGTGGAGGAGAGGTTATCTATCAAGGGTATGGATTCAGTTTGCCTGAAAAAGCAGAGAAAGCTCTACCAAAAGAAGGGTATCTCGGTATTTCATTAGAAGAGATGAATGAGTATACAGGTGACTATTTACTTGTACCAACAAAGGATGGAAAAGCACCTAATCTAGATATCACAGGCAGCGGTGTATGGAAGAAGAATAAAGCAGTGAAACAAGGACATGTTTTATCCTATTCAATCAAAGAATTTATCTATGCTGATCCAATCTCAATTGAAAAACAGTCTGCTGCGTTTAAACAAATGCTGCTCAAAAATTAATAGAAAAAAGACAAAGCACTTAAAAAGGAGGCTTTGTCTTTTTTTCTGCTATCCTCTTAAAATACTAGCCATAAGACTCATTTATCCCCTTTTCAGGCGTATTTGTTGAGCCTGATCACTGTATAAGATTAACATGGAAGGGAATTGACAATAAGGAGAGGATTCTTGTGGCGAAGGTTTTAATGATTACGTTCCCAGCTGAAGGACATGTGAACCCAATGTTAGGAATGATAAGAGCATTTGTTGATCGAGGTGATGAAGTGCATGTGGTCACAACTGAACATTATCAAAAACGGATCAAACGCTTAGGCGCTCACATACATATACATCCAGATTATATTCGGACATTAAGTGTGGAAGAAGACGATTTGGAGTCCATGCAGCCATTTTTTCATGCCATGCTACAAACGTCATTAGACATTTTAGAAGTGGTGGAAACTCTTTCTCAACAGCATTCATTTGATTTGGTCTATTTTGATATGTTTGGAGCAGGTGAGCTTGTGCGGGATTACTTACAGATTCCAGGCATCGGTTCGAATCCTTCTTTTGTGCTGCAGGAGGCGCATTTTGATACCCCTCTATACAGAAAAGATGAGAAGGCGGCTCATCTGTTAGAAGAAATACATGAACGTTTTGGCGTTCAGCCAAAGCATTTGATGCAATTCATGAAAAACCGCGGCGAACTGAATATGGTGTATACAAGTGAATATTTTCAGCCGTCTGTTGATGCATTGGATGATTCGTTTGTTTTCATTGGACCGAGTTTTCTAAAACGTGCTGACCAGCACGATTTCCCATTAGAAGCGCTTGAGCGGGAGAAGATCGTCTTTATTTCAATGGGAACGGTTCTTGGAGATACTGAAGCATTCTTTAATATGTGTATTGATGCCTTTGCCGACTTTGATGGAAAAGTGATTCTCGCAACTGGTGAAAAAATCGACATGTCTCTCCTAAAAGAAGCGCCATCTCATTTTCTCATCGAGCCTTATGTGCCGCAGCTTGAAGTCCTTGAACTGACAGATGTGTTTGTAACCCACGGCGGGATGAACAGTGTCAATGAAGGTATTCATTATCATGTTCCAATGGTTGTCATCCCGGTTGACAAAGATCAGCCGATGGTGGCAAAAAGACTGACGGATCTCTCTGCTGCTCGTGCACTCGATAAAGACCAGCTGACAGCAAGGCAGTTGAGAGATACTGTAGAGAGTGTACTCGGAAGTGACACATACCGTGCTGGGATTGAAAAGATTGAAGAAAGTTTCCAAACAGCAGGTGGAACAGAAAAAGCATTACGTGTCATTGATCAGTTTATGCAAGCGAAACAGACTCAATCATGAGTCTGTTTTTTCTGTGAAAAAGACATTGTATTTCCCAGATCTGTATGCTAATATTCAATTCGTAATCATTTCGATTGATAATCGTAATGATTACGATAAAATGAATGTTTGGGGGAAGTACATATGAATGATCAACCAGTTTACATAAAGAAAAAGGATGAGAAAAAGCAGTCCTTTGTGACATATACCTTGATGTTGTTTTCAGTCATGGCTTGCTTTCTATTGGCTTCATGTTCTGAAAATAAGACCTCTTCCAGTTTAAGTGGAAGAGAAGATGATGAACTGGTGTATGCAAGTACAAAAGATATAAGAGACATTAATCCCCATCTATATAGCGGGGAGATGGCCGCTCAAAATATGGTGTTTGAATCGCTTGTTGTGAATACGGAAAAAGGCATTCAACCAGCCCTGGCCCAAAGCTGGGATATTTCTAAAGATGGAAAAACCTACACATTTCATCTTCGAGAAAACGTGACTTTTTCAGATGGTGAGCCATTTAATGCGAAGGCTGTCAAAATGAATATGGATGCAGTTGTCAAAAATCTTGAAAAAAATGCTTGGCTTAATCTCGTGTCAGAAATTAAATCCACAAAGGCTGTAGATGAACATACTTTTGTTCTCACATTGAAGGAGCCCTATTATCCAACATTAGAAGAACTTGGTTTAACACGTCCATTCCGTTTTATTTCTCCCAAAAGCTTTATTGATGGCACCACATCAAAAGGCGTCAAAGGTTATGCAGGTACAGGTCCTTATGTGTTAAAGGAACATAAGAAAAATCAATATGCCATTTTTGAAGTGAATAATCATTATTGGGGAAAGAAACCAAAGATTTCAACGGTGAAATGGAAGGTCATGCCGGATCATCAAACCATTTTACTCGCTCTTCAAAAAGGGGAGGTTGATCTCTTATTTGGAGCAGATGGTGACATGATTGATGGAGATTCATTTCAGGCTTTAAAAGAAGCTGGTCAATATGGTGTGACTGTGAGTCCTCCTGTTGGTTCAAGATCTATTGTAATCAACTCCAATCAACCAATAACACAAGATCCAAAAGTAAGAGAAGCATTTCAATATGCCATTCAAAAAGAGATGATTACAGAAGGGATTTTAAATGGAACTGAACAGGTGGCACATACACTGCTTGCTCCGTCTGTCCCTTACGCGGACATTCCGCTTAAACAGAAAACCTATCAAAAAAAGAAAGCAGAGGCATTATTAGATGAGGCAGGCTGGAAGTTAAAAGAAGACGGCTATCGCTATCAAAAAGACAAGCCGCTTAGCGTGACCATTTATTACAATTCGGATAATGCAGGTGAAAGAACGATTAGTGAATCGATACAACAGGATTTCAAGCAGGTTGGAATCAAGCTGGATATTAGAGGTGAAGAAAAACAGGCATTTTTAGATCGTCAAAAAACAGGAAAGTTTGATCTTATGTACTCTCTATCGTGGGGACTTCCTTATGACCCTCAAACATACGTCTCTTCATTCCGTGTTGCATCCCATGCTGATTACCAAGCTCAATTAGGATTGAAAAAGAAAAAGTGGCTGGATGAGACCATTACGAAAGTATTGGTGGAGCCGGATGAGCAAAAACGAAAACAAATGTACCAAGATATTTTGACTTATATTCATGATGAAAATGTCTATATTCCTATCTCGTATTCTGTGACAAAGGCTGTTTATAATAAGCGCCTCAAAGGTGTAGGTTTTCATGTATCTCAGTATGAAATTCCTTTTGACCGAATGTATTTTTCGTCATAACCGGAGGCGGAGACATGACACGCTATATCATAAAAAGATTATTGTTTCTTTTACCACTCATTGTATTCATTACCTTCTTTGCGTTTGTGCTGCTTGCGATGCGTTCAAGTGATCCAGCTGAGGTCGCTTTACGTGTGAACCAAGTAACCCCAACTGAAGAAATGGTTGAATCCATGCGTCAAGAGCTAGGCTTAGATCAACCATTTTTCTTACGATATGCCACATGGCTTAAAGATGGATTAACAGGTGATTTTGGCAGCAGCTATGTCACGCGGGAGCCAGTTCTTGATCTGATCTTGGAGGCACTTCCTGCGACTTTACAGCTTGCAGGGATGTCCCTTTTGTTTATTATTGTGCTGAGTTTGTTGTTCGGAATGGTGTGTGCATATGCGGCACATACATGGTTGGATCGAATCGTGAGAGCATTTGTGTTTATTGCAGCTTCCATGCCTAGTTTTTGGTTGGGCATTTTGTTTATCTGGCTTTTTTCAGTCAAATTTAACTGGGTCAACACGAGTGGAATGGAAGGATTTAAATCGATTCTTTTGCCAGCGATGACTTTATCACTTGGCTACTTATCGACCTATGTGAGACTCATTCGAAATCAAATTCTAAAGTTTCAGCACGAGCCCTTTGTTTTTTATGCAAGAGCTCGTGGTTTAAAGGAACGAACCATTCAATTGAAGGTGATGAGACATGCCCTTCAACTAGCGGTAACAGCACTCGGTATGTCAATACCAAAGCTCATTGCAGGAACCGTCATTATTGAAAATCTCTTTGCTTGGCCAGGGGTTGGCCGTTTGTGTGTAACAGCTATTTTTCACGCCGATTTCCCTATTATTCAAGCCTATTTGTTTGTGATGGGATGCCTGTTCGTTGTGTGCAACCTCGTTGCTGATGTCATACAAATGATCATGAACCCGCAGTTAAGAAAGGAGGTCTAAAAAATTTGATCGTATGGAATCAATTAAGAAAAGATCGAATGGCTATTCTGTCTATCTGGCTTTTGGTACTTGTCACATTAGCTGGGCTGTTTGCACCGTTTCTAGCGCCGCATGACCCAACTGACACGAACATTCTTCAAAAATATGCTGGTGTGAGTCTAACATATCCCCTTGGAACCGATCAGCTGGGGAGATGCGTATTGTCGCGGCTCTTATATGGTATTCGGACAACGATGCTTGCTGCCGTGCTGACAATGTGTATCACGATGCTCATTGGCACGATACTTGGACTCATGGCTGGCTTTTTTAGAGGGAAAGTTGATGGAGCTCTAATGAGAATATGTGATGTCATGCTGTCATTTCCAGCAGAGGTGATGATTTTGGCCGTTGTGGGCATTATGGGACCTGGGCTTTTCAATATTATTTTAGCCAATGTCCTTGCAAAATGGGCTTGGTATACAAGGATGATTCGTTCGTCAGTCCTGCAATATACGAATGAACCATCTGTTCAGTTTGTGAAAGTATCTGGGGGTTCACCTTTTTATATCCTTCGAAAACATCTATTTCCTCGCATCTCAGGAGAGATAGCTGTCTTTGCTACACTTGACGCAGGCTGGGTTATTTTAAATATTTCTGCTTTGTCTTTTCTTGGATTAGGTGTGAGTGCACCTACACCGGAATGGGGCATGATGCTCAACGAGGCGAAGAATGTCATGGTGACGCACCCGGTTCATATGCTTCCGCCTGGACTTGCGATCTTATTTGTGGTCATGGCACTGAATTTTTTGGGAGATAGTCTTCAGCAGGTCATGAACCCTGCCATGCATCTTAGCAACAAAAAAAGGGGGAGACGGTTTGCCTTTCATCGAGATAAAAAACCTGTCCGTACATGATCCGATTCAACAAAAGGATTTAGTGGCAAATATCACGTTTGCATTACATAGACAACGTTGTTTAGGCGTTATTGGAGAAAGTGGAAGCGGAAAATCAACCGTGGCAAAAGCATTAATTGGCCTCATCCCTCCTTCGCTAGAGATGATTGGGACCATTTTGTTTGACGGTGAAAAATTGACAAGTCAGGCTGCACAGCGTTGGAGAGGAAAGCGAATTGGCTTCATTTCACAAGATGTCATGAATGCGTTCAATCCAATTGAAACAATTGGTCATCAAATACTTGAAACATTCCAGCGGCATTTGGGCTTACGTGGCAAAGAAGGAACAGCACATGCGATCACTGGGCTAGAACGTGTCCATTTAAACAATCCGCATATGTTAATGAAAAAATATCCTCATGAGCTGTCGGGAGGGATGCTTCAACGTGTCATGATTGCCATTACGATCATGCTTTCTCCTGACGTGATCATTGCCGATGAGCCTACAGCATCATTAGATGCATATAACCGGCGTGAAGTCATCACGCAATTACAGACGCTGAAAGAAGAAACAGGAGCTGCCTTGATCATCATTTCGCATGATTTAGGTGTCGTTCAGGCAATCGCTGATGAAATGTTGGTGATGCACCAAGGGAAGCTGCTTGAGCATCGTCATGCAAAAGAGATATTCACATCACCTGAGCATCCTCAAACGAGGCATTTACTAGAAACGAGGCTTCGGTTATCGGCCCCCCTTGAAGCACTCAAGCAGCAGAAGAGAGTGAGGGCATTCCCATGCTGATCACAGCAAATCAACTACTTAAACATGGAGAAGATAAAGGGCGCTTTTTTCATAAAGAGGAATCCATAGCACGCATAGCTCAGGTTTCATTTCAGATTGGAGAGGGTGAATGTGTCGGGTTAGTCGGTGAGAGCGGCAGTGGTAAAAGTACAATAGTACGTACGCTGCTTGGTTTAGAAACATTAGACGGCGGAGAGATAAAGATAGGTGGATGGCCAGCTCATACATGGCGTAAGATGAACCGGGGGGGAATGAGTGTTGTTTTTCAGGATTATCTATCTTCTGTCCATCCTTCCTTTACAGTGAAAGAGATCATAGCAGAACCCATGCAAATAATAAAGCGAAACATGGATGTGAACCAAAAAGTGTTGTCCCTGCTCAAGCAAGTAAGACTTCCATCGTCTTTGCTAAATCAATATGCTCATCAGCTAAGCGGCGGTCAGCTCCAGCGTGTATGCATAGCAAGAGCCATATCGACGAATCCAGCCATTCTCATCTTAGATGAAGTCCTTAGCTCACTTGACGTTTCTGTCCAAGTTCAAATATTGGAACTTCTTGAGACATTAAAGCAAGAGTTAGATATGACCATTCTCATGATTACCCATGATCTAGAGGCAGCCGTTTTTTTATGTGATCGACTTCTTTTTTTACATGAGGGAAAACTTGTGGAAGAATGTAAAAGTGACCAGCTGTTTGAAGCGACTCATCCATTTACGCTCAAGCTAATAGACTCACTCATGCCTTTTCAGCTTGACAAAAAATAACCAATCTTTTATCGTATACGTAATAAACGACGGAAGGGTGACCCAATGCAATGAAGTACTAATCCTATGACCTGTAAGCAAAATGAAAGAACGAAGGCAGTGAGCAAACGATATGTGTTGCTATGTTTGCTGCGTTTTCATTTTTTAGCTTCGGAATAGGATGGTACAGCTTGGGAATCAAAGATTGAAGTGATGGATACGGGGGATATGTGTGCTCATTTGATGAACCGCATGTCATTCTGTATCGATACGCTTATTTTTGTACACCATTTTGCCTCCTATTCTGAGAATGGGAGGCTTTTTCATGTCTCCTGATACGAAAGGAGAGGGTTGGATGTTACTGAGAGCCCACCAATTAAAAGTATTTCGAAAGGATCGTTTGTTATTTGATATAGAGGAGCTTGCCATTCATCAAGGGGACCGAATCGGCCTTGTAGGGACAAATGGCAGTGGGAAAACGACATTGCTCCATGTACTGGCGGGTAGGGAAAAACCAGACAGCGGCACATTTGCACACACTACAACTTGTACACTGCTTCCTCAACTAAAGACAGGAGATGGCAGACAAAGTGGCGGAGAGATGACACAAGCTTATATTGAAAGAGCTTTAAGCCGGCCTTCTGCCCTTTTATTAGCCGATGAACCGACGACTCATTTAGATACGGAGCATATTGAGTGGCTAGAAGAAAAGCTTCGTCATCATCAAGGTGCTCTGATTGTCGTCTCGCATGACCGTGCTTTTTTAGATGCGTTATGTACAGACATTTGGGAATTGGAGGATGGGAAACTCAAGCCATACAAAGGCAACTACAGCGATTTTGCCCGGCAAAAAGAACTCGAACATCGCCAGCAAGTGGAGGCGTACGAGGCGTATACCCAAAAGAAAAAACAGTTAGAATATGCCATGCAAAAGAAAATGAAAAAGGCCGACAAAGCGACAAAGCCATCTCCAAAGCTGAAATCCTCGGGGCCTAAAATTGCGAAGCCTTATTATGCAAACAAGCAAAAAAAGCTTCAAAAAACAGCCAAATCCATCGAAACAAGAATGGAGAAATTAGAAAAGGTGGAGAAGGTAAAGGAAGTCCAGCCTCTTCAAATGACGCAGCACACCATGAAGGAAGTGGCAAGCCGCTCCATTTTTCGTGTCGAACATGTAGATGGCATGGCAGGAGATAAAGTCCTTTGGAAAAAGGCGAATGTAGAAGTGAGAGGCGGAGACAAAGTCGCGATCATTGGGAAGAATGGGAGCGGTAAAACGACATTTCTCCGAATGCTTGTAAACGGACATCCCGGGATTTTTCGTTCAGAAGCCGTGAAGATTGGTTATTTCAGCCAAGATCTTTCAGGACTGAATCTAGATGAATCGATTTTACAAAATGCACTGGAACAGGCGATTCAAGATGAGGCGATCGTTCGCACCGTTTTAGCGAGACTTGGCTTTCGGGGAGACGATGTGTATAAGCTGACGAACGTATTAAGCGGCGGGGAACGGGTGAAGACGATGCTTGCAAAGTTGCTCGTCAGTGATGCCAATGTTCTGATGCTTGATGAACCGACGAACTTTTTAGACCTTGCGGCAGTAGAAGCGCTTGAAGGACTTTTAAAAGATTACCCGGGTACGATTGTGTTTGTCTCCCACGACAGGAGGCTCATTGAGCAGGTGGCTACTCGTATTCTTCATGTGCACGAGGGTACCATTGAACGCTTTGATGGCACCTATGAAGAATATAAACAAAAGGAAGAAAAGCCAGCTGCTACAAAGAAAGAAGAAGAGCTCCTGCTGATTGATATGCAGCTGTCTGAAGTGCTCAGTCGTTTAAGCATCGAGCCTTCTCGTGAGCTTGAAGAGACGTTTCAAGCATTGTTAAAAAGAAAGAAGTTGTTAGAGTCATAAAAAAAGCCCCTGTGTTTACTGCGCAGGGGTCTGTTCGTTTCGTTCTTTTTTCAATTGTTCAAGTTCGCTGACTGTGACAAGCTGGTAGCCTTGTTTGGTGAGTTCATGTATGATCTTCACTGCTGCTCGAGCAGAGCTGTCATAAATATCGTGCATGAGTACGGTTTTGCCATCTGCTGCATGTGAGAGGACATGGTTTGTGATCTGCTGGCTGTTGCGAATTTTCCAGTCTTCAGGATCGACATCCCACAATGAAACGTTCATGCCCACCGCTTGATTGATGTCGGGATTTGTTCCTCCATATGGCGGTCTAAAGTGCGTAGGAGTATAACCGCTGGCCTTTTCAATCAGCTTCTGCGTGTCTTTTACTTGTTTGACCGCTTCTTTTAGAGGGAGTCTCGTTAATAAAGGATGGTTATATGAATGGTTTCCGATCTCATTTCCGCTCTTTAAAATGTCGGCAAGCATTCCAGGATAATACTGAACCCTGCTTCCTAATACGAAAAAGGTGGCGTGTCCTTTATTTTCCTTCAGCGCTGCTAAAATGGTTGAAGTTGTGGCTGGGTTTGGACCATCATCAAATGTGAGTGCGATGGCTTTTTTATTCGGATCAAGCTTTGGCTTTTGCGGCAGCTTGACGGCTTTTCTTTTTGGATTCGGTTCTTTGATTTCATTCTGATTTTTGGTCTTGTTCATATATTCAGGCTTCAAGATATCTTTTAGCAACGTCTTTTTGATCGCCAGCGTTTGCGGACCTAAGTCCTTTGCGGCTACTTGAGAAGCTGGGAAATAGAACTCTATATATTTCTCTTTTAAGGCGAATTGACTGAAGTTTTGATCAGTAGGGGCTGTTCCTTTTTGAAGGAGTGATAGATCCTTAGACAAGGTTTTATCTTTTTTAAGCTCCGTGTATGTAATATAGGATAATTTTTTCAAATAGTCCTTTTTGGGTTGAAATAAATCTTTTGTGTCAAGAAAGTCTTTTTTCTGAAAATCGAAATTGATTGTGACGTGATGAGTGGTCCCATTTTGCTGACCTGTATATGTGTAGGTCGTAAAATAAATGGCCGCAGATTGTTTTGCATAGTGCACCATGTCATAGTCAATATTCAGTTCAAACCGTTTGTTTTCATCAATGTCCTTTGCTTCACTAAATGTCTTTTTGAAATGCTCTAATGCTGAATTCGCATAGCTTTGAATCTTGTCATCTAGCTTTTTTTGATGAAAAAGTGGATAGTTCACCGCATATCTCATAAACTTCCCGTCATTTACAAGAGTGACAATTTCAACATTTTTATAATTCGTATCCTGCTTCACATTTTTCTTCTCTGTACCGCTTGCTTGCTGATTTTGAAAGAATGCAACTGCTCCAATGACGATGGCAAGCGCAAATAGGATGATACTCCATTTTCCCTTTACTGACACAACTTTCAATTCTCCTCTCATGACGGGTCATTCTTTATTCCTTTGACATCTGTTTGTAATATTTTTATAACAATTGACTTACTTTTGTAATTTTAGGGGATTTTCATGCGGAATGTCAACTATTTTCCTATTAAAATACTGTAAAAATTGATAGGTCTTTCACAACGAGAAAAAGCAGAAGGAAAGAATTCTCTTATTTGCCGTCTACCAATACCTTCAATAATAAAAAAAATGAGCCGTACATTGATTTTTCAGAGGCTGACGGCTATAATTTTGATGATTATGATTCTCATTTTCAAACTGACTTTTAATGAAGAAAAGGATGACACCGATTTTGCCGGATAAGCGAACATCTCAACAAAAACGATCATCACCTATTTTGTTCTTTTTATTGTTTTTTCTCGCTGTCATTGGTTTATTGGCGGCTATGTTTTTGGCTGTTTCCTACGGTGCAAAGTCATTGTCTTTGCAAACGGTCTGGACAGCTGTGTTTGACTATCAGTCTCATGTAACAGAGCAGCAGATCATTCATGAATTAAGGCTTCCTCGTGTGCTAGGAGCGGCGCTTGTTGGAGCGGCGTTTGCTGTGGCAGGTGCGCTCATGCAAGGCATTACAAGAAATCCGCTGGCAGATGCGGGGATATTAGGCATTAACGGCGGTGCGATGTTTGTAGTCGCTCTCTGTTTTGCTTTTTTTCCAGGAATGCCTTATTCGGCATTGATGTTATTTTCTTTTTTTGGTGCCGTTCTCAGTACACTGTTGATTTTTGCCATTGGGGCGGCTGGCGGCGTGCTGACCCCACTTCGGCTCACTGTAGCTGGAGCTGTTGTTGCCGCATTGCTGCATGCGCTAAGCTCAGGTATCGCCATTTACTTTGATCTCAGTCAGGATCTGGCTTTTTGGTATGCAGGGGGTGTGGCAGGTGTCAAATGGCCGCAGCTGATGATCCTTGCTCCAGTCATTCTCATTGTCATCGTTTGGGCGATGTTATTAGGACGATCCCTCTCGTTATTATCACTTGGTGAAGATGTAGCTGCGAATTTAGGGGTGAAAACCCGGCAAGTGCGAATACTAGGTATGGCAGCTGCGGTTCTGCTGGCAGGCGTTTCTGTATCGGCGGTTGGGTCTATTGGGTTTGTCGGACTTGTCATTCCGCATATTGCACGAAAGCTGGTTGGGGTCAATTATCGTTTCGTCATTCCGATGTCAGCGATTTTAGGCGCAATGCTTCTCGTCTTCGCTGATCTTGCCAGCCGGACAGTAAATCCGCCAAGAGAGCTTGCCATTGGCGTCATGGTGGCACTTGTTGGTGTTCCTTTCTTCTTATATATTGCCAGAAAAGAAGGGAGGAACCTGTCATGAAAGAGAAACGACGTGCTCTTGTCGTGACAGCCGTTTTGCTTTGTCTGAGTGCGGCTGTCGTGCTGTATAGTTTAAATACCGGCACGCTGAAACTCAGTCCTCTCGTTGTCGTCAAAACGTTATTTGGCTTTGGAGATTTCCAAAGTGAGACGGTGCTGTTTGATTATCGTCTGCCTCGAATCGTCGTGACGATACTAGCTGGAATAGGTCTAGGTATCGCAGGTGGCATTTTGCAGAGTTTATCCCGCAATCCACTGGCTGACCCTGGGATTATTGGTCTGAATGCAGGAGCCGCATTCGGCTTAATCATCTTTGTGACGTATTTTCACGTACTAGAAGGAAATCCATCTTTACTCATTCCGCTCTTTACGTTTGGTGGAGGTCTGCTTGCGGCGGCAGTCATCGTTCTTCTTGCGTACGACAGGCATGAAGGGCTTGTGCCTATCCGGCTGATCCTTGTTGGAATTGCCGTAGCTGCGGGGTTTAGTGCATTGACGTTATATTTGTCATTGAAACTGGATGAAGATACATACACCTTCGCTTCAAGGTGGCTTGTGGGAAATGTATGGGGAAGAGACTGGATTCATGTGCTTGCGCTCCTACCTTGGATCGTATGTCTTGTCCCGCTTACGCTCATGCAGTCCAGCACACTCAATGCGTTAACATTAGGTGATGCCGTCGCCTCAAGTGTCGGAGTACGTGTAGAGCGCAAACGACTTTTTCTTCTCACCTTAGCTGTTGGTCTAGCGAGTGCAAGTGTATCGATGACAGGCGGAATTGGTTTTATTGGCCTTGTTGCACCTCATTTGGCAAGGCGTCTTGTCGGCTCACTGCACCAATATTTTTTACCAGTGAGCGCCTTGCTCGGATTGTTGATTTTGGTCAGTGCTGATACACTCGGACGTTCCATATTTGCCCCAAATGCCATCCCAGCGGGTGTGGTTGTGGCTTTTATCGGAGCACCTTATTTTCTCTATTTACTAACAAAAACAAAATAAGAAAGAGGAACTCATCATGAAAAAAGTACTTGTGTTTGGTTTAACGCTCTGTTTCTTGATTCTGGCCGCTTGTGGTCAACAGGAAACAAAGAAGACAACAAATCAAGATGAAAACGGAACACCTAAGATTGCGTCCTTGTCGATTCATTTAACAAATGACTTATTAGCACTCGGGATAAAACCTGCTGGCTCTGTTGTAGGGGGAGACTTAAAAGATTTCCTTCCACATGCGAAAAAGCAGCTTAGCCAAACGAAAAAGCTGGGCATCGCAGCAGATCCTGATATGGAGTCATTGCTTGCTTTAAAACCAGATGTCATTTACGTCGATGAAGAACTGGCTGGACAAGACTTATCAAAATACAAGAAAATCGCCAAAACCGAAGTGTTTAATTTAAATGATGGCACATGGCGTGATCATTTGAAAAAAATCGGCAAGCTCGTCAATAAAGAAAAAGAAGCCGATCAATATATTAAGGACTACAATCAAGAAGCAAAAGAAGTCAAATCACTCATCCAGAAAAAGATTGGAAATGGAAAAGTGATGGCGATTCGTGTAACAGCAAAAGAGCTTCGAGTATTTAGTATGAAACGTCCGATGGGGCCAATTTTATACGATGATTTAGGACTGACACCTGTAGATGGTGTGAAAAAACTGGACAGCAAACGTCCATTTGAAGTCATTTCTCAAGAAGTGCTTCCTGACTTTGATGCAGATGCTATTTTTGTCGTCGTGAACCGTGATGATAAGGCGCAACAGGCATTCAAACAGTTAGAGCAGACGCCGATTTGGAAAGGCCTAAAAGCCGTGAAGAAAAACCAAGTGTATCCGATTGCCGATCAGCCATGGTTAGATTATTCAGCTCTAGGCAACAAAATGGCAATGGATGAAGCAAAAAAGATGTTCTCTAAATAAACAGCACATAAATCAAGGCATCATTCCGCATCTAGGAATGATGTCTCTTTTTTTGATTCGTTCTTCTATTCATTCGCTTTTTGCATACATATGAGAGGGAACGAGCAGTATCGCCCGTATGAAAGGATAAGGGGAGGGGTTACAGTTGAAGGTTCAAAAAATTAGTGCAGGCACTATTGCGAGGCTTGTGCTGCTTTTATTGGCACTTGTGAACAGCGCTCTCACTGCTGCAGGAAAAAGCCCAATTCCAATTGATGAAGAAGGTGTGCAGCAATTCATTACGTTAGCCTTTCTTGGCATCACATCACTATGGGCCTATTGGAAGAACAATGATATTACGAAAAAAGCTCGAACCAAAAAAGAAGAATAATAGAAAACAGAGCCTTTTCATGCAAAAAGGCTCTCAGCATGTAGACAAACCCTCGCATTCGGTGTCAGTCCTGCGCGCTGGTGCTCGTCCTTCCTAGACTGCAAAGGTTTTCTATCACGCTGAAAAGAAGACAAAGGGCTAAAATAAGTTCATTTTAGCCCTTTGTCCATAAACTGAAAAGAGCCTTTTCATATAAAAAGGCTCTATTTCATCGAAGCGACAAGCGCCTCTCCCCGCAAATTGGTTTGATCTCAGTGGCTTACGCCCGGTGTTCTCCCATATTGGTAAGAAACGCTTTCACTTCCTCGATGGTTAAGCCAATGGCCTTTGCTTCACTCATGAGACGCTTCCATTCTGACATATTTGAGTCGGTCAGCTTTCTCTGATGGACATGTAACGTCTTTCCTTCCTGCTCCTTTCTGTAGGTTTGGAGCAGCTGATACAGTTCTTCTTTAGGCATGCCGGATTGGACGGCATGAACGATATGATCCCGCCACTCCTGTTCACCGCCCTCAGCGTAATGAAACATCATCGTTTCTGCATCAAACAGCTCTTGTAAATCAATGTCTAGTGATGAGGATACCTTTTTTAAAAACTGGACAGATGGATTACGATGGACACCACGCTCAATTTTACTCAAATACGATTTAGAGACATGGGCATCTTCAGCCAACTGCTGAATTGAGTATCCTTTCCTCTTTCGGTAAATGCGTATCACCTTTCCTATCATTCGATATATGATCTCCCTTCTCCCCGGCGAATCGTTCTGCGACCTTTTCGTTCATTATAAGAAATAAATTGTTCTTTATAAAATTCAAAAACGTAAGAAACAGGAAGTAAACAAAAGAAAACGAACGATTTCGTTCTTTAAAAAGAACTATAAGACCTATTATGACATTTTTCTTTGCGGGTATTATCTTTTATAATCCAATCATTAACAAAAAGAAACCATATATAACCTTTTTATGATGAAATCGGGAGGTATCTATGAATGAGAATATAGGTTTTAAGCAGCTGTTTTCTGTCATAAAAGAGAAAATGGCCCTTCTGATCCTGATTGTCCTGATCGTAACGGGCATTTCAGCCTACTATCAGTTCTATGTCTCGACTCCTGTATATCAGGCAACCACTCAAATTCTTGTTCATAAACGAAGCAGTGATGCACAAGCGAATTTAAACGATATTCAGATGAACCTTCAATATACACGTACCTTTCAAGTCCTATTAAAAAGTCCAATCGTCATTGAAAAAGTAAAAGAAACACTCAATCTTACAGAATCGGCAGAAGGATTAAAACACAAAATTGCCACAAGTACAGAAAATGAGTCAGAGGTCATAAATATTTCTGTACAAGATGAGGACCGAGCGAAGGCAGTAGCCATTGCGAATACAGCCACAGAGGTGTTGCAAGAAGAAATCAAAAAAACCATGAATATGGATCGCATTAATGTTTTGTCTGAAGCCAAGCTGTCCAACACGATACTGATGAACTCACGTAAATTCGTTCACATCGTTCTGGCACTAGGCGCCTCTGTATTAGGGGGAATGACACTCATTTTCTTAATGAATTTACTCGATGATACGGTGAAACGAACACATCAAATAAGAGAAGAGATCGGATTGCCGTCGCTCGGCAGTGTCTATCAGATGCATGCAGACAGGAGGGCAAAAAAAGACAAGCAGTCCGTCATAACGGGAGGACAGAACATTGATTTTTAAGAGGAAAAAACGAGAAAAAAGAGATTTATCCTGTATTTCTGTATTAAATCCTCACTCTGTCATTGCGGAACAATTCCGAACGATCCGAACGAACATCGAATTCACGTCGATTCAAACGAGGCTGAAGTCGATATTGGTCACATCCTCCTTGCCGAAGGAAGGAAAATCATTTACGGCTGCAAACTTGGCAGCTGTTTTTGCACAGCAGAAAAAACGGGTTTTGCTCATGGATGCTGATTTACGTAAACCTGCCATTCATGAATATTTTGATCTGAGTCCGCACACCGGATTGACCAATGTGCTATTAAATAATTGCAGTTTGGAAGAAGCCATTTTGCCTACACCGATTGAGCATTTAGAGCTACTTCCAAGTGGGACCATTCCGCCGAATCCCGCTGAGCTGCTTTCCTCCTCTGTGATGAAGCAGCTATTTTACGAGATTGAACAGCAGTATGACATGGTGATTGTTGATTCCACACCGCTTCTGCCTGTAGCCGATGCCAAAATATTAGCAAACCGGACGGATGGGAGCATTCTTGTGGTTTTAAGTGGTAAAACGAAAATTGCCGCTGTGAAGAAATCAAAAGAAGTATTAGAGGGTACGACAGGGAAACTGCTTGGGGCGATGCTAAATGGCAAGAAAGTGAAAAAGGGAAGGCACTATATGTATTAAAGAGATTGATAGGTGATGTCTCCTAATCTTTAACAACGGAGGCACTCGATCCTGCTGTGGGCATGACATATGCCTTAGATGCTCGTCATCGGTAGTGGGATGTGAGGACGGGTTTGATGCCCATTTTACGTAAGAATAGTGATGTTTTAAAAAGGGGGAGGAGCGTTGACTTACGCCCAAAGATTATCAATCATCGTGGCACTAGATTCATATCTCATCTTAGTTGCCGTCTTTTTTGGCTTTCAATTTGTCCAAGAGGCGGCGTTAACCGTTTATACATTTGAAATGCTCGTCATTTCTTCGCTCAGTCTGCTTATCGGGCACCATTTGTTTTCGTATATTTTTCACGTGTACAAGCAAGTATGGGCTTATACAGGGGTTAGAGAGCTATTTTCTTTAATGAAGACCTTTGCGTGTTCATTTTTATTTTCCATGACGATGCTGTACATTTTTGTGCAGACATGGCCATTTCGCTTTTTATTCATTGTCTGGCTTTTCCATGTGTTATTCATCGGTGCATCACGTATGGCATCCAGGCTGTTTCATGATGGTGCGAAGCGGTTTCAAGTTGAAAAGGAGCGGGCACTAATCATTGGCGCTGGATCAGCCGGGACCATTATCGTTCGTCAGCTCCAGCAGTCGAGTGATGTACATATTGAGCCGGTCGCTTTCATTGATGATGACAAAACAAAGTATAAGCTTGAAATTATGGGGCTGCCTGTTCTTGGGGGAAAAGAACATATTCAAACGGCTGTTGCGATGATGGATATTCAAAAAATCATTATCGCTATTCCATCCAAAAGCAGTCACACATTAAAAGGACTATATAAGGAATGTGTAGCGACTGGAATCAAAACACAGATTATGCCGGAAATGGAACAGATTTTAAAAGGAACCCATGCGCTGAATCAATTGCGGGATGTACAGCCAGAGGATTTGCTTGGAAGAGAGCCGATTCAATTAGATACAAGCCGTCTATCCGTTCACCTAAAAGGAAAAACGATTATGGTGACAGGAGCTGGCGGGTCTATCGGGTCAGAAATCTGTCGTCAAATTTGTGTGTTTTCCCCTCGGGCGATTGTGCTTGTGGGACATGGAGAATTTAGCATTCATTCTATTTTACTAGAGCTGAAAGAATTGTATGGAGACAGCATTAGCCTATATCCACAAATTGCGGATATTCAAGATAAACAAAAAATGAGTGAAATCGTTGGTCATTTTCAGCCGGATATGATTTATCATGCCGCTGCGCATAAACATGTCCCGCTCATGGAAATCAGCCCGAAAGAAGCGGTGAAAAACAATATTATCGGGACAAAAAATGTGGCAGAAGCTGCACATGAGCACGGAGTTGAAACATTTGTCCTCATCTCATCTGACAAAGCGGTCAACCCTGCCAATGTGATGGGAGCGACAAAGCGGTTTGCTGAAATGGTGATTATGCAAATGGGGGCAAGCAGTGAAACGAAATTTGTCGCCGTCCGGTTTGGGAATGTACTCGGAAGCAGGGGCAGTGTCATTCCGATCTTTAAAAAACAAATTGAAAAAGGCGGGCCAGTGACTGTCACGCACCCAGCCATGACAAGATATTTTATGACGATACCAGAAGCATCAAGGCTTGTTATTCAAGCTGGTGCACTAGCAGAAGGAAGGCAGATTTTTGTTTTAGACATGGGGGAGCCAGTCAAAATTGTCGACCTCGCAGAAAACCTCATTCACCTCTCAGGCTACACCACAGACCAGATTCCCATCACATTTACGGGGATTCGTCCCGGAGAGAAAATGTACGAGGAGTTACTCAACCAGCATGAAAAAGCACAGGAGCAAATTTTCCCGAAAATCCATATCGGCCATGCCTTGGATGGTGATCCGTATGTGCTGAACCGCTTTATTCACGAATTTAACATGATGAGTGACGATCAATTAAGACAGGCCTTGTTTGCCGCCATTGAGTCGCATGATGTATTGCCTGAACCGATGCAACGAGAGGAGGAGCCACTTGCTAATGAAGAAAAAAGTCTTGTTTTGCGCAACGGTTGATTATCATTTTAAGGCGTTCCATCTCCCGTATTTCAGGTGGTTTCAGGAACAAGGATGGGAAGTGCATACAGCGGCAAATGGCCAGCTGGAGCTGCCGTATGTGGATCAAGCGCATGCCATTCCGATTCAGCGTTCTCCTTTTCATTTGCACAACCGGCTTGCTTATGTGGAGCTGAAAAAGCTTTTAGAAAAAGAGCATTATCAGTTCATCCATTGTCACACACCGATGGGGAGTGTCATTGGCAGGCTAGCGGCGAAAACAACACGCAAAAAAGGGACGAAAGTTCTTTACACAGCGCATGGGTTTCACTTTTGGAAGGGGGCACCGCTTCAAAACTGGCTGCTTTATTACCCAGTTGAGAGATGGCTCGTTCAATATACGGATGCACTCATCACCATTAATGGAGAAGACTATGAAAGAGCTGATCGTTTGTCAAAAGAGAAGGCGGCTGTGCATTATGTTCCCGGTATGGGTGTGGATATGAAGCGGTTTGCACCAGTTGATGACACAGAAAAAGACCGCCTTCGCAAAGCATATGGTTTTACCACGCAAGATTTTATCGTGCTGTGTGCGGGTGAATTAAATGACAATAAAAATCAAGGAATGCTCATCAAAGCTTGCGCGCAGGTGTATCGGAATATACCACATGTGAAAATTGTATTTGCTGGAGAAGGGACAAGTCGGTCGTCCTATGAAAAGCTGGTCTGTCAGCTGAATCTTGAGGAACATGTACAGTTTGCGGGATTTTGCAAACACATCGAAGAGTGGATGCATCTGAGCGATGTATGTGTATCAACCAGCTTGAGAGAAGGACTTGGGATGAATCTGCTTGAAGCGATGTCTGCTGAAAAGCCGGTCATTGCAACAGAAAATAGAGGGCATTGTGAGCTCGTCAAACATGGAGTGAACGGCTTTTTAGTCAAACCGCATGATGTGAATGGTTTAGCCGTTTATTTACAGCAGCTCTATCATAAAAAGGACCAGCTTCACCTAATGGGGAAAGCGGGACGTTCTATGGCTCACGCATTTGCACAGGAGCAGACGGTAAGTGCAATGGAGGAAATTTACACAACGTATATGGATCAAAAAGAGAAGGTGATGTGAGCATGCGTCAGCCGAAAGTATCGATTATCATGGGTGTTTACAATTGCAAAGAGACAGTAGAAGAAAGCATTGAATCGATTCTTCGTCAAACCTATGAAAACTGGGAGCTCATCATATGTGATGATGCATCAACAGATGGCACCTATGAAAAAGTGCTGCACTATACCATGTGTGATCCCGATAGAGTTCGCCTCATCCGAAATGAACATAATCAAAGACTTGCCGCCAGTTTAAATCGTTGTCTCACTGAAGCGAATGGAGAACTGATTGCAAGACAGGATGGCGACGATATATCAGTGTCTACACGATTAGAAAAACAGGTTCGTTTCCTTGAAGCACATCCAGAATATGATGTGGTTGGTACGGCGATGACGGTGTTTGATGAGTCAGGGACGAAGGGCGTTCGAGCACTTGTCTCGGAGCCTGATCGAAGGGTGCTAGCAAGAGGAACGCCTTTTTGTCATGGGACGATTATGATGAGAGCTTCTGCCTACAAGGCTTTA
This sequence comes from Bacillus sp. Leaf49, assembly GCF_001426125.1. Classification (NCBI taxonomy): domain Bacteria; kingdom Bacillati; phylum Bacillota; class Bacilli; order Caryophanales; family Bacillaceae; genus Bacillus; species Bacillus sp. Leaf49. The sequence continues at coordinate 384,059 of NZ_LMRK01000001.1, read as the reverse complement.
AATGGCTATCGTTCTGTCAAAACAACCAGACGGATGGAAGATATCGATCTTTGGATTCGTTTTTTTGCTGCGGGGAGAAAAGGCTTTAATCTGCAAGAGCCCTTATACCTTGTAAGGGAGGATGAAGCGGCCTTTCAGCGCCGGAAATTCCAATATTCAATGGACAATGCCTGGCTTGTGTTAAAAGCATGCAAGCAATTAAAATTGTCGCCGTTTGATTATCTCTTTGCGCTTAAGCCGGTCATCCGTGCCTGTATGTCACCAAAGATCATGAGGTTTTATCATCAACGGAAACTTGGAGGATCTATGGTGAAAAGGAGGACGATTCGGGATGAATGAGCCAAAGCGTGTACTTCATGTTGTGAGCGGAATGAACAGAGGCGGAGCAGAAACGATGATCATGAACATCTATCGTGCAATCGACCGAAATGTTCTTCAATTTGATTTCATTACCCACCGGGAGGATGCCTGTGATTACGATGAGGAAATTCGTCAGCTTGGCGGGCGGATTTTTTATGTCCCAAGTATTGGAGCGTCCTCTCCATGGACGTTTGTCAAAACGTTGACGAAGACGATTAAGCAAACGGGACCTTATCAGGCGGTGCATGCACATACAGATTTTCAAACGGGCTTTTCTGCCCTTGCTGCGAAACTGGCAGGTGTGAAGATACGCATTTGCCATTCACATAATACCGCTTGGAAACAGTCTCCTAGCCGGGTGGATCATTTGATGCTCAAAGGATTTCGTCAGCTGATCTTTGCCTTTTCTACGAAGCTTGTTGCATGCGGTGAAGATGCCGGTGTCTTTTTATTTGGACAAAAAAGAATGCACGATGGACGAGTGGACATTTTGCCAAATGGGATTGATTTGAACCTTTTTTTTCAGTTGGAGCCAGAAGCGAAGGTGAAGATGAAAAAAGACCTCCATCTTCACGAGAGAAAACTGATCATTGGACATATTGGCCGATTTCATGAGCAGAAAAACCATGTTTTTTTCATCGAATTAGCGCAGACACTGAAAAAACAAGGGGTCTCCTTTCAGCTAGTTCTCATAGGAGATGGGCCGCTCCGGCCAGTGGTTGAATCGTATGCAGTGAAAGCAGGATTAATGGAAGACATTGTGTTTACGGGCGTTGTCTCAGAGGTTCCGCAGTATATGAAAGCATTTGATGTGTTTGTGATGCCGTCTTTGTTTGAAGGTCTTCCGCTCGTATTAGTGGAAGCGCAGGCATCTGGACTCCCATGTGTGATTTCAGATCATATCACAAAGGAAGTCGATTTAGGTTGTGGGCTTGTGAAACGGAAATCCTTGCAAGATTCAGCACATGAGTGGATGAAAGCCATACTAGAAGCCTACCATGCAGACCCTCCTCTTCAGGAGACGATTATTTCTCAGCTTGGCCTTAGAGGATTTGATGTGAAACAGAACATCACCCGTGTGATGAATGTGTATGGATTGTAAGGAAGGATTGGCAGATGGCGGTTTATTTGGTGAACATGATCATGGTCTATTTATGGTCGAGCTTTGCTGCATTTTATGGCAGACGTGATGATACCATACAAAGCGGCTGGCGGCCGAACAAGCTTCTGGTGTTTTTTCCATTTTTATTTCTTTGTATTGTGGCGGGCATACGCTACAAAGTAGGAACTGATTTCGTCACCTATGGACAAATGTATGAGTTCTCCGTCAACTATGACAAGCCTTGGCATATTTTCGGATTCGGTGTAGACAAGGCCGCCACTGATCCGGGCTTTACATTGATCTTGTGGATGCTCAATCAACTGTCACATGAGCCGCAAATCATGTATATCACAGTTGGGATCATCACCTATTTTTTTATTATCAAAACACTTGTGCGATATGGACGGCCATTTGAGCTTAGTATGCTGCTATTTCTCGGCACATTTCATTATTACGCTTCGTTTAATGGCATGCGGCAGTATATGGTGGCAGCGATTCTTTTTTATGCCATCCATTTTGTCATCAAAGGTCAGTGGAAATGGTATTTTCCGCTCGTGCTTGTATGCGCGCTGTTTCATTCATCGGCACTCATTATGATTCCAGTCTATTTCATCGTCAGAACAAAGGCATGGTCTTGGATGATGCTTGTGTTATGTATGATTTTTCTAGGCTTAACCGCTCTGTATGACCGCTTTGTCTCCGTGTTTGTGGTGATGCTGCAAGGGAGTTCTTATGGTCATTACGAGGAGTGGCTGACAACGAATACGAATGGAATGAATGTGACGAAAATTGGTGTCTTGATTTTGCCGTTATTGCTTGCGTTCTTTTGTCGAAAACGACTTCGTGAGCTGACGCCAGAGAGTGATTATATTGTGAATTTTTGCTTGCTTGGATTTTTGTTTGGCATCCTTGCAACGAAGGATGTCATTTATGCAAGATTTCATATTTACTTTGGTCTGTATCAGCTCATTTTACTGCCTTATTTCACACGGATTTTTGATCAGCGAACCAATTTCTTTATGTATATCGGAATTGCGGTTTGCTATATTTTGTACAGCATCATGCTGATGCCGTTTGATTCTTCTGTTTTACCGTACCGAACGATTTTTACAAAGTAGATTTGAAGAAAGGTGGGGCTTGCTGTCATGCCAGCTATCAGTCTATTGGTCGCAGTCTATAACACTAGTCAATATGTGGAGCAGTGTCTTCAATCGATTGCAGACCAAAGCTTTTCAGATATAGAGGTCATCCTCATTAACGATGGATCTACCGATCACAGTGGAGACATCCTTGAAGCGTTTGCTGCGCGTGATGAGCGATTTCGGGTGATTCACCAAACCAATCAAGGGCTGGGAGCGGTGAGGAACAGGGGCATAGAAGAAGCAACAGGAACGTATCTTGCCTTTGTTGATTCAGACGATGTTCTCGCTCCTCAATACTGTGAGGCTTTATATCAAGAAGCCGAAAACACTGGTGCCGATCTTGTTGTTAGTGAATATTGGATTCAGTTTGAACAGTCAAAACGGATCATACCGACGACGCTGTTAGCTCAGCAGAAAGCCGATAAGACAAGTTTAATAGAATCGTTATTACATGGTGAGATCACGGGATTTTCATGGAATAAGCTGTATCGGCGGGCATTTATCGAAAAGCATCATATCCGTTTTCCGTTGAGAGGTGAGCTTGAGAATATTGAAGATCAATATGTCACGCTGCGCTGTTTTTCTTTATCACGTGTCATTGCCTTTGTTCATGAGCCGCTTTATTATTACCGGGTTCATTTGTCATCCATTGTCCAGCGATATCAAAAGCAGTATTTTCAGCATGGACTGGCGTTTTATGACACGCAGCGTTTGTTTTTAAAAGAGCATGATGAGCTGACACCATATGAGAAGGCTTTTTGTTTTTTTATCGTGAATCATACGCTGCATTGTATGCTCAATGAATGGAAGAGCCAAAATTCCCTGTCCTTTCAAAAAAAGCTTGGTCATATGCGTGAAATGGTGACACATGAAGCTTTTCAGAAGGCTGTGAAACAAGTGGAACCATCGAAGCTGACTGTGCGAAAGCGAATGATCTTATTCCTTGCTAGGCTGCAGTGGGTGTATCCGCTCTCTGCCGCAGCTTCAAGCTATCAAAAATGGATTGAATATCAAACGAGAAAATCGGGGTGATGAGTGTGACATTCCAGCAATTAAAAGCACATGCCGCAGAGTGGCTGCTCTTAAAGGTCAAGTATCCACTTCAATATAGGTTGAGCCGCCAAAGACTGCCAGAGCTGCGTCATCAGAAGAAGATCATTCTCACGCTGCTACCGGCACATGACAACTTAGGTGATCATGCGATTGCCTATGCGAGCTGCTGTTTTTTACAAAAGCACTTTCCAGACTATCAAATCATAGAAGTAGACATGCAGGAGATGTATCGTCTAGCACGTCCACTGAAGCACGCGCGGCACCCAGAGGACATTGTCTGTATCATCGGTGGGGGCAACATGGGCGATTTATATCGATATGAAGAATGGACAAGACAATTTATTATGAATGCCTTTAAGTCCTATCCCGTCATTCAGCTGCCCGCTACTGCTCATTTTACAGAAACAAAGAGAGGGAAAAGAGAAGAACGCCGCGCTATTCAAGCATATCAACAACACCCGAGGCTTCTTTTGATGGCAAGAGATCAAACCACCTATCAATGGATGAAGCAGCATTTTCCTAATAAAGAGGTGTGGAAACAGCCTGATATGGTCCTGACATTAGACGAAACATCAAAGAGTCAAACCCGTAAAGGAGTGCTGCTTTGTCTGCGTGAGGATAAGGAGGCATATCTCACGAAAGAGAAACGAGAACAACTGCAGGAGCATATCAAAGAAACGTATGATCAAGTTGGTTTTATCACAACGACCATTGGTAAGCGAGTAAATCGAACGACTCGTTTAGAGGAATTATCCACGTTATGGACGCAGTTGAGACAGGCACAAGTCGTCGTGACAGATCGACTGCATGGCATGATCTTTTGTGCGATCACACAAACACCGTGTGTTGTCATCAGGTCGTTTGATCATAAAGTCATGGAAGGATATGAATGGGTAGCGCACTTGCCGTTTATGACCCTTTTGAAGGAACCAACGGAGGAAGCGGTGAAAAAGGCCATTCATCAGCATATGAAAACAAGCGGACAAAAGGGAGAGGAAGCTGGATGAAGGCCCTTAAACACTGCGTGAAATCACCATGAACCGTGCGTTTCTTTACAATGTCAGTGCAAATGTGATGACGTTTATCTTGATGATGCTGATGTCTGTTTGTTTAACGCCTTACATTGTTCATACACTTGGAGTGGAAGCGTTTGGTCTGATTCATCTGACGCAAAATATGATCAATTATTTATCGGTCATTACGGCTTCATTAAGTGCTGTGGTGGTGCGTTTTTTTTCTGTTGCCGCTCATAAAGGAGAGATGGAACAAGCGCAGCGCTATCTCGCTTCCTATTTTGTCAGTTCTCTTTTTTTATCCATCTGTCTTTTTTTACTTTGTCTATTCATGTCTCAGCAGCTGGTTGATTGGCTCCATGTGCCTGCTCATCTTGCAAAAGATACACAGATCGCCTTTGTGTTAGGGGGTCTTTTATTTATGCTCAATTTCGTCATGTCTGGTATTGGGGCGGCACCATTTTATGCGAACAAATTATATGTATCGAGTGTTGGACAGGCCATTCAGATGTTTGGCAGGGCGCTTGTGATTGTGCTGCTATTTACCGTGACGACACCAGCTATTTGGCATATTCCGCTTGCAGCCGTTATGGGGAGTTTCGCCGCTTTGGGAATGGGTCTCTATTATTTTAAGAAACTCATTCCTTGGTTTTCGTTTAAGTGGCGGTACGTTTCTTTATCTTCAAGTCTCACGCTGGTTCGATCAGGGGTGTGGCATTCATTTGAACAAATGGGCATTTTGTTGTTTTTACAAATCGATTTATTGATGACCAACTTACTGATTGGGGCAGAAGCGACTGGACAGTATGCCGCCATTTTACAATTTCCATTATTATTGCGCACCCTTGCAGGGACACTTGCGGTTGTGTTTGCGCCAACGATCACAAAATTATATTCAAATCAAGACGAGCAGGGGCTCATTCAATACGCCGCCAATGCCATGAAATGGAGTGGTTTATTTGTAGCATTCCCCGCGGCTCTGTTAGGAGGTCTTGCCGGTCCGCTCATGCTGTTATGGCTTGGACCAGCCTTTGAGGAGCTGAAATGGCTGCTGATGATTCATGCGGCTTATTTGTGTTTCACGTTGATGTTTTTACCGCTGACCTATGTACCGACTGCCTTTAACCGATTTAAAGTGCCGGCGGTTGTGACACTCATATTAGGCGGTTCCAATGTCCTGTTCGCCTATGGACTGACTCACCTACTTCAGCTTGGGTTATATGGCATTGCATCAGCAGGAGCCGTTGTTTTATTGATGAAAAATATCGTCTTTCTCCCATTGTATACAGCCAAGATCACGAAACAGAAAAGTACCATCTTTTATAAAAATACAGTCGTTCCGCTGTTTGGGGCTCTGTTCATATGGGGGATCTGTGCCGGCATTCAGGCTGTGTATGATGTGACGAGATGGTGGGAGCTATTTTGTATTGGCGGAATATGTTTCGTTCTCTACTTAGGCTATTTGTATCAATTTGCAGGAACAAAACAAGAGCGGATACAGCTCATGCGTAAGGTGAAACAAGCTGCTATTGAACGAGCTGTCTCCCGCTAGTGTGGAAAGGAGAAGCAATGATGAAAAGAATAATAGATGTGGTCGTGGCACTGACACTGCTAATCGCAGGGAGTCCTCTTTTCCTTCTCATCTATGGACTCATTCGGTGGAAAATCGGAGCGCCTGTGGTGTTTCGACAAGAACGGCCTGGTCTGTACGGACAGCCGTTTATGCTTTATAAATTTCGGACGATGACCGAGGAACGCGATGAACATGGCGTACTGCTTCCAGACCATCTTCGATTAACAAAAACCGGCGCCTTTATTCGTAAGCTCAGTCTTGATGAATTGCCGCAGCTTGTCAATGTACTCAAAGGGGAAATCAGTCTCGTTGGACCAAGACCGCTTTTAATGGAGTATTTACAAATGTACACAGAGGAGCAAGCGAAGCGTCATCTTGTGAAGCCTGGTATCACTGGATGGGCCCAGGTGAATGGGAGAAATACTCTCTCTTGGGAGGAGAAATTCACCTATGACCTCTGGTATGTAGAGCACCAATCGTTTTGGCTCGATATGAAAATCTTATGGATGACCTTGCTGAAAGTCATCAAAACAGAAGGGGTGCAGCAGCCAAATCATGCAACAGCTGAAAAATTCAAAGGAACTGATACGTAAAGAGCAGCCCATTGGCTTAATAGGGGCTGGCGGACACAGTAAGGTCATTCAGGAGTTGATTTTTTTGCATCCTGAGTACTCATTGTGTGCTGTATTAGACGATCGATTTGAGGAAGCTGACCCTCAAACCGGCATTCTGTATGGTCCGATTTCTATGAGTCAAAAGGTAAGAGATGAAATACCTGATATGCAATGGCTTATTGCCATTGGGCAAAACGAAATCAGACAGAGGATCAAAGAACGTCTCGAATTTGAAGAGAGGGCATTTGCCACACTGATTCATCCAGAGGCAGTTGTGAGCTCGTCAACGAAGGTTGGCGGGGGAACGGTTGTGATGGCAAGGGCTGTTGTGCAAGCAGATGCAGTGATCGGTGAGCATGCCATTATCAACACCGGTTCTATCGTGGAGCATGACTGCTTTCTCGAATCCTTTACGCACCTATCCCCGGGAGCTGTGCTCACCGGCTGTGTCTCTGTGCGAGAGGGTGCTCATATTGGAGCTGGGGCTGCTGTCATACCTGGCAGAACCATTGGAAGCTGGGCAGTAATCGGCGCAGGAGCGGCAGTGACCCGAGATATACATGATCAGAAAGTCGCCGTAGGCGTTCCTGCAATTGAGATCAAAGATCGAAGAGAAGGTGGGAAATCATGAGAGACAGGAAACGAATCTACTTATCTCCTCCTCATATGAGTGGAAAAGAACAGATGAAAATAGAGGAGGCATTTAAGAGCAATTGGATTGCACCATTAGGACCGCTTGTAAATGAATTTGAGCAAGTGGTCGCGGATTATGCAGGGGTGAAGAGAGGAGCGGCATTATCTTCAGGAACAGCAGCCATTCACCTTGCCTTAAAACTCCTTGGCGTTCAAAAGGGAGATATGGTCTTTTGTTCCACTCTCACATTTGTTGCCAGTGCAAATCCTATTTTATATGAACAAGCGACGCCTGTTTTTATTGATTCAGAAAAAGAGACATGGAATATGTGTCCGCTGGCGTTAGAGAAAGCCTTTGCTGAAACAAAACGACTTGGGAAAAGACCCCGAGCGGTCATTGTCGTTCATTTATACGGACAAAGTGCGAAAATGGATGAAATCATAGCAGTGTGTGAGGCATATGATGTGCCAATCATTGAAGATGCGGCTGAATCGTTAGGCAGTATATATAAAGGAAGAAAAAGCGGTTCAATGGGCAGGTTCGGTGTTTACTCTTTTAACGGAAATAAAATCATTACAACATCAGGAGGCGGAATGCTTGTCAGTGATGATGAAGCAGCCATCGACCGCTGCCGATTTCTCGCGTCACAGGCAAGAGAACATGCCCTACACTATGAACATCAAGAGGAGGGATATAACTATCGGATGAGCAACCTGCTCGCAGGTGTAGGAATTGCACAAATGGAAGTGTTAGAGGAGCGTGTTCAGCAAAAACGCCGCATTTTCGAGCGTTATCAAGATGCTTTAGCCGATATTGATGGTCTTCAATTTATGCCAGAATATCAAGACACCACATCAAACCGCTGGCTGACCACATTCACCATTGATCATCATGCACAGATGTCTCCAGTAGAGATGATAGATGCTTTAGAACAAAAGCAGATCGAAGCAAGGCGTGTATGGAAGCCACTGCACCAGCAGCCGCTCTTTCATGGTTGTCCTTTTTATACAACAGCCGATGAAGTCCCTGCATCTGAGTTGTTATTTGAGACAGGTCTTTGCCTGCCATCTGGTACAAGCATGACAGACGCGGAACAGGAGTTTGTCATTGATACACTGTACAACGTCCTGCAAAAAAAAGCATTACCCTCCTCATAGGCTGCTCGTTCATCAGCAGCCTGCCTCTCTTTTTAACAAATCCCTTAATTTGTGGAATAATAAGGAATATATATTGTCATTTCGTTTCAAATATGATATTGACAACAGAGTCCTTCCTCCTTAAAATGAAAATGATTATCAGCATCAATTAGGAGGAGCAACCAACTTATGTCGATTTGGAGTAATTTTCCGAAAATTAAAATAAATACAATATTACCTATCCTACTGATCTTCTTACTAGTAGGCTGTTCTCAAGCAAATAATGGAGCAGGTGGAGACAAGGATCATCCTGATATGATCACCATGGCATGGCCAAGAGATATTGGCGAAATGAATCCACACATATACAATCCATCACAATTGTTTGCCCAATCCATGATTTACGAACCATTGGTGAGCTATCAGAAAAATGGAAAGCTTAAACCTGAATTAGCAAAATCATGGGATGTTTCCAAGGATGGCAAGGTGTATACGTTCCATCTTAGAGACAATGTCACGTTTTCAGATGGATCTAAATTTAATGCGAACATTGTGAAAAAGAATTTTGATACGATTTTAAAAAACAAAGAAGTACATAGCTGGTTAGGTGTCATAAAGAAAATCAAAAAGACAGAAGCAGTGGACAAGCAAACGTTTAAACTCACATTAACTGAGCCTTATTATCCAACTGTTCAAGAGTTAGCTGTTGTGCGCCCCGTACGTTTCCTAGGCGAAGCAGGTTTTCCGAAAAACGGAGATACATCAAAAGGAATCGAAAAACCAGTGGGGACAGGTCCTTGGGTATTAAAGACGTACAAAAAAGATGATTACGCGATTTTTGAACGAAATGACCACTACTGGGGAGAGAAACCAAAGATCAAAGAAATCAAAGTGAAGGTCATTCCAGATGCCGAAACAAGAGTGATGGCATTTGAAAAAGGCGATGTAGATTTACTTTATGGAGAAGGAACGATTAGCCTTGATGCTTTTAAACAACTAGAGGCGAGCGGCAAGTATGAAACGAAGATGTCAGAGCCTGTAGCCACAAGACAGCTTGTCATGAACACAAAAGTCGATCAGCTGTCAGATGAGAAAGTGCGTCACGCCCTTCAGTATGCGATCAATAAAACATCATTGGTGGAAGGTGTGACCTCTGGCTTAGAGGATGTAGCAGATCACATCTTGCCGACAAACATGCCATATACGTCAGGCATCCGGGTGAAATCTTTCCAGTATGATGTGGACAAAGCGAAGGCTTTACTGGATGAAGCGGGCTGGACGCTTCCAAAAGGAAAAACCATACGCGAAAAAGACGGAAAAACGCTTGAGTTTAGTATGATGTATGACTCAGCAGAATCGATTCAAAAAACAATGGCTGAAACACTGCAGGCAGAATGGGCAGCCATTGGCGTTGGCGTCAAACTTGAAGGTGTCGAGCTGGCGACGCAGGTTCAGCGGTTTAAAGCGAACAAATTTGATATGAACTTCTTTAGCAATTACGGAGCGCCGTATGATCCGCATACATTTATGAACGTTGTCTCATCAGATGGTTTTGGATTCAAAGAGGCGATCTCAGCGTATCCGAATAAAGATAAGCTGATCAAAGAAATGACGGAGATTCCATCGACAACAAATGAAAACAAACGCAAAGCACTTTATTCGTCCGTCTTATCTTCCTTGCAAGATCAAGGGGCGATTGTGCCAATCTCTTATTTTAAAAAGACAGCTGTTTATCAAAAAGATGTGAAGGACTTTGATTTCCCTGCGAATCGAGATGAACACCCTTTCACAGGCATCAAGCTGAAGTAACAGAAGGAAGGTAAGCAAATGAGCCGCTATATCATCAAACGAATGTTATCTATCATTCCTGTATTTCTACTAGCCACACTGTTCACAACTGGCATGATTCATCTGTCACCAGTTGATCCAGCGGAGGCATATTTAGCAGCGGTTCATATTCAGCCTACTGATGAGGTATTAGCCCAAAAACGAAGTGAATTTGGTTTAGATGAACCTTTTTACATGCAGTACCTTCATACGATTGAAAAAGTCGTCCGTCTTGATTTTGGGCGGTCGTATATGACCAATCAGCCTGTGCTTGATGAGGTGATCTATCGAATACCTGCGACGATTCAATTGGCGTTCACTAGTCTGCTGATCGCAATTTGTGTCAGTATTCCACTGGGCTTTTTCAGCGGCTTGAGAAAAAACGGCGTTGTAGATCATATGAGCCGGATGATTTCTTTCCTAGGAGCATCTATCCCGACCTTTGTTTTGGGGTATTTGCTCATCTTCTTTTTTTCAGTGAAACTCGATCTTTTACCTGTTGAAGGTGTTGGTACATGGGAACATCTTGTACTGCCATCCATTACACTGGCTGTGCCGTTAATTGCGATGTATACGAGATTATTGCGAGCGAGTGTGAGTGAGACGCTTCACGAGCCTTTTGTTCAATATGCGAGAATGAGAGGGTTAAAGGAACAATCGATTATGTTCAAACATGTCTTCAGAATGGCGATATCACCGATGCTGACAGGACTTGGCGTGAATCTTGGCAAGCTGCTCACAGGGACCATTATTGTAGAGGCTGTTTTTTCATGGCCTGGATTTGGACGATTTTTTATTGAAGCGATCTTTAACCGGGATCTGCCGGTCATTCAATTTTATGTGTTGATGGCGGCGTGTATCTTTATCTTAAGCAGCTTGATAGTGGATCTTCTTCAGCTGCTCATTGACCCCCGTATTTCTAGAAAGGAAGGCCGCCAGCCATGATGACAAAAGTAAAACATCTTTTCTATCATCAAAAGATGATCTCGATCTGTGTGCTGCTGCTCGGTCTCCTGCTCATTGTGACGATATGTGCACCATGGATCGCTCCGCATGACCCAGCGGCTGTCAATCTTGCAATGAAGCTAAAGGGTTCTTCATGGGAGTATCCTCTAGGCACCGACCAATTGGGAAGATGTAATTTATCTCGTATTCTATATGGTGCTCGTATTTCACTAGGCTGTGCGTTGTTAATCTTTGTTTCCTCTCTATCTATCGGTTTAATCGTAGGGCTGATTTCTGGATATAAAGGCGGCTGGATCGATCACGTATTGATGAGATTGTGCGACGGGGTCATGGCATTTCCAAATTTGGTACTGATCCTTGGATTAGTCGGTATTTTTGGACCAGGGCTTTCTCAAGTGGTGCTGGCTTTGATGCTTGTGCAGTGGGTGTATTACGCCCGCGTCTTTCGAGGGATGGTGCTTAGTTTAAAGGAACAAAACTTTATTGCAGCTGCGAAGATTAGCGGTACTTCCCATTGGAATATCATGAGAAAGCATATGATTCCGAATGTACTGCCGCCACTCGCGGTTGTGGGCACACTTGAAATGGGCTGGGCGATTATGGACATTTCCGCCATGTCTTTTCTAGGCTTAGGGGTTCAGCCGCCTACGCCTGAATGGGGAGCGATGATCCATGAAGGAAAATCTTATATTCAAACAAATCCTCAGCTGATGCTTTATCCGGGCCTTGTGATTATGGCTGTGGTCATTCTATTCAACTTACTGGGAGAAGCCCTTTCAGAGAAATATGGCATCAAACGTCGTGTGTAAAGGAATGAGTCAGTTGGAAGAGTCTATTTTAAATATAGAGAACCTGCATGTGCATACGAAAACGCCGCAAGGAACCATTTCTCTCGTTCAGGAAATAGCATTTGAGGTAAAGCGCGGTCAAATTGTTGGATTAATTGGTGAGAGTGGATGCGGAAAAACGGTGACAAGTATGTCGATCTTAAACATGCTTGATCGAAAAACAACGGAAGTGACTGGCAGTATCACTCTACAAGGTCGAGAATTGATCGGTTTGAGTGAACAGCATATGCGGTCTATTCGTGGCAAAGATCTCTCATATATTATGCAAAATCCGATGAATAGCTTTACGCCTGTATGGACAATTGGACATCAATTGATTGAAACAATCCGCCGGCATACATCTGTCAGTAAAAGGAAGGCTCGGGTCCAGGCAATTGAAGCCTTAGAGAAAATGAACCTGCCGCATCCAGATCAATTACTGAGTAAGTACCCTTTTGAATTAAGCGGGGGGATGCTCCAGCGTGTCATGATTGCTATGGCTGCCTGTATGCATCCGCCTCTGATCATCGCAGATGAACCGACAACCGCATTAGATGTACACAATCAGAAGCTGGTGCTTGAGCACTTGAATCAAATTCGTCATGAATACGGAACGGCGATTTTGCTCATTACCCATGATCTTAGTGTGATTGCAGAAATGGCAGACGAGGTCGTGGTGATGAAACAAGGAAAAATCGTTGAAAAGGCTGAAGTTCTTGAGCTTTTTGAACACCCGAAGCATGATTATACAAAGAAACTTTTAGCAGCTCGTCCATCCATGCCAGCTGTTTGCACGATTTGAGGTGAGAAGACCGTTGCATTTAATAGAAGTGAAAGCAGTTAGTCATTCATATGGCAACCGATCGTTTCTGATGAGGACAAAAGGGAGAACCCCTGTCCTGAAAAACGTTCATTTGACCATTGAAGAAGGCACTTGTCTAGGGTTATTAGGTCAAAGTGGTGCAGGGAAAAGTACACTCGGCCGCATCATCCTTGGACTAGAGAAGCCGAGGGCCGGACAAGTTCTGTTTGAAGGTCAGGATATCATTCGTGCAGATCAGCGGACACATCAGCATTTCCGCCGACATGTACAAGCGGTATTTCAAGATTCATATTCAGCGGTGAATCCAAGGTGGACAGTGGAACAAATTCTATCTGAGCCACTTGAAAACTATGAACCAATGACCCGTAAAAAACGTCAGCATATACTCATTCACTGGTTAGAAAGAGTAGGGCTCAGTGAGCAGGATTTGTCCAAGTACCCATACCAATTTAGCGGCGGCCAGCTACAGCGGATCAACATCGCCAGAGCACTGGTGCTTCAGCCAAAGCTCATTGTGCTGGATGAATCAGTCAGTAGCTTAGATATGGTTACGCAGGCAGTCATTTTAGATTTGTTAGTCGAATTAAAGAAAGAGCTGAAGCTTGCATACTTATTTATCACACATGATTTGACAGCGGCCTATCATTTAAGTGATCAATTAGCGATTCTTGATCAGGGTGAACTTGTGGCTCAGTTTCAATCGAAGGATGATTTCTTTCTATCAGAGCACGAAGCTGTGCTGAAAATGAAGGAGGCAACGCTCGCCAGCCACCCTTTGTCTCGAACGATTGGCAGGCCGGTTCGTTAACTTTTTCATTCCCTCAATGCCTCTTTTAAGAGAGGCTATTTTTCATGAAAGGCAGGTGGCATCGTGAACCATCGAGCATATTTAGCTTTGGCGATCCCTTTAACCATTTCAACGATGACCACGCCATTACTTGGAGCTGTCGATACAGCAGTTGTTGGCCAGCTTGCCAACCCCGCTTATATAGGAGGCGTCGCAGTCGGCAGTCTCATTTTTAGTACATTGTACTGGCTGTTTGGCTTTTTACGGGTAAGTACATCTGCTTTTGCCGCCCAAGCAAACGGAGCGCAGAACGAGGAGCAGGGTGTTCTTGCTTTTCTAAGGCCTTTTTTGCTGGCTATTATCGTCGGGCTTTGTTTTATTGCTCTTCAATGGCCCATTATTCAATCCGCATTATGGATCATCTCTCCTGCTGCTGATGTGCGCGAATATGCAGCGGACTATTTTCATATTCGGATCTGGGGAGCGCCATTTACATTGATGAATTACGTCATACTCGGCTGGCTGATGGGGATGGCAAAAATGAAAGAAGCCCTTTCTTTACAAATTTTGATCAATGTCATGAATATGATCTTGGCATTGATCTTAGTTCATGCGTTTTCTTTTGCCGTCAAGGGTGTGGCAGCGGCGACATTGATCTCTGAACTCACTGCTTTTGTGTTAGGGGCCTGGATTATCTTGAAGCATACGTCAAACGGTTTTCGGATGCCGTCTCTCCGGCAGGTGATGGACACACGTGCAGTAAAGAAAATGTTGCATGTGAATAAGGACTTGTTTATCCGAACGATCTGTCTGCTTGTTGTGATCAACATGTTTACAGCAAAGGGAGCTTCTTTCGGAACAGAGCAATTGGCGGCGAATGCCATTTTATTTCAAATTCACTACATCATGGCCTATTTGTTCGATGGATTTGCCAATGCATCCAGTATTCTTGTCGGCAGATCAGTAGGGGCGAACGACCGAGCGCTTTATGATAAAACATTAACCCTTTCGAGACAATGGGCAGTTGTGATGGCATGTGTCATTGCGGCAGCTTACTTTTTCTTTAAAGTACCGATTTTGAGCCTGTTTACAAATTTGCCTCAGCTTCTTGATGTGACACTGCAATATGCCGATTGGCTCGTTCTTTATCCGTTTGCTGCTTGTTTTGGCTTGGTGATTTATGGTGTATTCACAGGTGCGACAGAAATTGCTCCTGTCAGGAATTCAATGCTGTTTGCGATGATTTTGTTTGTGGCTGTTCAAGCGGCAGTCATTCCGATATGGCACAATCACGGACTATGGTTTGCCTTTATCATTTATACTGTAGGGCGGTCCGGCTTTTTGATGATGTACAAATCGAAGCTTGATCAAAAGCTTTTCCTACATGATAAACACCCTTTGCAATCGTGACAAAGGGTGCTGTTTTTCGTCCATTTATTCGCTTTCTTTTTTCACCTTTTGGTACGCTTCATCGAGATGCTGAATTCGTTTCAAGACAACAGCATTTTTCGTCAATTGGTCCTGCACAAGTGTAGAAACCACTGAACGATAATAAGCGTTCATGGCATGAATCTTGTCTTCATGTTGATTCATGGCAATGTGCTGTTTTAAGTTATCAATAAAGTATGGAACAGAAAAAAGTTCAGACATGGAAATCACTCCTATTTCGTATATACGGTCCGTCAATCTTCATGTAAAATGATGAGAGGGAGGGGAGACAATGAGCCTTAAACTGCAACAAGAATTAGTATTAAAGCAGGTACTCACGCAAGAACTCAGGCAGGCGATTACGCTGCTGCAATTGAATTGTGCAGAGCTGGGTGAGTATCTTGATCAGTTAGCGCTTGAGAACCCTCTGATTGAGCGGAAAGACACGGACAGCTATCAACCAGTTTATCATAAAAGAACGCAAGATCGAATGACAGAGCCGTATCGTACGCATCAAAAAGAAAGCCTGCAAATGTATTTAAAGAGACAGGCCATTGATTTGAATTTAAGTGAAAAGAATCAAAGGATTTTTCAATTCATGATTGAGTCCATTGATTCCAATGGCTATTTAAATGAACCGATTGACCAAATGGCCGCTGCTCTAGTGGCTTCGGCAGAAGAAGTAGAAGCTGTTCTTCATCAGCTTCAATCATTAGATCCTGCCGGTATTGGCGCTAGATCATTGCAAGAATGCATCCTGCTCCAGCTTAGACGAAAAAAGGATCGCTGGTATGAAGCAGAGCTGATCATCGAAGGGCATTTCTTTCTTTTCGCAAGGAAGGCTTGGAAGGAAATCGCAGCTAAAACAGGTATGCCGTTGAAAACCCTGCAAGCCATACAAGATGAGGTGTCGCTTCTCGAACCAAGACCAGGCCTTCATTTCTCTTATGAAGAAGAGGATGTGTATATAGAACCAGATGTGTTGATTACAGCTGCGGGAGGTCACATCACATTCGAGCTGAACCAGCGTGCTTTTCCGGACATTGAAATGAATGAAGGGTATTTCGCCATGATTCAAGATCAAAAGCGGCATGAAGCATACACGTATCTAAAGGAAAAGCAGCAGCAGTACAATTGGCTTGTTCAAGCGCTGAAGCAGAGAAAACAAACGATGACAAATGTCGTTCGTGAGATTATCTTACAACAGACTGATTTTTTCCTGACCGGGAAGCATAAAATGAAACCGCTTACGATGAAGCGGGTTGCAGATATATTACAAGTGCATGAGTCGACAGTGAGTCGAACAGTCAAAGGGAAAATGGTGCAGACCCCTTACGGATTAATGGAAATGAAACAGTTTTTCCAAGCGAAACTAGAAGGGCATTCGCTCGAAGAAGCATCCAGCTACACAGTAAAGACGCACATTGCAGAGCTGATTCAATCAGAAAATAAGAAAAAACCATATTCGGATCAGCAAATCATGACGCAGCTTCAACAAACCTTTGGTATCCGTGTCTCTCGCAGAACCATTGCCAAATATCGTGAGCAAATGAACCTTCCGTCTTCCACGCTGCGGAAACGCTATGATTAAAAAGAAGCACATGCCAGAAACAATGGCACGTGCTTCTTTTTTGATGAGTGGAAGAGCGATCGAAGATTTCTTGAGAATTGAGAAAAGGGGAGAGGTGTGATCTGAGTTTTGGGGTAAAGTATAAGATAGGGCATGAGCTGATAGGAAGACAACAGTGATGAGGTGAGACCAATTGAAATATAAACAAATTAAAACGAAAAAAATATATGAAGAAATTGCGGACGCATTAGTCGAATCCATTCGAACGGGGGAGCTACTTCCAGGGGAAAAACTAGACTCGGTTCAAGCACTTTCTGAAAACTTTCAAGTCAGCCGTTCCGCTGTGAGAGAGGCACTGTCCGCTCTGAAAGCGATCGGATTAATAGAGATGAAGCAAGGAGAAGGCACATATGTGAAGCAGTTCGATCCTGAGCAGCTCACATTTTGTTTATCTCCTGCTTTTTTGATGAAGCAGCAGGATATCGCGCAGCTTCTTGAAGTGAGATCAATCATTGAATCAGGTGCTGTCAAAAAGGCAGCATTGCTGCGGACAGACGATGACCTCCATCGACTGCATGATGCACTTGAACAAATGAAGCGTGCAGAAGCGCATAAAGAAATTGGTGAGGAGGCAGACCTCACATTTCATCTTGCCATCGCCAAAGCCTCAAAGAATCATTTACTAGAGGCTTTAATGAATCAGGTCTCAACCTTGTTAATGGAAACGATGCGAGAAACAAGAAAAGTCGTGTTATTCTCAAGAAAAGCGTCCATACGTCAGCTTTACAAGGACCATGAACGAATTTATCAAGCTATCATGGACAAACAGCCAGAAGAAGCAGAGCGGGCGATGCTCACACATTTGGAAAAAGTAGAACAACTTCTTGGTGATGTGCTGCAAGAACAGGAAGGAAAGCCAGATATACAATAAGCTGTGCCGAAAAGCGGCACAGCTCAGCGTGTAGACAAACCCTCGCATTCTTTGTCAGTCCTGCGCGCTGGTACTCACGAATGTCAAATTCGCTCCGTAAAAGTAGCTGTCCTTCCTAGACTGCAAAGGTTTTCTATCACGCTGAAAAGAAGACAAAGGGCTAAAATAAAGGTCATTTTAGCCCTTTGTCAACAATCTAAGCTGTGCCGCATAAGGGCACAGCTCTATTATTGAAGAGAAATATGCAATTTTTTCATTCGATATTGCAGACTTTGCCTGCTCATGCCCAATATCTTTGCAGTCTGTGAAATATTGTCGTCCATTTTATTTAAGTAATGGACGATGTATTGTTTTTCAAATCGTTCCATTTGGGTTTGGAAATCAGTCGTATGTTCTGAGCTCGTGTAGACGAAGGTATCAGCTGCAGCTGTAGGCTGCACCGGACTCATCTGCATGTGTTCACTAGGATGACCTTCTCCTTGCTTGAATCGGAAATGGTAAGGAAGGTGATGCAAGCTTAAGTATGTTTCGTCCATCATCATATTCATTCCAGCCTCAATCACATGCTCCAGCTCTCTTACATTACCTGGCCAATGATAAGTTTGGAACAGGGCAAGTACCTCTTCATCAGCCGCCTTCACATTCATTTGAAACAGTTCATTATATTTTTGAATAAAATGCATGACAAATGTGGGGATGTCTTCTTTTCGCTCAGAGAGTGGCGGGATAAACAAGGTGACAATGCCAAGCCGGTAAAATAAATCCTTTCGCATCCGTCCACCTGCGATCGCATCCACAGGGTCCTCATTCATATTAGCAATCACTCTCACATCAATGGCGATTTCCTTTGTACTGCCTAACCTTCTTACACGTTTCTCTTGCAAGACGCGCAATAGTTTTGCTTGAAGAGCTGGGTGTAATGAGTTGATCTCATCTAAAAGCAGTGTACCTCCTTGTGCTTGTTCGAATAGACCGGGCTGATCTGTTGCCCCTGTAAAAGCCCCTTTTTGTGTTCCAAAAAGCAGACTTTCAATCAGGTTATCAGGCAGTGCTGCACAATTCTGCGTAATAAATGGTCCAGATGAACGGCTGCTGCCATTATGAATGCTTTGTGCAAATAGCTCTTTCCCCGTCCCTGTCTCACCAACAATCAGCACATAAGAAGAGGTACGTGTGGCTCGTTTCGCATGTTCAATCACTTCTAAAAAGGCAGGACTCTCCCCAATGATTGAATCAAATGTAAAGCGTGTGTTTCCTTTTTTCTTCATATTGTGATGAATGAGCCGTTCCAGTTTCGTGACATCATTCGAAATTTCAACCGCCCCTTGAATCAAACCGTCTCGAACGAGCGGGTATGTATGGTTAATGGTTGTGATTTCTTTTCCATTGTAGTTGTGATACGTCTGCTTTGCATGAACCGTCTGTTTCCCGGTTCGCAGCGCTTGGACAAGTGTACTGTGCATCTCATCCTGAAACACAAAGAGGTCTAAGACATTTTTATAAAGGACATCAGAACGTTTTAAAGATTCGATCTCCATCATTTTTTTGTTATAAACAATGGTATTGCCATTTTCGTCAATGGCGTGAACCCCAACATCAATTAAATCGAGCATTTGTTTATATAGATCAATCTCATTTTCGAGCTTTGCGGTATGCTGATCTTTTTTCACTTGCGCCACCTCCAGACATTACCTCTATTTTACATGAAAAATTTTGCGGTTTCCTCTAAAAAAATTTGCATACGCAAAATTATTTTGCGTTAAAGATGAGAACAATCCTAGGCACAGAACGATCACTAAGTTGGCATGATCCTTGCATAACATAAGAGTGAAGATGATCCCAATCAAAAGAGGCAAGCATATAGAAGGAGGAATACACGATGACACAGACAAAAGCATTAATTCATCAAACAGAACAATACGGTGCGGCGAACTATCATCCGTTGCCAATTGTGATTTCAGAGGCTGAGGGAGTGTGGGTGACTGATCCTGAGGGCAACCGCTACATGGATATGCTCAGTGCATATTCTGCAGTGAACCAAGGACATCGCCATCCCCGCATTATTGAAGCGCTTAAAACACAAGCTGACCGCGTGACACTTACATCAAGGGCCTTCCATAATGATCAGCTTGGCCCATGGTATGAGAAGATTTGCAAATTAACGAATAAAGAGATGGCATTGCCGATGAATACGGGTGCTGAGGCTGTGGAAACGGCTGTAAAGGCAGCGAGACGATGGGGCTATGATGTCAAGGGGATCGAAGAGAATCGGGCAGAAATTATTGCATGTACCGGGAATTTTCATGGTCGTACAATGACGGCTGTGTCACTTTCTTCGGAAGCAGAATATCAAAGAGGTTTCGGTCCGATGCTTCCAGGCATAAAGCTCATCCCTTATGGAGATATTGAGGCGTTACGCGAAGCGATCACTCCGCAAACAGCAGCTTTTCTCTTTGAACCGATTCAAGGAGAAGCGGGCATTGTCATGCCGCCTGAGGGCTTTATAAAAGAGGCAAAAGCGATCTGTGAGAAGGAACATGTGTTATTGATCGCAGATGAAATTCAAGTGGGATTAGCGCGGACTGGCAAGATGTTTGCATGCGACTGGGAAGACATTGAGCCGGATATGCTGATTCTTGGTAAAGCACTTGGCGGTGGGGTATTCCCGATCTCATGTGTTGTCGCAAACCGTGATATTTTAGGTGTATTTAATCCAGGGTCTCACGGGTCTACCTTCGGCGGGAATCCTCTTGCGTGCGCAGTATCACTTGCTGCACTAGATGTTTTAATCGACGAGAAGCTTGCCGAGCGCTCATTGGAGCTTGGGCAATATTTCAAAGACAAACTATCACGCATTCAAAGTCCTGTCATTAAGGAAGTACGCGGGCGTGGACTATTTATTGGGATGGAACTGACTGAGGCAGCTAGACCTTATTGTGAGAAGCTCAAGCAAGCAGGGCTGTTATGCAAAGAAACCCATGAGACAGTGATTCGATTTGCACCGCCGCTTACCATTTCAAAAGAAGACTTGGATTGGGCAATTGCTCATATCCAAGCGTTATTTCAAGCATAAATGATCAAGGGAGAAGCCTTCAAATTCTCCCTTTCTCTTTCAATGAACGGCGAATTTTGTCAAAGGTTGATGAATAGAAGAGTGAAAGTGGGGAAGCGGATTTGAAGCCAGAACAGCATAATGAACTAGAGCGTTCCATGAAAAGCAGACATCTCTTTATGATTGCCTTAGGTGGGGTTATCGGAACAGGCCTTTTCCTTGGATCAGGACTCATTATTCATCAGGCAGGCCCAGGGGGAGCCATTCTTTCGTTTATCATTGGCGGGTTACTCATGTATTTGGTGATGCTCTGTCTCGGTGAATTAGCAGTGGCGATGCCGACAGCTGGTTCCTTTCAGGAGTATGCAACCAAATATATTGGTCCGTCCACAGGCTTTATGATCGGCTGGCTCTATTGGTTTAGCTGGGCATGTACGATCGGACTTGAATTTACATCAGCAGGGATTCTACTCCAAAGGTGGTTTCCTGATATCCCAGTTTGGCTTTGGTGTCTTGCCTTTAGCGTCATCTTATTTGCCATCAATGCCATCTCAGCTCGCAGCTTTGCTGAAACCGAGTTTTGGTTTTCAGCCATTAAGGTTGCTGCGATCTTATTGTTTATTATCATTGGAATTGGCGCAATTTTCGGAATGATTCATTTGGAAGGTGGGGAACCTGCCCCTCTATTTCGCCATTTGACGGATCATGGCGGACTTTTTCCTAATGGTGTTTTTGCGATTTTATTAACCATGGTCACAGTCAATTTCTCCTTTCAAGGAACAGAGCTTGTAGGGATTGCAGCAGGGGAGAGTGAAAATCCAGAAAAAACACTCCCACGCTCTATTCGGAATATTATTTGGCGGACGATGGTCTTTTTTGTTTTATCGATTGCGGTTCTTGCAGCGCTTCTGCCATGGCAGACCGCCGGCGCAGTGGATAGTCCGTTTGTTGTGGTGTTGGACAAGGTTGGCATACCATACGCTGCAGATATCATGAATTTTATCATCATCACAGCCGTCTTATCTGTAGCGAACTCTGGATTATATGCATCATCACGTATGCTTTGGGCGCTTTCAAAAGACGGGAAAGGACCTGTTTTCACGAAAAAATTATCCAAACGTAAAATCCCGATCAATGCCTTATTGGTGACAATGGGTGTATCCGCTCTATCACTGCTCACGAGTGTTGCAGCACCAAAAACGGTATATGTCTGGCTCATATCCATTTCGGGTATGGTGCTTGTCGTGGTTTGGATGTCGATTTGTTTATCCCAATACTTCTTTAGGAGACAATTCATTAAAGAGGGCGGAGATGTAAAGGATCTTGTCTTCCGAACGCCTTTTTATCCATTTGTGCCATTAGCAGGCTTTATCGCATTTGGCATTGTTCTTATCAGTTTATTCTTTATTGAGGATCAGCGGATTGGTCTTTATTGCGGAGTTCCATTTATGGCCGCCTGCTACATCATTTACTACCTCAAGATTAAACCGAAGGAAGATGCGAAACGGTTTAATGAAGAGAAAGAAACGATACCGAAAACATAAGCAGGCGGCTTTTGACCGCCTGCACCTTTTCAAAGACAAATGCATTCAATATAGAAGAAAATAAATAGTTTGAAAAAAATAAAATAGCGGAAAGCTAGATGACAAGCAGGTTATCGGTCAAAATGTGTCTATTTTTTGTCTAAATGTGTTTGTAAGAGTTGAAAATGCAAGATGATCCTGTTAAAATAATTAAAGAAAGCAGGGATTGATTTTTTTTGGCTGTGGCGGGACGTTTTTTGTCACAGTGGGACGTTTTTAGTCCAACGTGAAAAGAAAGGGTCGTTAGCCATGAATCGTTTATTGGAAGCTCAAAAAAAATTATTACCAGATCTTCTCACAGTTATGCAAAAGCGCTACGACATTTTGCAGTACATCAGATTAGCTGAACCAATTGGTCGCAGAAGTCTTGCGACAAGTCTTGGTCTCAGTGAACGTATCTTAAGAGCTGAAGTTCAGTTCTTAAAGGAACAAAATCTGCTGGATGTCAAAACGAGCGGTATGATGCTGACGACTGAAGGTCATGCTTTGCTTGAAATGCTTGAAGGAATGATGAAGGACGTTTTAGGTTTAACCTTTTTGGAAAATACATTAAAGAGGAAATTAGGCCTGGAAGAAGTCATCATTGTTTCTGGTGACAGCGATGATTCCCCGTGGGTGAAGCAAGAAATGGGAAGAGCTGCTGTCCAATGTATGAAAAAAAGGTTTACTGGAAATAATATCGTCGCCGTCACTGGCGGAACGACGATGGAAGCCGTTGCCGAAATGATGACCCCTGATGCCAAAAATCGCGACATGATGTTTGTCCCTGCGAGAGGCGGTCTTGGGGAGAATGTAAAAAATCAGGCAAACACCATTTGTGCCCACATGGCTGAAAAAGCTTCCGGTACTTACAAACTGCTGTTTGTTCCAGGACAGCTGTCAGAAGGTGCTTACTCTTCCATTATTGAAGAGCCGTCCGTCAAAGAAGTGCTTCAAACAATTAAATCATCCACGATGCTCATTCATGGAATCGGTGAAGCAAAAACAATGGCGATGAGACGAAACACACCCGCTGAAGATTTAAAAAAGATTGATGAGCATGACGCAGTGACAGAGGCCTTTGGCTATTACTTTAATCGTGATGGCGAGGTCGTCCACAAAGTGCACTCCGTCGGCATGCAGCTAGATGATTTAGAAAGCATTCCACACATCATTGCTGTTGCAGGTGGATCATCAAAGGCAGGGGCCATTGAAGCTTATTTCAAAAAACCCCGCCGAACGGTTCTCGTCACAGACGAAGGAGCCGCAAAAGAGTTATTAAGGGAGTCAATAGATCCCTCAATATAAAACATTGTGACCTATAAAAGGAGGAAACATCATGGCAGTAAAAGTCGGTATTAACGGATTTGGACGTATTGGACGTAACGTATTTCGTGCAGCATTAAACAATCCTGAAGTTGAGGTAGTAGCGGTTAACGATCTAACAGACGCTAACATGCTTGCACACCTTTTACAATATGACTCTGTTCACGGAAAACTAGATGCAGAGGTTTCTGTAGACGGTACGAACTTAGTAGTGAACGGTAAAACAATCGAAGTATCAGCTGAGCGTGACCCTGCGAAATTAAGCTGGGGTAAACAAGGCGTAGAAATCGTTGTTGAATCTACTGGATTCTTCACAAAACGTGCAGACGCTGCTAAACACTTAGAAGCTGGCGCTAAAAAAGTCATCATCTCTGCTCCTGCTAACGAAGAAGATATCACAATCGTTATGGGTGTAAACGAAGACAAATACGATGCAGCTAGCCACGATGTCATCTCTAATGCATCTTGTACAACAAACTGCTTAGCTCCATTTGCAAAAGTACTTAACGATAAATTTGGTATCAAACGCGGTATGATGACAACTGTTCACTCATACACAAATGACCAACAAATTCTTGATCTTCCGCACAAAGACTACCGTCGTGCTCGTGCAGCTGCGGAAAACATCATCCCAACTTCTACAGGTGCTGCGAAAGCTGTTTCACTTGTATTGCCTGAACTTAAAGGTAAATTAAACGGTGGCGCTATGCGTGTTCCAACACCTAACGTTTCTTTAGTTGATCTTGTTGCTGAATTAAATCAAGATGTGACAGCTGAAGACGTAAATGCAGCACTTAAAGAAGCGGCTGAAGGAGAACTTAAAGGAATCCTTGGCTACAGCGAAGAGCCATTAGTATCTGGTGACTACAATGGTAATGCAAACTCTTCAACAATCGATGCTCTTTCTACAATGGTAATGGAAGGCAGCATGGTGAAAGTCATTTCTTGGTACGATAACGAGAGTGGATATTCTCACCGCGTTGTTGACCTTGCAGCTTACATTGCAAAACAAGGTCTTTAATTTCTCACACTGAAGGAACTCACTTGGTTCTTTCCTAGAGACACGATATAATGAAGACGGACAAGGGAAGGGGAAGCATCCCTTTCCCTTTTTCTCTGTATTTATCCGTTCTGCACGATTTCTCGTTTTGATGAGGGCAAAATGGGAAAAGGATAAAGAGAGACTTGTCCAATGCGTAAGGAAACCAGAATAAAGGAGGATCTCCTGACGAGCATGAATAAGAAATCAGTAAAAGACATTGACGTAAAAGGTAAAGTTGTGTTCTGCCGCGTAGATTTTAACGTTCCAATGAAGGACGGAAAAGTGACGGATGATACTCGTATTCGCGCAGCATTACCAACGATTGAGTATTTAACAGGACAAGGCGCAAAGGTACTACTAGCTAGTCATTTGGGTCGTCCTAAAGGTCAAGTTACTGAAGAACTGCGTCTGACACCTGTAGCAAAACGTCTGCAAGAGCTTCTTGGACAAGAAGTGAAAAAAGCAGATGAAGCTTACGGCGACAACGTGAAAAAGCAAATCTCTGACTTAAAAGAAGGAGATGTGCTAGTGCTTGAAAACGTTCGTTTCTATCCTGGTGAAGAAAAGAACGATCCTGAATTATCAAAAGCGTTTGCTGATTTAGCCGATGTGTATGTCAATGATGCGTTCGGTGCTGCACACCGTGCACATGCATCCACAGCTGGTATTGCAGCGTATCTTCCGGCTGTTTCAGGCTTCCTCATGCAAAAAGAGCTTGAGGTTCTAGGAAAAGCCATTTCAAACCCTGATCGCCCATTTACAGCGATTATCGGTGGCGCAAAAGTAAAGGATAAAATCGGTGTGATTGAAAGTCTTCTTGATAAAGTGGACAACCTGATCATCGGCGGCGGGCTTGCTTATACATTTGTCAAAGCACTTGGCCACGAAGTAGGGAAATCTCTATTAGAAGAAGACAAAGTAGATTTAGCGAAATCCTTTATGGACCGTGCAAAAGAAAAAGGCGTGAACTTCCTGATTCCAACAGATGTTCTGGTAGCCGACGACTTTTCAAATGATGCGAATACAAGCATTGTGCCAATCTCTGAAATTCCAAGTGATCTAGAAGCACTTGATATTGGAATAGAGACAAGAGAGAAGTATGCTGATGTTATTAAAAACAGCAAACTTGTTGTCTGGAACGGACCAATGGGTGTATTTGAAATCGATGCATTCGCTAAAGGAACAAAAGCAATCGCAGAAGCACTGGCAGAAGCAAAAGATACATATTCTGTCATTGGTGGTGGAGATTCAGCAGCAGCTGTTGAGAAATTTGGTCTTGCCGATCAGATGAGCCATATTTCTACAGGCGGCGGCGCTTCACTTGAATTTATGGAAGGCAAAGAACTTCCAGGTGTGACTGCATTAAACGATAAATAAGACCAAAACTGCTATAAGGAAGTGTCAATCATGAGAAAACCAATTATAGCTGGGAACTGGAAGATGAACAAAACACTTGGTGAAGCTGTAAGCTTCGTTGAAGAAGTCAAGTCATCTATTCCATCTCCTGACAAAGTGGAATCTATTGTCTGTGCACCAGCCCTTTTCCTTGAAAAGCTGAACAGCCTTTCTAACGGAACAGACCTTAAAATTGGTGCGCAAAACATGCACTTTGAAGAAAATGGTGCATTCACTGGTGAAATCAGCCCTGCTGCGCTTAAAGATCTTGGCATCGGCTACTCAGTGATCGGTCATTCAGAGCGTCGCGAATTTTTCGCTGAAACAGATGAAACAGTGAACAAAAAAGCACATGCTGCATTCAAGCATGGCATCGTTCCAATCATCTGTGTAGGTGAAACGCTTGAAGAGCGTGAAGCAGGCAAAACAAACGAACTTGTCGCTGATCAAGTGAAGAAAGCACTAGCTGGTTTAACGAAGCAGCAAGTCGCTGAATCTGTGATTGCCTATGAGCCAATCTGGGCGATCGGTACAGGTAAATCTTCTACAGCAAAAGATGCAAACGATGTTTGTGCGCACATTCGCCAAACGGTTGCAAGCGAATTTGGTCAAGAAGCGGCAGACAGCCTTCGCATTCAGTATGGCGGAAGCGTGAAACCTGCGAATATTAAAGAATATATGGCAGAATCCGATATTGACGGTGCTTTGGTAGGCGGCGCAAGCTTAGAACCTCAGTCTTTCGTTCAATTATTGGAGGAAGGTCAATATGAGTAAGAAACCAGCTGCATTAATCATCTTAGATGGATTCGGTTTAAGAGGCGAAACAGTCGGTAACGCTGTTGCCCAAGCAAAGAAACCGAACTTCGACCGCTACTGGAACGAATTCCCGCATCAAACCTTAACGGCTTCAGGTGAGGCAGTGGGCCTCCCAGAAGGTCAAATGGGGAACTCTGAAGTTGGACATTTGAACATCGGTGCAGGACGCATCGTGTACCAAAGCTTAACAAGAGTGAATGTGGCCATTCGTGATGGGGAATTTGAGAAAAACGAAACGTTCCTAGATGCAATGACTTATGCAAAAGAAAATGACAAGGCCCTTCATCTATTCGGTCTCTTGTCAGACGGCGGTGTGCATAGCCACATCCAGCATCTTTTTGCCTTGTTGAAACTAGCGAAAAAAGAAGGCTTAACAAAAGTATACATTCACGGCTTCTTAGACGGACGTGATGTTGGTCAGAAGACAGCGAAAGTGTACTTAAAACAGCTTGAAGAACAAATCAAAGAAATCGGTGTCGGAGAAGTCGCAACACTTTCTGGACGCTATTACTCAATGGACCGTGACAAGCGCTGGGATCGTGTGGAGAAAGCATATCGCGCGATGGCGTATGGTGAAGGCCCAAGTTATCAAAACATCTATGATGTCGTTGATGACTCCTATGAAAATGGAATCTACGATGAGTTCGTTATTCCATCTGTCATTACGAGAGAAAATGGTGAGCCGGTAGCAAAAGTAAACGACGGTGACTCTGTGATTTTCTATAACTTCCGTCCAGACCGTGCGATTCAAATTTCAAACACATTCACAAATGAAGATTTCCGCTCGTTTGACCGCGGGGAAGCACATCCGAAGGATTTACACTTCGTCTGCTTCACACACTTCAGTGAAACGGTAGATGGCTATGTGGCTTTCAAACCAGTGAATTTGGATAACACAGTAGGAGAAGTACTTTCTCAAAATGGATTGAAGCAGCTGCGGATTGCTGAAACAGAGAAATATCCTCACGTGACGTTCTTTATGAGCGGTGGGCGTGAAGAAGAATTTCCTGGAGAAGACCGCATCTTAATCAATTCACCAGATGTCGCAACCTATGACCTCAAGCCAGAAATGAGCGCTTATGAGGTAAAGGATGCGCTTGTTGCAGACATCAATGCGGACAAGCATGATGCGATCATTCTGAACTTTGCTAACCCAGATATGGTGGGTCATTCAGGTATGCTTGAGCCAACAATCAAAGCCATTGAAGCAGTAGATGAGTGCTTAGGAGCTGTAGTCGACGCAATCCTAGCAAAAGGCGGACATGCCATCATCACGGCAGACCACGGTAACGCAGACGTGCTCATTACCGAAGAAGGAAAGCCACATACTGCACATACGACAAACCCTGTTCCAGTCATCGTAACGAAAAAAGGGGCGACGCTTAGAGAAGGCGGCATTTTAGCCGATCTATCTCCAACGCTTTTAGACTTACTTGGTCTTGAAAAACCAAAAGAGATGACAGGAACATCATTGATTCAAAAATAACAAATTGATTCAAAAGGAGAGAAATAACGATGCCATACATTGTTGACGTATATGCACGCGAAGTATTAGACTCTCGCGGTAACCCAACAGTTGAAGTAGAAGTTTACACAGAATCTGGCGGCTTTGGCCGTGCACTAGTACCAAGTGGTGCGTCTACTGGTGAATATGAAGCAGTAGAACTACGTGACGGAGACAAAGACCGTTACCTTGGAAAAGGTGTTCTGACAGCTGTAAACAACGTAAACGAAATCATTGCACCAGAGCTTTTAGGCTTTGATGTCACTGAACAAGTAGCAATTGACAAAATGTTAATCGAGCTTGACGGAACTGAAAACAAAGGGAAATTAGGCGCAAACGCAATCCTTGGCGTATCTATCGCTGTAGCACGTGCGGCTGCTGATTTCTTACAAATTCCACTTTACCAATACCTTGGTGGATTCAACTCCAAAACGCTTCCAGTGCCAATGATGAACATCGTCAACGGCGGAGAGCATGCGGATAACAACGTAGACATTCAAGAATTCATGATTATGCCTGTAGGTGCACCGAACTTCCGTGAAGCACTTCGCATGGGCGCACAAATCTTCCATAGCCTGAAATCTGTATTAAGTGCAAAAGGCTTAAACACAGCTGTAGGTGACGAAGGTGGATTTGCTCCAAACCTTGGATCTAACGAAGAAGCACTTCAAACAATCGTAGAAGCGATTGAAAAAGCTGGTTTCAAACCAGGTGAAGAAGTGAAACTTGCGATGGATGCTGCATCTTCTGAGTTCTACAACAAAGAAGACGGTAAATATCATTTATCAGGCGAAGGTGTTGTGAAAACATCTGCTGAAATGGTTGACTGGTATGAAGATATGGTATCGAAATACCCAATCATCTCGATCGAAGACGGACTTGATGAAAACGACTGGGAAGGTCACAAACTATTAACTGAGCGTCTTGGCAGCAAGGTTCAGCTAGTAGGAGACGACTTGTTCGTAACAAATACGAAGAAGCTTTCTGAAGGAATCAAAAACGGCGTTGGTAACTCAATCCTCATCAAAGTAAACCAAATCGGTACATTAACTGAAACATTTGATGCAATCGAAATGGCGAAACGTGCAGGCTATACAGCTGTTATCTCTCACCGTTCTGGTGAAACAGAAGACAGCACAATTGCAGACATTGCAGTTGCAACAAACGCTGGACAAATCAAAACAGGTGCTCCGTCTCGTACGGACCGTGTGGCGAAATACAACCAATTACTTCGCATCGAAGATCAATTGGCTGAAACAGCTCAATACCACGGCATTGCTACATTCTACAACTTGAATAAGTAATGTAAAGCAACGCGCTGCGTGCGCTCTTTTGAAAAGAGCGTATCGCAGCGCTTTTTTTATGTTGAAATAAAGATGCAAAGCTAGCTCAAGCGAATTAGCTCTGCTTCCTTTGTCATATCCTATTTTTGTAAAAAATCATCCTTCAGTCAGAGGCGAAACGATGAGCTTGACGATTTATAAGCAATAAATCATGAAAACTCTACTAAAAATATGATCTGAATTGAACTTATGCTATTTGCATGGGGGTGGTATCATTTTACATATATTAGGGGGTGATGAGATGCTGAATCCTTTTAGCCTTCGTTTTCCAGTAGGCGTGTACATGTATGTCCTTCACCTACTGGAAGCATATGATGAAAGGAAGCAACGAATTCTAACTTCTAAGAACGTACAGAAAAATGCATTTTGGATTTATGTCCTTGCCGCTATCTTAGGCATTGTGACAGTTGCCGCTTTGATTTGGGCATGCAAAACATTTGGAAAAGGCTCGAAATTTTTAGGAGAGTTCAAGTTTTTAGGCCTGTATATTAAAATCAAATGCGGCTTCTAACAAATGGTGAGAACAGATGCGGGGTCATCTGTTCTATCTGAAATAAATGGAGGGACATGATGCTGACATTACACTTAACAGAAAAAACGTATAGCCGCACCTTTTCTCTCCGCGATATTCAGTTAAATGTAGAGAAAGGACGTATGCTTCTGCTTTTGGGGCATAATGGTGCAGGAAAGACCACGATGATTCAGTCTATGTTTGGACTAACACCATTTACGGGGTTTGTCTCTTTACATGGTAAACAGCTGAATTTTCAATCCTCAGCACATATCTCCTTTTTGAAAGAACATGTTTCCTATATTCCTGATGATCATGCTTTGTTTGATTATTTAACGCCGAGAGAATATTTTCATTTACTCCAGCTTCCAGACAAACGAAATGGACCTCGAGAAGAGGCCTTCGTCGATCTTTTTGAGCTGAAACCTTATATGGATCAGCCAATTGCCCAGTTGTCTCATGGCAATCAAAAGAAAACCCAAATCATTTCACAGCTCCTTAGGCCTTGTGATTATTATGTATTCGACGAGCCTACAAATGGACTTGATCCAGATATGATGATCATCTTAAAAAAGGTGCTCATGAAGCTGAGAGATCAAGGCGCAGGCATTCTCATTTCTACCCATCATTTGGGCTTTGGTGAGACATTGTATGATCACCTCATGATCTTAAGAAACGGTGATATCAAGCTGGATATGTCACGTCAAGAAACAAACAAAACATTCCCTCATCAAGCACTTGAGGATATTTATAAAGAAGTGAATCAAGATTACTATATGCAGGTGGAGAGGTTGCTCAATGACTTGGACACGACACGTTCTTCATAAAATAGAATGGGGCATGCTCACAACGAAAATCAAGCAGCTCGGCAAAAAATATCCTTTGCAGCTTCTCGCCGCAGCCGTTTTTATGTTGCTGATCTACTCCATATACGTTGTCATGAGCCTGCGTTTTTTTATGCAAGTAGGGGAGAACGAACCAGTTGCTTTATACCTTCAATTTGTGAAAATGACCCTGCTGCTTTTGGGAGCAGGTATTGTCTTTTCCCGTCATAAAATGAAGCGTCAAGAGTATCAGTTCTTCTTTTTGAATAGTGCGATGCAAAGTGTCTCATTTGTCCTTTGTGTGTATTTCTTTCCGGTGCTGTTTTGTTTCATCATGCTTGGTCTGCTTTTTTTACCCATCCTATTAGGACTGATCATTAGCGGCGTTACACTATCTTTGTATTGGATCATTGTGGTAGGGATCACTTGCTATGGATTGGCGCTCTATACGCTTGCTTCTTGGATGCTGATACGCATTGGTGTGAGCCATTTTATATCAAAAACAAAAGAGCATTTACTGCTGCAAACGCTCGGATTTGTGACGCTTGGTGCTTTCGTGTTTCTCCTTTTTCAAAAAGCGGTTGAGATGATTCACGTATGGCCGTCTATCTATCTTGTATTTCTGATGATCTTTCTATGTGCAGGGTGGTTTTGGCTGAAGGGCTTGGCGGCTTGTTATGTCAATCGGATGTTTTTGCAGCTAAAGGTAGAGGTGAAGTCGTTTTCTTACCAAAAAATCAGATCGGATTCTTCATTTTTCACACATCTGCGGCAGGAGCTTGTTTATTTTAGCCGATCAGCTGTGTTTAAAGAACAAGGTATTTTGTTCCTGTTTCTTGTCTGTTTCACGATAGGTCTCCCATTGATCTTTACTCCGGCAGAGACTGGCTGGCTGTATGCTTTTATTGTGCAGTTTGCCTTAAAGGAGATCCTTATTATGCTTCCTCTGATGATTGGCAGGGAATATCATCTCCATCAGCGAGCCATTTTTATGTTAAATACATCAAAGGGTGCCTATTTATTATCAAGAATTTTATTTTATTACACAATGAATGTATTGATTTATTTTGTCTATATCGGGCTTGCTTATTTCATGATAGCGGTCGAAAGTGAAGGGCACGGTTTGGCGAGTTTGTCCATTTTATTGATCACTGTCATGGCGGCATGTGTCGGGTTTGTCGTGAAGATTAGTGAATTTAATAAACTGTTTGTGATCGTGATGATGATTGCTGTGTTCAGTATGTTGGATATGCTTTTAGTCCAGTGGCTTTCAGCAAATACCCAGCTGCTCTCAACTGCCTATATGGCTTGTTCAGCCGCATTCTTCATCTTCATATATGCTGCCATGCTAAAGAGGCCGATTGTACGATGATGACGCTTTTATTTTGCTTAATAGCAGTTGTGCTCATTCATGAACTCGGTCATATCCTGATGGTGATGGTGTGCAACAAAATCGAAAAAAAACCCATCTTTGATTTTGTGGTGATGATCGATTGGAAGCACGTGTCGATTGTCCATGAGAAATTTTCACGGCCGGGTTTTAATGTGATGGTGGCACTTGCAGGTCCTGTGTTTCCAGTGATCTGCTCGGGTGTGCTTTTCTTCATGTGGGGGCATCCATTGACGCATCCATTGCTGCTTTTTTCTTTATTAAATACAGTGATGCTGCATCCAGCTTGCCCAGACGGGAAAAATGCCATCGCCAGTTTAAAAGAGATGAAAGGAGAGAACTAAATGGTTAAAGTATTTCATTCGTTTTCTAGCGGCTTAACGCTTGCGATGCTTTATGTGTTTGCTGTGTTTATGACGCCAGTATTTTTAATGCTGCTAGAGGTTCATCATGTTGAATCAAGTCCAACTCTCTTTGGTATGCCATTTTATATCATGAAAATTGAACAGTATCAATTCAGCTCAGAGGCAACGCTCTTTGGGTGCGTGGTCTGTTTTTTAGCGGGTGCCGCTCTCTACTTCTTGATTCAATATGTGATTCATGCAGTGAAAAAGAGCAGAACATAAAAAAAGCAGGCTGAATGAAGTCAGTCTGCTTGAAGAACGAGTGACAACCGCACCATATCCATACACTGAATACCGTTCTCATAAATCGGTTCATCATAGTGTTTCAGAAAGAAATCGTGATCGATAGACGCCATGCGAAAACCGCATTTTTGATAAAGGGCGAGCTGCTGAATACTAGAGTTGCCTGTGCCAATTTCAATTGTATGAAAGCCAGCTGCCTTGGCTTCTGAAATAGCATGGCGGATCAGCTGCTTCCCAATTCCTCTACCTTGCCATGACTCCTTCACGGCGACATTCATGATTTCCACTGTCTGCTGAGACAGAGGCGTCAGAACATACACACCAATCATGTCCTGTTTATGAAAAGCAACATAACAAGAACCAGATTGTACATAGGCAAGGACTTTTTCAGTTGAAGGGTCAGCTAATAGTAAAAGATCCATAGGAACAGATTGATCATGAGACAATGGCCGAATCTGTATCAAATCATTTCATCCTCTCTATTCTTTGATATACCCTTGTTTAACACCCCAATCATATTGATCCTGCACCCATTGAGAAGGAGGATGATGGGTGACATTTGGGTCCTTTTTGACAGTTGCTTTCCTAGTCGTTTGTGCTGCCTGCTTATTCGCTTGAGCCGTTGCTTTCGCTGATGCCAGTTCTTTTTGAAGCTGGTCTATTTTCAATTCAAGCGCTTTACGTTGTTTGATTTCTTTTTGATGCGCCTTCTTTTCTTTCTTCAGCTTGTTTGTGACGGTGGACAATTCCTTTTTTTGACCATCCATTTCATCTTTCATATCCGTTCCTTTTGACTTTAATTGTGTCAGCTGCTCATCATTCTTTCTCATTTCTTGTTGGTGTTTATTCTCTGATGCGGTGAGCGACTGCTGCTGCCACACAATCCAGCCAGTTGCACCTAGGATGATCACAGACAAGACAATGATCGTGATGTTTTTTTTCATGTTCTATTCCCCTTTCGTTAAACCTCTATTATCATCGGTTAAAACAAACCAGGTTTTAACAGAACAAGGGAATATTCGCATCAGATTAGCAGACACTATGAAAAAAGGAGGGTGTCTGTTGATTTCCTTTATGATTCATGTCATTGTGTCACTATTTGCTGTCTCAAACCCCATTGGAAACGTGCCTCTTTTCATCACTTTAACAGAAGGCTACTCAGAAAAAGAACGATCCCAGACGGCCAAAAAAGCGATTGTTGTGTCTTTTATGATTTTGATTGCCT
The DNA here is from genome assembly GCF_001426125.1 of Bacillus sp. Leaf49. Taxonomy (NCBI): domain Bacteria; kingdom Bacillati; phylum Bacillota; class Bacilli; order Caryophanales; family Bacillaceae; genus Bacillus; species Bacillus sp. Leaf49. The sequence goes on along the minus strand of NZ_LMRK01000001.1, from coordinate 349,636 downwards.
TTCTTTTGGCAGGCAGGCTCATTTTCAAATTGTTTGGCATTGATATCCATGCACTCCGTATCGCCGGAGGTATTTTTATTTTTGGTATCGCTTACAATTTGCTAAATGCAAAAGAATCACATGTTCAAAACCCTCATTCGGATGAAAAGGCAGAGAGCAAAGAGAAGGCTGATGTTTCGGTGACCCCACTCGCCATTCCGATCATTGCAGGACCTGGTACAATTGCGACCGTCATGAGCTTAACCCCAGGAAGCCACCAAGTAACGCTTCATCTGCTTGCGATTCTTATTGGCATTGTGGTCGTACTTGCCATGACCTATTATGCATTTCATTATTCGAGTTTCATTATGCGAAAAATGGGGAAAACAGAGATGAATGTCGTGACACGATTAATGGGATTGATTCTAGCTGTTGTGGCAGTTGAGATGATAGGCGCAGGCATCAAAGGGATGTTCCCAATGCTGATGTCATAAGTGTATATAAAAAAGCTGTTTTTTTCTACAAAATTGTAAAATAAAACAGCTTTTTTTAAGGTTTTGGCACATGTTGAAATACTTCTTCACTTTCAAAGAACTCAATTAAACGGCTAATCCAGTCATAATAATCGAGACTTTCCTTGATTTCTGAAAGAAGAAGATTGATTTTATCTACTGTTTCTTCTGGCAGGTCATCTTGTTCAAGCAGCTCCAGCAATTCCTTGCATGTCTTCTTATGTGCCTTGCGATTTTTGCTGACAACACGTGACCAATTGGCTGCAAACAGTGAAATGAAGGTTTGATATTGATCTTGCTCAACTTCATATAAATCTTTGCGTATTCCTTTTTCATAAACCTTTTCAGCAATATTCAAATCAAGCATTTCTCGAACGACTTGACTCATTCTTGTTTTGCTCATGCCGGTCGCCTCTGAGAGCTCACCGAGCGTCATTGGTTTACGGTTCATATGAATGATACCAAGCACTCTACCTACTGTGGCAGAAAGACCAAAGGCATTCATGTTCTCGGCAGCTTTTTCAATATAATGATCCTGTGCTTTTTGAATGGCGCCTAACGCTTGCTTGTCCATTCCCCGCTTCATCCCTTCACGACTGACAATTTGTAACACAATATATCATATACCTGTTTGTTGATGAAAACAATAAATATTGAGTATTTGCTCGTAAGTTGGAGGAAAAAGGAGGGATCAGTACATATCAGGCCGTTAACTGAAAATTTTAAATAAATCTTATGCAATACAAACACATCGTAAACTTTTTATTTTATAAAGTTTGCACTATAATAAATAAGGTGTAAATTTTCTGAAAATATATATCCGACTAATTGGAGGTGTCTCATTTGCTGAAACTAGAGAATGTATCTAAGACGTATAAAGGCGGAAAAAAAGCTGTCAAAAATATTGATTTAGAAATAGCAAAAGGAGAATTTATTTGTTTTATTGGACCGAGTGGCTGTGGTAAAACGACAACCATGAAGATGATTAACCGACTGATTGAACCTTCCTCAGGAAACATATTCATCGAGGGAGAAAACATTATGAAAAAAGATCCAGTCCAATTAAGAAGAGAAATTGGTTATGTGATTCAGCAAATTGGACTTTTCCCTCATATGACCATCGCACAAAACATTTCCCTTGTGCCGAAGCTGCTGAAGTGGCCGGAAGAAAAACGAAAAGAACGAGCGCGTGAATTGCTCAAACTCGTTGACATGGGGCCGGAATACTTAGAGCGTTACCCTCATGAACTCAGTGGAGGACAGCAGCAGCGTATCGGCGTTCTTCGCGCACTCGCAGCAGAACCCCCTTTAATCCTGATGGATGAACCATTTGGAGCACTTGACCCAATTACAAGAGATTCATTGCAGGAAGAATTTAAGAAACTGCAAAAAACGTTAAATAAAACAATCGTTTTCGTCACACATGACATGGATGAAGCGATTAAACTTGCAGACCGCATTGTCATTTTAAAAGATGGAGAGATTGTCCAAGTGGGCACGCCAGATGATATTTTACGTAACCCTGTGAACGAATTCGTAGAAGAATTCATCGGGAAAGAACGTCTACTTCAGTCAAACCCGAATATGGAACGTGTGGAACAAATGATGAACACGTCCCCAGTCACAATTACCGTCGAAAAAACATTGACAGATGCCATCTTTATTATGAGAGAAAAGCGGGTTGATTCCCTGCTTGTCGTTGATGAAAATCATGTGCTGAAAGGCTATATCGACATTGAAACCATCGATGCAAACCGCAGAAAAGCAGCCTTCGTTGGCGATATTTTAAATACAGAATTTTATACAGTACAAGAAGGTGCACTTCTTAGAGATACTGTCCGAAAGATCTTAATACGCGGCATTAAATATGTACCGGTTGTCGACGCAACAGGGCACTTAAAAGGCATCGTCACACGTGCAAGTCTTGTAGATGTCGTATATGACTCTATTTGGGGAGAAGATACCCCGGAGGCTGTCACTGAAATGAACTAAGGGAGGTGTACACATGGATCAAATCATCGATTTTCTTGAGAAAAATGGTGGGGAACTCCTCACAAAAATGTGGGAGCATTTATACATTTCTTTAATTGCCGTTGTGTTAGGCATTATCGTGGCCGTTCCTTTAGGCGTCATTCTTACACGAATGAAAAGAGGCGCCGGTTTTGTCATCGGCATCGTGAATATCTTTCAAACACTCCCTAGTTTAGCGATTCTTGCATTTTTTATTCCTATTTTGGGAGTTGGAAAAATACCTGCGATCGTTGCGCTATTTTTCTATTCCGTTTTGCCTATTTTAAGAAATACGTATGCCGGTGTTCAAGGTGTGAACAAAAACTTGCTTGAATCTGGTAAAGGAATCGGCATGACGACATGGGAACAAATTCGTCTTGTTGAACTGCCGCTTGCTGTTCCGGTCATTATGGCAGGGGTCAGAACCTCAACGATTTATTTAATTGGGTGGACAACACTTGCTGCTTTTATCGGTGGAGGCGGTCTTGGTGACTACATTTTAATTGGGCTTCAGCTTTACCAGCCGGAATACATTATTGCGGGTGCGATCCCTGTCACTATTTTAGCGGTCATCATTGACCTTATATTGATGAAGCTTGAGAAAAAAGTAACACCAGAAGGCTTAAAAGGATTGAAGGAAGTTTCATAAGGAGTTGGCTCATGTGAAGAATCGAAAAACAAAATGGATCAGTGCACTGCTTGCCGGATGCTTGCTATTCATAAGTGGCTGTTCACTTCCTGGACTAGCCGGCTCTTCAGGGAGCACGCTGCGAATCGGGGCACAAAACTTTACAGAATCAGAAATTATGGCCTATATGGTGGGAGACATCATTGAGCATTACACAGATAAAAAGACAACCATTGTGAAGAATTTAGGCTCAAATACCGTCCAGCAGAAAGCAATGGAAAACGGGGATGTCGACATTTCGGCAACACGATATACAGGCACGGATTTAACAAGTACGCTAGGAATGGATGCAGAAAAAGATCCAAAGCGTGCAATGGAAATCGTCCAGAAAGAATTCAAAAAACGCTATGATTACAAATGGTTTGATTCCTATGGGTTTGATAATACGTATGCCTTTGCTGTGACGCAGAAGATGGCGAAGGAAAACAACCTAGAAACAGTCTCTGATTTAAAAAAGAATGCCAAAAATTATCGCTTCGGTGTGGATAATATTTGGCTGAAAAAGAAAGGTGACGGTTACGAAGGGTTTGTGAAAACATACGGAATTGAATTTGGAAGCACTTTTCCGATGCAGATCGGTCTAGTCTATGACGCATTGAAAAATGAAAAAATGGATATTGTGCTTGCCTATTCAACAGATGGCCGGATCAAAGCGTATAATCTCAAAATCTTAAAAGATGATAAACGATTCTTCCCACCATACGATGCATCACCAGTTGTCCCTGAGAAGGTATTAAAAGAAAATCCAGGACTGGACAAGGTGATCAACAGGTTGATTGGAAAAATCGATACCGAACAAATGCAAGAGCTCAATTATCAAGTCGATGGAGAACTAAAAGAACCAGCGACTGTTGCTAGAGATTTTCTAAAGAAACACAATTACTTTGAGTAAGATTGGGAGGTGTCAGAGCTGATGGACACACTACAGCAATTATGGGCGTATTATCAACAGAACGGTTCATATGTGTTAGAAGAATTTTACCGGCATTTCCTCATGTCAGCGTATGGGGTATTGTTTGCGGCAATTGTCGGAATACCAGTCGGCATCTTTGTGGCGCATTACCGCAAATTGAGCAATTGGGTGTTCGCGATAACCAATGTCATTCAAACCATTCCAGCGTTAGCGATGCTTTCTGTGTTGATGCTTGTATTAGGACTTGGCGCAAATACAGTCATCTTATCACTCTTTTTATATTCGCTTCTGCCAATTATCCGTAACACGTACACAGGTATTGTCAGCATTGAGCATGCCTATTTAGAATCGGGGAAAGCGATGGGCATGACGAAATGGCAAGTGCTGAGAATGGTTGAATTACCGCTTGCTTTATCTGTCATTATGGCTGGTTTAAGAACCGCACTTGTGATCGCAATCGGTATTACAGCGATTGGGACATTTGTTGGTGCTGGAGGACTTGGGGATATTATCATCAGAGGATCAAACGCGACAAACGGAACAGCCATTATTTTAGCAGGTGCTATTCCAACTGCGCTCATGGCCATTATTGCCGACCTTGTCATGGGCTGGCTTGAACGCTATTTAAGCCCAACCAACAAGAAAAAAGAAAGCAAGGCGTTAGCTGAAAAAAACATGACATCCGCATAAATGCTTGAAAAGACAAAACCTCCTCTACATCTGTAGGGGAGGTTTTTTTATCATGATTAGGCGGCTCACATCAGGATACATTTATGATTCAAGTGTGATCCATTCAGAGGACCACTTCGCAATTTCCTCAAAAACGGGTGCAAGTGAACGCCCCATATCAGTTAATGAATACTCAATACGCACGGGTGTTTCAGCAAAAACATCCCGTTTTACAATGCCTGCTGCTTCCAGCTCTTTTAATCTCTCAGATAAAACCCTTCCGCTTAAATTGGTCAGAGCTGCTTCGATTTCACTAAAGCGCTGTGAACCTGAGAGAAGCTGAAAAACAATCAGTGCCACCCAGCGTTTACTTAATAACTCAACTGCTTTTTCAAACCGCGGGCACATATCAGATTGATTCATCTTTCTTCACTCCAATCTGAACCCATTATACCGTAATTCTGTCAAAAATCGGCGCAAAAAGCTTGTCAATGATCAAAACATTTTACGATGACGAACGGCTGTTTAGTAGAAATAACAAATAGCGATTTAAATCCTCTATCTCATGTTTAGAAAGGGTGGACCATATGTCCCCATTAAATATTTCAAGATCATCAAGTTCATATTGCTCTGCCGCTTCTTTTATTTGGGTAAAAGCCGTTTCTTCTTCCTTTATGACATAGCCAGAAGATGCTTCTTCAATATACCCTGCAGCCTGCATCATGTCCTCATAAGGTACTTTTAATGCACCTGCTAGTTTTTTAATTGTAGGAGGTTTCGGAATGCCGCGTTTCCCGTTTTCAATCCGAGAAATACCAGCAGCGCTGACCTCTGAATACATCGCTAATTGGTTCACCGATAGTTTCCTTTTCTCACGTAATGCTCTTAAATATGCACCGAAGTTCATCAACTCAAAACCTCACATGGTTAAAGATTAGTTATCTCTAGTGTACTCGATTTGTTGACTATTGGCAATAAGTGTACCATGAAAATATTGACATTAGTTAATGGTGGATGTATCTTATGTTTATGCCCCGCTATTTGTTCGCCTTTTTTTGGTTAATGAGCGTGAGAAAGTATTGATTCAGCTGGCTGATGTCTTGTGCGGTGAGTGTTTCCCATTGGTCTCCATCGAAAATAGGGAGATGTTCTACATCCTTTTGAAGCGCCGTTTGATAGATTTTTAATATGGATTCATATTTCGGTTTCATTTCATGCACTTTTTCCTGTTCAATATAACCGGCAAGCAGCATTAAATCCTCATAAGGCACCTTCAAAGCGCGTGCTAATTTTTTTATGGTTAAAGGCTTTGGCACACCACGCTTTCCATTCTCAATCCGAGAAATACCGGCAGCGCTTACGCCTGAATACATGGCGAGTTGATTGACAGACATCTTTCTATTCTCTCTTAAAATGCGTAATTGTTCACCAAAGTGATTCATGTCATCGAACCTCACATTTCAGTATATGACTTATTTTAGTATGATCATTGACCAAAGGAAATAGAAAGGGCGTAAAAGTGTTGACATAAGTTAATGAATCCGGGAGATATGAGAGTCCTACATGTTGTACATATTGATCCTATAGGAGGTTGTAATGATGGTCGAAAAGATTCAGATCAGGCGGGCTTTTGTGATGCAGTATATGATTGAAAACGATATGTCTTTAAATCAGCTCGCAGATGAAATTGGCATTTCTCCTGCCACACTCAGCAGGGTATTGAATGGTCACCGGAAACCAGGACAGCTTGTCATTGGCAAAATGATTCATTACTTTGATAAAAAATTTGAAGATTTATTTTACTATGAAGATGTTGACAAAAGTCAATAAACGAAATCATCGTATGATTATTAAGGAGGCGGCTTCATTGAAAAGAACTGGAATGGTAAGACACATTGATTCGCTTGGCAGAATTGTTCTGCCTTCAGAAATGCGAAAGGTACTCAATATAAAAGAAGAGCAGCTATTAGAAATTTTCATTGAAGATCAAACCATTATGCTGAAAAAATATGATGCAGATAAGAGCTGCTTATTAACTGGCAAGATAACGAAATTCAACAAAAGCTATGGAAATGGCAACGTCGTGCTGAGTCCAGAAGGAGCTGAACGGCTGTTAGTAGAATTAAAACAGCTCTTAAAAGAAGAAGCAACTCGCTAAAAACGTTTTTTAACCTCAAAAATTGCATATAAAAAATGCTGCATACAATCCATTGGAGCGAAATTGAATCAAAATGACAAATAAAGTCGACAATATATAGGAAATCTTTATTTTGATGTTTCGTGACATGCACCTTGTTTTCATGTAAAATAAAGTTATGTGTACCAGTTTGTCTGGAGGTGTTTTTATGCACGCATTTGTTATCACATTACTCGTAATTGTCAGTATCGCACTTATCATCGTTGTATTATTACAATCAAGTAAAAGTGCAGGACTGTCAGGCGCTATTTCAGGTGGAGCCGAGCAGCTTTTCGGTAAGCAAAAAGCGAGAGGTCTTGACTTGATTCTTCACCGATTAACTGTCATTTTGTCAGTGCTTTTCTTCATCTTAACACTTGCATTGGCATATTTAGGCGTGTAGGCGCGAGTAACAGAAGGTCTGATCTTTTTTCAGACCTTTTTTTATTATCAGCACTCTTTTGTGTTTGTTTCATACATACAAGTGGAAAATATAAACCATATCAGAAGGAAAGGAAGTCACATCATGAAAGTTGTTACACCAAAACCATTTACGTTTAAAGGTGGAGAAAAGGCGGTGCTTCTTCTTCACGGTTTTACTGGGAATACAGCCGATGTTCGCATGCTTGGACGCTATTTAAATGAAAGAGGCTATACATGCCATGCACCTCAATACAAAGGACACGGTGTACCGCCAGAGGAGCTTGTTCATACAGGTCCTACAGATTGGTGGAAAGATGTAGAAGAAGGCTATCAATTTTTAAAAGACGAAGGTTATGAGGAAATTGCGGTCTGCGGACTATCCCTCGGAGGAGTTTTTTCATTGAAATTAGGTTACACTGTACCTGTAAAGGGAATTGTACCTATGTGTGCACCTATGTACATAAAAAGTGAAGAAGTCATGTACCAGGGTGTACTAGATTATGCCCGTAACTATAAAAAATTCGAGGGTAAGTCAGAGGATCAAATTGAGCAAGAGATGGAAGAGTTCAAGAAAACACCAATGGGTACACTCAAGGCTCTTCAAGAACTCATTGCAGATGTCAGAAACAATGTTGACATGATTTATTCACCTACTTTTGTTGTTCAGGCACGTCATGATCATATGATTAATACAGACAGTGCAAACATTATTTATAACGAAGTAGAGACTGATGAAAAACATTTAAAGTGGTATGAAGAATCGGGCCATGTTATCACGCTTGATAAAGAGCGAGAGAAGGTTCATCAGGATGTATATGCATTCTTAGAATCACTCGATTGGTCAATTTAAATATATAGGGGGTTAGAGTGTGCAAAAAGAAGAATTTATGGATGAATTACTTGCGTTTATGCAAGAAGAGGCGTACAAACCATTAACGGTACAGGAATTAGAAGTCATGATGGAAATTACCAATCCAGATGATTATAAAGAGCTCGTCAAAGCACTTGTGATATTAGAGGATCAGGGGCTTATCGTCCGTACCCGCAGCGACCGCTATGGTGTACCGGAAAAAATGAACTTGGTCAAAGGGAAGCTGTCTGCGCATGCAAAAGGATTTGCATTTGTGACACCAGAAGAGTTTGGACAGGATGATATTTTCATTCCGCCAAATGAGCTAGGCACAGCAATGAATGGCGACACCGTCATGGTTCGTGTCAGCCACAAATCAAATGGCACCAAAAAAGAAGGAACGGTCATCCGTATACTAGAGCGTAATACTCAGACGGTTGTCGGTACCTATACAGAAACGAAAAGTTTTGGTTTTGTCATTCCTGATGATAAAAAAATCACAAACGATATCTTCATTCCAAAATCCGCTAAAAACGGAGCGGTTGAAGGTCATAAAGTCGTTGTCACGCTGACAAGCTATCCAGAAGGAAGAATGAGCGCAGAAGGTGAAGTGACGGAAATCCTTGGTCACAAAAATGACCCTGGCATCGATATTTTGTCGATTATTCATAAACACGGGCTGCCAGGTGAGTTTCCGGAAGAAGCGCTTCAGCAGGCAGTAGACACACCTGAAACGATCGATGAAAAGGACCTTGAAGGTAGACGTGATCTGCGCAATGAAACGATTGTGACGATTGATGGTGCAGATGCAAAGGACTTGGATGATGCCGTAACCGTGCAAAAGCTCGATGATGGCAAATATAAGCTCGGCGTGCACATTGCAGACGTTTCTCATTATGTTACAGAGAATTCGCCGATTGATCAGGAAGCCTATGAGCGCGGAACGAGTGTGTATCTTGTCGACCGCGTCATTCCAATGATTCCTCATCGCCTGTCAAATGGCATTTGCTCATTGAATCCGAAGGTTGATCGTCTCACACTCTCTTGTGAAATGATCATTGATCGAAGTGGGAAAGTCGTCAAACACGAAATTTTCCAAAGCGTGATCAAAACGACGGAAAGAATGACCTATTCCGATGTGAATAAGATTTTAGTTGACCAAGACGAAGAGCTTTTAGACAAATACGAGCCGTTAGTACCAATGTTCCAAGAGATGGAGAAGCTTGCAGAAATTCTGCGTGACAAGCGAATGGAGCGTGGAGCAGTCGACTTTGATTTCAAGGAAGCAAAAGTGCTTGTAGATGATGAAGGCGCAGCAAAAGACGTCGTCATTCGTGAGCGTTCTGTTGCCGAAAAACTAATTGAAGAATTCATGCTGGTGGCAAACGAAACAGTTGCCGAGCATTTCCACTGGATGAATGTTCCGTTCATTTACCGAATTCACGAAGAACCAAATCCTGAGAAGCTTCAGCGCTTTTTAGAATTCGTGACGACGTTTGGTTACATCGTCAAAGGAACGTCAACGAACATTCACCCGCGTGCACTTCAAAGTGTACTTGATGCCGTCCGTGATCAGCCGGAAGAAGTCGTGATTCAAACTGTGATGCTTCGCTCAATGAAACAGGCGAAGTATGATCCAGAAAGCATTGGCCATTTTGGATTATCAACGGAATTCTATACACACTTCACATCGCCGATCCGTCGTTACCCGGATTTAATCGTGCATAGGCTGATCAGAACCTATTTAATAGAGAAAAAGACAGACGAAGCAACCCTTGAAAAATGGGGTCAATTGTTGCCAGAAATCGCAGATCATGCATCTACAATGGAGCGCCGCTCTGTTGATGCTGAGCGCGAAACAGATGACCTGAAAAAGGCAGAGTTTATGCTTGATAAAATCGGTGAAGAGTTTGATGGTATGATTAGTTCCGTCACGAATTTCGGACTATTCGTTGAACTGCCGAATACGATAGAAGGTCTTGTCCATGTGAGCTACATGACAGACGATTACTATCGTTTTGATGAACAGCACTTTGCCATGATCGGTGAGCGGACAGGGAATGTATATCGCATCGGTGACGAAATTACTGTCAAAGTGGTGAGTGTGAATAAAGATGAGCATTCCATTGATTTTGAAATCGTCGGGATGAAAGGCACTCGCCGTAAATCACCAAAAGACTTCAAGTTCAAAAAACGGACAGATCCACCAGCCAAAAAAGGACGCGGAGCTCAAAAGGCCTCTGGGGAAAAAGGCAAAGAGGATAAAGGCGGCGACTGGTTTACAGGTCGTAAAAAGAAGAAAAAGAAAAAACGCGTATTTGATAACGCACCGAAACAAAAGCGCAAAAAGAAAAAGTAACGTGACAAAAAGCAAATAGGGCATCACGCTCTATTTGCTTTTTGACCACGTGGCAGCAGCATTGTCGAAAGCTGGATTGTTTGATAAAATAATCCGTACGATTTGGACCGTGTCTGTGTCAAAAGGAGGGTGTACGCCAATGCCAAAGGGAGAGGGAAAGGTTGTTTCCCAAAACAAAAAAGCCAACCATGATTATTTTATAGAAGAAACATACGAAGCCGGCCTTGTATTACAAGGAACTGAAATCAAATCCATTCGAGCAGGAAAAGTGAATTTAAAAGATTCCTTTGCCAAAATCGAACGGGGAGAAGTGTTTCTTCACAATATGCACGTGAGCCCATACGAGCAGGGTAACCGTTATAACCATGATCCGCTCAGAACGAGAAAGCTGCTGCTCCACCGCAAACAAATCAGTAAATTGATTGGTGCGACAAAGGAAGAGGGCTACTCACTTGTTCCCATTAAACTCTATTTGAAAAATGGCTTTGCCAAAGTGCTAATTGGAGTCGGTAAAGGGAAGAAGAAATACGATAAACGTGAAGATCTGAAGAAAAAGGATGCGAAACGTGAAATCGAGCGTGCTTTCCGTGACCGGCAAAAGCAATTTTAGCCTGATGCAGATGGCTTGCTGAGAGCGGAAGCATTATGCTACAATATGTTATGCAGTAAACAATCATCGTCGTCTTTTTACAGAAATCACCAGTTGTTTCGAGCGATGAGATTGTTATAATAGTCATATACGGAAGCAGTTAAGCAAAGAACGTTTCCATCCCGTATATCCCTTTTACAAGGGGACGTTACGGATTCGACAGGGATGGTTCGAGCTTAGGCTGCGAGCCGAGAGGCGATCTCGTTAACACGCACCTAAATGTAACTGGCAAAACTAAAAGTTTTAACCAAAACTTAGCACTAGCTGCCTAATAAGCGCAGCGAGCTCTTCCTGACATCGCCTATGTGTCTGTGAGGAGCCCAATGAAGTAGGCTACGCTTACGTTTTCGTCTGAGGACGTAAGAAGAGATCCATCAGACTAGCTCTCCAAGCGCCCGTCAGCAGGCATGAGGATGAGTGAACACGTAAATATGTTGACTACGCTCGTAGACGCTTAAGTAATCGATGTCTCTGGACGTGGGTTCGACTCCCACCGTCTCCATACATATGATTTCGAAGGAAATCAATGAGGTCAAAGTCCTTTCATATCAAGGGTTTTGGCTTTTTTCTATTGTCGGTGATTTATAAAATTTACAATGTAGCGAGCTAATAATAAGAGTTCTTTATATCAGGTTGATCTGAAGAGTTACTAATTCCAATGTCTTTGGTTAAAGTTTCTATTTTTTGGAGTTACGTTTTGTTGTTGGAACATTTATAATTGAATATATATTGCATTATTTTTACAAGAATTATTTTCGAGAAAATAAATTTAAAATGAGGTACATAACATGATCAACTTCCAAGATAAAGTAAGCTTCATTTGGTCAATTGCAGAGATTTTACGTGGGCCATATAAGCCAGAAGATTACGGTGAAATTATTTTGCCACTAGCTGTATTACGCCGTTTTGACTGCGTATTAGAAAGCACAAAAGAAGAAGTGTTAGTGAAAGCAGAGCAGTATCCAAATATGACAGATGAAGCACGTGAGCAGATTTTAAATCGTGTTTCTAAGCAAAACTTTCACAACATAAGTAAGTATGATTTTAACAAGCTATTAACAGACGCTGATAATATCGCTGATAACTTACGTGACTATATAAATGGTTTCTCAAAAGTGGCTCGTGATATCATGGAGCACTTCGATTTCGATCGCCAAATCGATAAGCTTGATCAAAATGACTTATTATACTTAACGATTAAACGTTTTAGTGAAATCGATTTACATCCAGAAACCGTTTCAAACATTGAGATGGGTTATGTATTTGAGGAACTAATTCGTCGTTTCAATGAGTATGCAGAAGCAGGGGATCATTACACGCCACGTGAAGTTATTCGTTTAATGACACATTTATTATTTTTACATGATGATGCGAGTATTTTAACGAAACCAGGTTTAACACAAACGTTGTATGACTGTGCAGCTGGTACAGGTGGTATGGGTTCAGTTGCGCAAGAATATTTACTTAATCAAAATCCAACAGCACATTTAGAATTTTTCGGTCAAGAAATTAACCCTGAATCCTATGCGATTTGTAAGGCAGACTTACTTATTAAAGGTGAAGATGCACGTAACATTCGTTTAGGAAACACATTATCAAACGATCAATTCCCACATGATACATTCGATTACTTAATTTCAAATCCACCTTACGGAGTGGACTGGAAATCATATGAAAAGGCGATTAAAAATGAACATGAGAAACAAGGTTTTGATGGTCGTTTCGGACCTGGTACGCCTCGTACAAGTGACGGGCAGCTATTATTCCTCATGCACTTAATATCAAAAATGAAGCCAGTCACAGTAGAAAACCCACAAGGCTCTCGTTTAGCCATTATTATGAATGGTTCGCCATTATTTACAGGTGATGCAGGTTCTGGTGAAAGCGAAATTCGAAAGTATGTACTTGAAAACGACTTAGTAGAAGGGATTGTGGCACTGCCGAACGACCTTTTCTACAACACAGGCATTGCAACGTACATTTGGATTTTAACAAACAATAAAGCACCTCTTTATAAAGGGAAAGTACGGTTAGTCAATGCAGTAGACTTCTCGAAAAAAATGAAAAAGTCGATGGGGAGCAAACGGAACGAAATTACAGAAGAGCAAATTAACGAGATTGTTCGTTTATACGGCGATGCACAGCCAAACGAGTACGTGAAGATTTTTGAGAATGAAGACTTTGGTTATTCGAAAATTACAGTAGAACGTCCATTACGTTTAAACTTCCAAGTAAATGAAGAGCGCTTGGCACGTGTTGTAGAGCAAAAAGGCTTTGCGAACTTAGCAATATCGAAGAAAAAAGGCGATGCAGGTCACTTTGAAATTGAAGAAGGTAAGAAGCTGCAAACGCAAATTTTATATGTTTTACGCACGTTAGAAAGCGATACAGTATATAAAAATCGTGACGAGTTCACGAAAGTACTAAAAGATGCATTGGAGCAAGCGGGTATTACTATTGGGGCACCTGTATTAAAAGCAATTTTAGCTGGTCTATCAGAAAAAGATGAAACAGCTGATGTATGTATGAAAAATAAAACAGACATCGAGCCAGATACAGACTTACGTGATACTGAAAATGTACCTTTAAAAGAGAACATTCATGACTATTTTGCACGTGAAGTATTACCACATGTACCAGACGCATGGATTGATGAATCAAAAACAAAAATCGGCTACGAAATTCCATTCACTCGCCAATTCTACAAATACACAGCATTACGCAGTTCAACTGAAATTATGGACGAGATTCGTGCATTAGAATCGGAGATTGCTGAGCAATTGAAGAAGGTGATCGGGTGAGTAGAGAGTTAAAAGATTCAGGAGTAGAATGGATAGGAAAAATACCCGCAAACTGGTCTATTGAAAAAATTAAGTATACAACGTATGTTAAAGGTAGAATTGGTTGGCAAGGTTTAAAATCTGATGAATTCACCGATGAAGGACCTTATTTAGTTACAGGAAAGGATTTTATCGGAAAAAATGTTAATTGGGAAAGCTGTCATCATATTTCCAGTGAAAGATATCATGAAGCCCAACCTATTCAACTTAAAGAAAATGATTTATTAATTACTAAAGATGGAACTATTGGTAAAACAGCTATTGTTAGAGATATGCCAGATAAAGCTATTTTAAATAGTGGCATTTTTGTAACGAGATCAGCTAAATATGAAGTTGATTTTATGTATTGGATGCTTAATTCTCAAGTCTTTGATAAATATATTAAATTCTTTGAAACAGGTTCTACAATTAAACATTTATATCAAGAAACATTTGAAAATTTTTCTTATCCTTTACCTACACGAATAGAACAAAAAAGAATAAATTTATTTTTAAACCGTAAAATTAAACTAGTAGATGAAGTTATTAAAAATAAGGGAAACATGATGACACTTTTGGAAAAACAACGCCAATCGATCATCACAGAAGCTGTTACAAAAGGTTTAAATCCCAATGTGAAAATGAAAGATTCAGGTGTTGAGTGGATCGGTGAGATTCCTGAGCACTGGGAAGTTACAAAAATTAAGTATACTACCTATGTAAAAGGACGAATAGGTTGGCAAGGTTTAAAGTCGGATGAATTTATTGATAAAGGCCCTTTTTTAGTAACTGGAACAGACTTTTTACAGGGATATGTGAATTGGGATACTTGTTATCATATTAGCGAGAAACGATATAATGAAGCGCCTCCTATTCAATTACAGGAAAATGATTTATTGATAACCAAAGATGGTACTATTGGTAAATTGGCTATTGTGAAAGAAATGCCATATAAAGCAATCTTGAACAGCGGTGTGTTCGTTACAAGACCATTCCTTAATAAATATTTATCTAAATATATGTATTGGCTATTAAGTTCAGCTATTTTTGATAAATATATTAAATTTATGGAAACTGGTTCAACAATTAAACATTTATACCAAGAGACATTTGTTAATTTTTCTTATCCAATACCATCAACAGTTGAACAAACCGAAATTTTAAATTACTTAGATATTAAAATTGGTGAAATAGATAGTATTAAATCAAATCTAGTGAAGCAAATCGAAAAACTAAAAGAATACCGCCAAGCTCTTATCTACGAAGCAGTAACAGGCAAAATCGACGTACGTGATATGGAACTTGATGAAGTGAGGTGAATGGTAATGGCGATCGATACGACAGAGACAGGTTTTGAGACAAATATCGAATTAGCATTAATCATGAATGGCTATAAAAAGCGTGTGTTAGAAGGTGAGGCAAATAACTTTTTCAAGCAGCATGCAATCGACGTAGAAGAGCTATTTGCATTTTTAGAAGATACGCAGGAAAAGCGGATGCGTACGTTAGAGAAATCGTATGGTCCTACTTATCAAGAACAAGTGTTAAAGCGCATTAAAGATCAGCTACATAAACAAGGTTTGGTTGAATGTTTACGTAAAGGGATTAAAGATCGTGGTGTCACATTACAACTTGCGTATAACCAGCCACCCACCGATATGAATAAAACATTAAATGAGCAGTACAGGAAAAACCGTTTTAATGTTGCTCGCCAAGTGTTTTACAGTGATAAGCATAAAAATAGCTTAGATATGGTGCTGTTTTTAAACGGTTTACCACTTGTAGTGATGGAGCTGAAAAATCCATTAACAAATCAAACAGTTGAAGATGCGATGAAACAATTAAAGAATGATCGTGATCCACGTGAGCAGCTATTTAAATTTAATGAGCGTGTTGCTGTTTACTTTGCCGTTGACCCAGATGAAGTGTTTATGACAACAAAGCTTGATAAAGGCAAAACGTACTTCCTCCCATTTAACAAAGGCAATAACGGCGGGAAAGGCAATCCGTTAACTTACGGTGACAACTATCGAACGCATTATTTATGGGATGACATTTTAGCACCTGATAGCTTGCTCGATATTATATATCGTTTCATCTTTATTAAGAAAGACGACATTAAAGATTCAAACGGTGAAACAATAGGTGAGCGTCAAATGCTCATTTTTCCTCGTTTCCATCAGCTTGATGTTGTACGTAAGTTAGAAGCAGATGTTGCACAAAAACTTGTCGGTCATAATTATTTAATTCAGCACTCTGCGGGATCTGGTAAGACGAACTCGATCTCATGGCTTGCACACCGTTTAGCTAAGCTACATAACGAGGAAAATGAATCGATCTTTAGTAGTGTCATCGTGATTACCGATCGCCGAGTGTTAGATAAGCAATTGCAAGACGCAGTGTATCAGTTAGAGCATAAAGCAGGAATGGTCGAACCAGTCGATAAAAATTCAGAGCAATTAGCACGTGCTATTAATAGTGAAACACGCATTATTATTACAACACTCCAAAAGTTCCCATTTATTTTGGAGAAAGTAGCGGGTTTAGAGCGAAAAAAATATGCAGTTATTATCGACGAAGCGCACTCATCTCAAGGTGGTAAAGCATCTACTGCGTTAACAAATGTTCTATCAGATAAGACGTTAGAAGCCGCATATGAGGAAGACCGCATTGCCGAAGAAAACTTAGCTGATGTAGACGAGAAAATTGTGGAAGCCATTTTAAAAAGTGGGAAACAGGATAACGTATCGTTTTTTGCATTTACAGCGACTCCCAAGCCCAAGACGTTAGAAAAGTTTGGTACGGTTGGTATTGATGGTAAGCCAGAGGCCTTTCATCAATACACAATGCGCCAAGCAATTGAAGAAGGGTTTATTTTAGATGTACTTGAAAACTACACGACATATAAAACGTTCTGGAAAATTGCCAAGACAGTCGATGACGATCCTGAAGTATCGAAGAAGCAAGCCACCAAAAAACTTGCTCAATACGTTTCATTGCATCCACACAGCATTGAACAAAAAACAGAAATTATCATTGAACATTACCGGAATTTTGTACAGCGGAAAATTGGTGGACGTGCCAAGGCAATGGTCGTGACAGCAAGCCGTTTACATGCAGTACGTTATAAAATTGCTTTTGATAAGTATATTCATGAAAAGGGATATCACGATTTAAAAACAGTTGTGGCATTCTCAGGTACTGTAAAAGACGGTGGAATTGATTATACGGAGCCGGACATGAACAGTTTCTCTGAAAAAGAGCTACCTGATAAATTCAATTCAGATGAATTTAAGGTATTGCTTGTAGCTGAGAAATATCAAACGGGATTTGATGAACCACTGTTGCATACGATGTATGTAGATAAGCCATTAAGTGGTATTAAAGCGGTGCAAACTCTATCTCGTTTAAATCGAACTTGCCCAGGTAAAGAGGACACATTCGTACTCGATTTTGTAAATGAACCAGAGGTTATGAAAGCTTCGTTCCAACCATATTATGAATCAACAAGTCTATCTGAAATTACGGACCCTAATATCCTTTATGATATGCAGGCTGATATCGAGCCTCATCAAGTATTTAAGGAAGATGAGGTGCAAAGGGTTAATGAACTTGAAGTAAAAGACGGTGTGAAAAAGTCAACTAAGGCGCAAACAGAGTTAAATGCAATTCTTGACAAAGGTGTAGAGCGATATAAAAAGCTTTCAGAAGAAGAACAGTTTGATTTTAAACAAGCCTCAACAAAATTTATTCGTACTTATAGTTTTGTGCTACAAGTTGTAACGTTTATTGATCTAAGCTTACACAAACAATATATTTATTTAACATACTTGTTGCGCAAACTACCTCGTACAACTGGTGATAAGGACGTTTATTTAGCTGATGATATCGCACTTGAATACTATCGAAATCAAAAGGTATTCGAAGGAAGCATCGAGTTGGAAAAAACGGGTGGCATTGAACTTGATCCACAGAAGCATGGTGCTGGTGGTGTAGCTGAAGATGAGAAGGTGCGATTATCAAGCGTGTTAGAAAAGTTAAATGAGCGCTTTGGTACAACATTTACAGAAACAGATTTTCTTTCTCGTGAACAAGTGAAAGAGGATATGTTGAATGATGATGATCTTCGTCAGAAAGCGAAAAACAATACAAAAGAAAACTTCAAATTTGCTTTCGAAAAAACATTTATGAATTTTGTTATCGACAGAATGAGTAGCAATCAGGAATTCTTTATGAAAATTTTAGAAAACGATGAATTTAAGTCTTATATTATGGAAGACATGTTGAATGAGGTATATGGAGAAGTGAATCGATGATAATTCTATCGAAATATCAGTATAAGTCCTAAAAGAAAAAGATGACGGACCGTCATCTTTTTCTTTTATAGTAGTTACTGTTCAGTTTTTTGTGAAGGTTTCAAGAATCGAATAAACAAAGGGCTAACTACAAAAATAGCTATAATAAGTAAAAGCTTATTTGATACAAATTTCATGAACGTAGTATTAATGATATACAATGAAATGAGTAATAAATAACATACTAAGAATAATAAACCAGACTTCCTTTTTTGAAACGGTTTATCTAAAAGAATGAGCATAAATAAACCTACCATGATAATGATGAAGGTCATTATTTTACCTCCTTAGTTATTGTGGAAATACACCAGATGGAACTGCCGCATAACCTAATCCAGTAAATCTTATTCTTACGCCATGTCCTTCATGTTCATCTTGAATCATTTGACCAAAGCCTACAAGCCCTCCTCCTATTACTCCGGCAATAGCACTAGCTAGTTGAGTAGGAGGAACGGGTATAAATCTAGAAATGGCTGCGATTCCACTAGTAGCGCCCCCTCCAGCTTTGAAAGACTGATATAAAGATCTGGTTTCATTGCAATCAAAGTATAAGTTGTATCCCCACCAATAAACATTGTGACCGTTCTTCCCACATCCTTTAGATAATGTTGATACCTTATGATCAAGTGAATTAGTGTTAGATTCATCTAGCATTTTAATACTAAAATCAGGTTGAATAACAGCTTTCTTTTCAAGTACTAATTGGTTACTGTACTTAAGCCACGCCTTTACTTCTTTAATTATTGAATGATCTAGATTCAAATCAGTATAATCTGACTTTAAAATAAGTGTTCCTTTTTTAGATAAATATAGATATGATTCTATTTTTTTTATGTCTTTCATACTGACCTTTGTCTTTTTAACGTCTTTTTGTTCAGAATTAATAAGTTGATTTTTTTCAGAGTTGTTATCATCTGATTTTTTCACTTCCGCAGAGCTTACATTAGAAAAGAACGTTGTGGATATTATAATAGTTAACAAGACTATAAAAAATTTAGAAATTTTACTACTATTGTTGTTCTTCATTAAGTTTTCCCCTCCCGTTTAATGCTGTCATCATTGTACTGTAAAAAAAATATGATGTGGTAATTATTATAAAAAAGGGGAAAAAAGTAGGTTTTATATTGAGCTGGGAGTTAATTTTCGGCGAATTTTTAATTAGTCAAAAAGATGTCTTATGACTCTTGTGGAGTGTATCGTGAAAAAAGAATAAACAAATGTCATAAAGATCTTAAAAACCGCCAACCAATTCAAAATCACATCTTCCCATTTGAGACGTCCTCATATATAGTAAGATTAGACTAGTTCTAAATAACTGAAATTGGGGCGTTTACATGGATTCGATTGTTTTACATTTTATTGTGATCATGAGTGTTTCTGGCATTCTGTCCGTAATATTATCAATCATTGCTCATGCAAATCGCCATCGGTATATTGGCTGTCAATTGTTTATGTATATGTCTGGAGCAACTGCGATTTATATTTTTGGACATACATTTGAATTATTGGCGCGCACCCCTCAAGAAATTACATTTTGGGTTAGTTTTCAATACATAGGTCTTCCGTTTATTGCACCGTTCAGCCTGATGATTGTGCTGCAGTTTACTGGTTTCCATCAATATGTAACAAAGCGCCGCGTGCTTCTCTTCTTGTTGATTCCAATTTTAACCACCATTCTGGTGTTCACCAACTCTTTTCATTCACTCTTTTACCGAAGCATCACGATGAATACAGTAGACGGGTTTTTATTAGCTGATTTTACCATTGGTTATGGTATATCATTCATGGGGTCTATACATTTGGCTGTTCTATGCTCGCTATTTTTATGCTGCTTTGGTTTTTACGTGTGAAGAAAGAATATTTGAAACAGGTGCTGATCTTGCTCGTTGGAATATTATTACCGATCACGACCTCTTTTATCTATTTATTAGGTGTCACGCCTTTTCACATTGACCCAGTACCAGTGGTGATGTTTTTAACCAACGCACTCTACTTATGGGCGATTATGTCTTTTCATCTCTTTAAGCTCTCTCCCATTGCGATGGAGCGTGTGTTTGAACATATGTCAGAAGGTGTTCTTCTATTGGATCGATACCGAACACTGATTGATTATAACCCTGCGGCTGCATTGATCATTCCTGTGCTCGCTAAAAAGGGAATCGGCTATAAAATCGATGATATATTCTCAGGGATCATCAAAGAGCCAGCGTTTATACAGTGGCTGCGTTCTCCGAAGGATCATTCACAGTATGATTTAATGTGGGAAAAAGAGCAGCCCTTCTATTATCATCTCACTGCTTCTTCTCTTTTTAATAGAAGAGGCGAAGTCGAGGGCAGGCAAATTGTGATCAGCGATGTTACGGAGCAGCGACTATTGCAGGAAGAGCTGGAGCGTCGAGCATATATTGATGGTTTGACGAATATCTTCAATCGGTCTTCCTTTATTGAACGAACGCAGATGTTATTGGAAGAGGATGCGCAGGATACTGCGATATTGCTATTTGATATTGATTTCTTTAAACAAATCAATGATACGCATGGACATCATATTGGAGACGAGGCGTTGCGTCATGTTGTGTCCATTTGTCAGCAGCATTTGAAGATGGCTGATTTATTTGGCCGATATGGTGGAGAAGAGTTCGCCATTTGTCTGCCGCATCATTCATTTGAAGAGGCATGTCATATTGCGGAACAGATGAGACATTCATTTGAAGTGAGTTTCTTTCAGACAGATGAGAAAAAAGTAAGAGTGACAGCAAGCTTTGGCGTCGCCCATACAGCGAATGATCCCTCTATATTAGAAACGCTTCTATTTGAGGCAGATCAAGCCTTGTATATGTCAAAACGCCAAGGACGTAATCGGATTTATGCATCAACTGGTTCGGACTATATGCTATACCAAAAGCAGGATCTTCCGCCTGCTTCTCATTGACTGTTGTCCTTCATTTAGATATGATAAACATAACATTTGAACGGTTTCCTAAAGGGGAGTAGCTTTTACGGTTTGGTCGTCATTACAGAAACATCCGTTGTTTCTCGGTCATTCCGGCATGAACATGTTAGCCAGACCTTTGCCTATCACACATGAGGCAAAGGTCTGGCTTTTTTTAAGGTCTTTTTGCATCTGTGTGGTTGGGAGCTGGACAAATGAGGGGTTTCAACATACAGATGAAAGGATGATGGATCTTGAAACAATATGTGATGGCGTTTCTATTAACCGGTACGTTTTTGTTAAGTGGATGTTCAGGACTGTTAGACCAAGTGAACGATACAACGACATATGTCACAGAGGCGAATGAGTATGTGACGGATATTCAGCAATTCACAGAGGATTTTCCACAGCTTGCGGAAGAAGCTGTACAAGATGCTGCCAAAAGAGCAGATTTGACGCAGCAACTGGAATCATTGAAAGCAGACATTCAAGAATTTAATGAACTCACAGCCCCATCAATAGCAGAAGACCTGCATGCACAAATCATAGAGAAAAATAAAGTGCTGTCAGAGGAGATTCAAACCTATTTACAGCAATTGAAAATGGACAACTTCGATGCTGCAGCTATTTTAGAGGATCAGCAAGGCCTCATGAAGCAGCTTCAGCAATCGGTCAGCCTTTTGCAAGATATTGAACAACTAACAAACTAGGATAAGCAAACGGTGATCACAGCATATCTTTGCCTTTTCAGGTGAAGATATGCTTTAATTGAATGTAACACAAGTATGATAGAAAAAAGGTGATCAGATGACAGAACAAGAAGAAAGACATATCGCTTCGCCTAGAGCTGACAAGGAAAAAGATCAATTAATCAATCGCTTAAAACGAGTGGAAGGTCAAGTGCGAGGGATTCAGCAAATGATTGAAAACGATCGTTACTGCATAGATGTCGTGAATCAAATTTCTGCTGTCAATGCAGCTTTAAAAAAAGTGAGTCTTCAATTAATGGAAAAGCATACACATCACTGCGTAGCGGATGCCATTAAGAGCGGTAATGGGGATGAAGCCATTGAGGAGTTAATGAATGTCTTCACGAAGCTGACAAAATCGTAGCAAAAAGCGGATCATTTATGTTTACAATGATACCCTACTAGGGTATAGTAAAAATAGAAAATGATTGATGGAGGCGATGAGAAGTGGAACAATCAACACTACAAGTGCAAGGCATGTCTTGCGGACATTGTGTGAAAGCAGTCGAAGGAAATGTAGGAGAATTAGCAGGTGTTGAATCTGTGAAAGTCCATTTAGATAAGGGTCAGGTGGAGGTTTCCTTTCACCCAGATCAAATTACGTTACACCAGATCTCTGATGTCATTGAAGAACAGGGATATGATGTCGTATAAAATGAGCATACGTGCTGCATAAGACAGCACGTATTTTTTTAAAAATAACAATACCCCCATGGAGTATGTGGAGAGGTGAGATAAATGAAAAAAGAAATTGATTTTCAAATTACGGGAATGACTTGCGCCGCCTGTGCAGGCCGCATTGAAAAGGGCTTGAACAGGTTGGAAGGTGTGGACGACGCCAGTGTGAACTTTGCGCTTGAAACATCCCACATTGTGTATGAAACAGAACAACTCACAACAGAGGATATAAAACAAAAAATTCAATCTCTTGGCTATGATGTGGTGATGGAGCAAGCCGAATTTGATATAGAGGGAATGACATGTGCGGCTTGTGCAAACCGAATTGAGAAAAAAGTCAACCGGATGGATGGTATTGATCAAGGATCAGTGAACTTTGCGCTTGAGTCACTTCAGGTGACATATCATCCAGGGAAAATATCTCCAAGTGACATAAAAGAGGCTGTGAAATCCATTGGGTATTCATTAATTGAACCAGCCGAGGAGCATGCAGAGGAAGGGAAAAAAGACCATCGCCAAGTAGCGATTGAGAAACAAACGGCACGCTTTTTGTTCTCGATGATTTTGTCATTGCCTCTTCTTTGGGCAATGGTCAGTCATTTTTCTTTCACATCGTTTATTTGGTTGCCAGAAGCGTTTATGAATCCATGGGTTCAGCTCGCATTAGCAGCGCCCGTCCAGTTCATTGTCGGCTGGCCTTTTTATGTAGGTGCTTATAAAGCGTTGAAAAATAAAAGTGCCAATATGGATGTCCTTGTGGCACTAGGGACATCGGCTGCTTTTTTCTATAGTTTATATGAAAGTATTCAGTCAGCGGTTCAAGGCACACATGAAGCGGCCCTCTATTATGAAACGAGTGCTGTGCTGATTACGTTGATTGTGCTCGGAAAATTAATGGAAGCAAGAGCGAAAGGGAGATCATCAGAAGCGATTCAAAAACTGATGGGCTTACAAGCGAAAGAAGCTGTGATAGAGCGAGATGGGAAAGAAATGACCGTTCCTATTTCTGAAGTGAAAGTGAATGATCTTGTGTTCGTCAAGCCAGGTGAAAAAGTCCCGGTAGACGGAGAAATCATCGAAGGAACTACAGCGATCGACGAATCGATGATTACAGGGGAAAGTCTGCCGGTTGATAAAACCACAGGAGATACAGTCATCGGGGCAACCATCAATAAAAATGGATTTGTGAAAGTGAAAGCAACAAAAGTAGGAAAAGAAACGGCTCTTTCACAAATCATTCGAGTCGTCGAACAAGCGCAAGGCTCAAAAGCACCAATTCAAAGAATGGCAGATCAAATTTCAGGGATATTTGTCCCCATTGTTGTAGGATTGGCTGTGCTCACTTTTCTGATTTGGTATATCTTTGTTGATCCAGGAAATGTGACAGCAGCCCTTGAAACCTTTATAGCGGTCATCGTCATCGCATGTCCTTGTGCGCTTGGCCTTGCTACACCGACCTCTATTATGGCAGGCAGCGGCCGGGCAGCTGAATCAGGGATTCTGTTTAAAGGCGGAGAGCATTTAGAGATAACCCAATCACTAGATACAGTAGTGCTAGATAAAACAGGGACTGTGACAAAAGGGGAGCCGAGTCTTACAGATGTGATTGCGTCTGCCAATTGGACAGAAGATACGCTGCTTCAGTTAGCAGGATCGGCAGAACAGCAGTCAGAGCATCCACTTGCCAGAGCGATTACAGAAGGCATGAAGAATCGGGGTCTCCAAGCGGTCGAGGTAGAAGCCTTTCAAGCAGATCCTGGTCATGGAATTGAAGCAAGAGCTGCAGGACATGAGCTTTTGATTGGCACACGGAAACTCCTAAAGAAACATCATATCAGCTGCGAAGCACTAGAAGCAGTTGTGACTGAGCTTGAAGAACAAGGAAAAACGGCGATGCTCATTGCCATTGACGGCGAGCCAGCAGGTATTGTCGCCGTTGCTGATACAATCAAATCGTCTTCTTCTCAAGCGGTCGCTCGTCTCAAAGAGCAAGGGATTCACGTCGTGATGATGACAGGAGATAACAAACGCACAGCAGAAGCGATTGCGAGTGAGGCAGGCATAGATCATGTCATCGCTGAAGTTCTTCCAGAGGAAAAAGCGGCTCATATTGCAGCGCTTCAGAAACAAGGAAAAAAAGTGGCGATGGTTGGAGACGGCATCAATGATGCCCCTGCCCTTGCAACAGCAAATATCGGGATGGCTGTCGGAACAGGTACAGATGTTGCCATGGAAGCGGCAGATATTACGCTCATGACTGGAGATCTCCATGCCATTGCAGATGCACTTGAATTTAGCAGAAAAACGATGAGAAACATTAAACAGAATCTATTTTGGGCACTTGCTTACAATTGTATTGGCATACCAGTCGCCGCATTTGGGTTCCTGGCACCATGGCTTGCAGGAGCGGCAATGGCCTTTAGTTCTGTATCGGTTGTGCTGAACGCACTAAGATTACAGCGATTGAAACCTGTCAGAGAGGGTGTGGCAAAATGAAGCTGAATGTCAAATGGGTGTGGACGTTGAGTGCTGTGATTTATGTAGCCTTTGTATTGATAGGCTATGCGATTTATGTCGAACTTTCTCCTCTTCAAGAGCCGCCAGCTGATCATATGCAACATGAGACTTCATCAGAAGCGAAGTCCTCGCATTCGGTGTCAGTCCTGCGCTTCGGTGCTCGTCCTTTCTAGACTTCAATGGATTTCTATTACAAAGAGCTAACATAAAGTTCATTTTAGCTCTTCTCAACAACCTGAGACTTCGCCAAAAGCGAAGTCTTTTTTTAACAATTTTGTGGAAAAACCCACCTTTTAAAAGATTTTTCATAAAAAATTCACTTCTTTTTGTTCCTTTTTGTCGTTTTTTGTAGGTTCATCGTTAAGATGCGATTAGGCAACAAAGAAAGCGTTATCAAAAAAAGGGGGTCCACGTATGAAAAAGTTAGGGTTAGCTTCTCAAATACTCATCGCACTTGTTTTGGGTGTTGTCATAGGAGCACTATTTTATCAAAATGAAACCGTTATTAATGTGTTAACGCCGATTGGCGATATATTCATCCACTTAATTAAAATGATCGTTCTTCCAATTGTTATTGCTGCATTGATTGTAGCCGTTGCAGGTGTAGGCGATATGAAAACCATCGGAAGACTCGGTGGGAAAACGATTCTTTACTTCGAAATTGTGACAACGATTGCATTAGCAGTTGGACTGCTTGCAGCAAACGTTTTCCATCCTGGTACAGGAATTGATATGAGTAACATGGAGAAAGGCGATATCTCTAAATATGAAGAGACATCTAAGTCTTCTGCCGAAAAAGCTAGTTTCTCTGAAACGATTGTGCATCTTGTGCCAACAAACGTGTTCCAATCCATTGCAGAAGGTGATCTATTACCAACAATCTTCTTTACAGTGTTATTCGGATTAGGAATTGCAGCAGTTGGAGACAAAGGAAAACCAGTGTTAGGATTTTTTGAGGGCATCCTCGAAGCGATGTTCTGGGTGACCAATAAAGTGATGAAATTTGCACCATTTGGTGTATTTGCGCTCATCAGTGTGACGGTGATCAAATTCGGGGTCGGAGCGCTTCTCCCGCTAGGTAAACTGGTACTTGTCGTTTACGGCACAATGGCATTCTTTGTTATTGTCGTACTTGGCATTATCGCAAAATTAGCTGGAACAAGCGTCTTTACACTATTTAGAGTGTTAAAAGAAGAAATCATTCTTGCATTCTCAACAGCAAGTTCAGAAGCTGTACTGCCTAGACTAATGGACAAAATGGAGAAGTTCGGCTGCCCGAAAGCGATCACGTCGTTCGTTATCCCAACAGGCTATACCTTTAACTTAGATGGAAGTGCCATCTATCAATCCATTGCCGCCATATTTGTTGCACAAATGTACGGCATGCCTCTTTCCATCTATGAGCAAATTACGTTACTATTAATCTTAATGCTCACATCAAAAGGAATGGCTGGTGTACCAGGTGCATCGATCGTTGTTGTCATCACAACACTTGGAGCAATGGGACTGCCACTTGAAGGTCTTGCCTTCATCGTTGGGATCGACCGTATCCTTGACATGGTTCGTACAACTGTTAACGTATTTGGTAACTCACTTGCAGCCATTGTCATGTCTAAGTGGGAAAAAGTGTTTGATCAAGAGAAATCGAAGAAGTATATTGAGGAATTAAAACAACAAACAAAAGCAGCGTAAAAGGAGATCTTTTCAAATGACGAAGCTACAGGACAAGCAAGTTCGTATCGAACGAGACTTTCTAGGTGAAAAGGAAGTAGACACTCAAGCGTATTATGGAATTCAAACATTACGTGCAGTAGAGAACTTTCCAATTACTGGCTACCATGTTCATGAGGAACTCATCAAAGCATTAGGGATTGTCAAAAAGGCAGCCGCACTTGCAAATATGGATACAAAGCGACTATATGCTGGTCTTGGAGAAAAAATTGTTCAAGCCGCAGATGAGGTTATTGAAGGAAAATGGAACAATCAATTTATTGTCGATCCAATTCAAGGCGGGGCTGGCACTTCAATGAATATGAATGCCAATGAAGTCATTGCAAACAGAGCGCTTGAACTACTAGGAAAGGAAAAAGGCGCATATACTGAGCTAAGTCCAAACACGCATGTGAACATGTCGCAGTCAACAAACGACGTTTTCCCAACAGCGATTCATATTTCAACATTGAATATGATTGAAAAACTACTTTATACGATGGAAAACATGCATCAAGTCATGACAGAAAAAGCGCAAGAATTCGATCATGTCATCAAAATGGGACGTACGCATCTTCAGGACGCTGTTCCAATCAGACTTGGTCAAGAGTTTAGTGCATATGCAAAGGTTCTTGCTCGTGATATTAAACGAATCAAGCAGTCTAGACAGCATTTATATGAAGTCAATATGGGCGCAACAGCAGTTGGAACAGGACTGAATGCTGATCCTAAATATATTCGCCAAGTAGTTGGTTATCTAGCTGACATTAGCGGATTGCCGTTAGTTGGAGCAGAAGATTTGGTCGATGCTACGCAAAATACAGATGCTTATACAGAAGTATCTGCTGCACTGAAAGTATGTATGATGAATATGTCCAAAATGGCAAACGATATTCGTTTGATGGCTTCAGGTCCTAGAGCAGGCTTTGGTGAGCTGCACTTGCCGCCGAGACAGCCAGGTTCATCTATCATGCCAGGGAAAGTCAACCCAGTGATGCCTGAGGTCATGAACCAAGTGGCATTCCAAGTCATTGGAAATGACCACACGATCTGCCTTGCATCAGAGGCTGGTCAGCTTGAACTGAACGTCATGGAGCCAGTTTTAATATTCAACTTACTACAGTCTCTCAGCATGATGAAAAATGTATTTGAATCCTTTGTCGATAACTGCTTGCGTGACCTAAAAGCAGATGAATCTAGATTAAAAGAATATGTAGAAAAGAGTGCTGGTGTCATGACGGCGGTCAATCCGCATATTGGTTATGAAGCTGCTGCACGAATTGCGAGAGAAGCGATTCTTACAGGCGTATCTGTACGTGAGCTTTGTCTGCAAAATGATGTGTTATCAGAGGAAGAGCTTGATGTCATCTTAAATCCTTTTGAAATGACGAAACCAGGTATTGCTGGTGCATCACTTTTAGAAAAGGATCGTTTAGAAGATTAAGCGGCATCATGAGAAGCGCACACCGACAAATGTCCGGTGTGCGTTTTTTCATGGACTGTTTGTTTTTCTGAAGCTCACATAGTATACTATCGTCAATTATTAGGGATGTGACTGCGTTTGAATCTACTGAAAAAATGGTTGAATACAGAGCCTTATTTAATTATCATGCTCATTGTTCTGACTCCGATTGGGGGAGAGCTGAAATTTTATCCATTTGAGGATAGCTTTCGGGTCAGCTTTGGAACCGTTGTCTTTTTCTTTATCCTGCTTCAAATGAAAAAATTCCCGGCATGGGCAAGCGGCATCATTGCGGGGGGATCAGTGTTTGCATTCCGGGTGCTTCTTGATACCGCTGTGTCAGGCCACCTAGCGCTGGAAGAGGCCGTTTCTTTAAGATTTCCTTCCCTGCTGTATTACGTCGTCTATGGTACGCTTTTTTATGTATTACAGGTCAGACGTTTCCGTGATAAGCCTTGGCTCATTGGGGCAACAGGGATCATCATGGAACTATGTGCAAGTGTAGTCGAAATGATTGCACTCAGGGGAGCCATTGATGAAATTTTAACAGTGAGAACGCTGTTTCAACTATTTGTATTGGCGATTTTCAGAAGCTTTTTCGTGTTGGCTTGTTATACGATGATTCGATTATACGAAGAACAGGCGAGAGAGCGACAAATGAAGAAGGAAAAGGAACACCTGCTGATGCTGCTGTCGAATCTTTATACGGAATCTACATATTTTTATAAAACCCTTGCACATGCTGAGCACATTACAGCTACTTCATATCAATTGTATCAATCTCTGCATCATGCAAAGGATACGGAATCATTAGATTTGAAAAAACTCGGAAAAACAGCCCTGCAAATTGCAGGGGAGGTACACGAAATCAAAAAGGATAATCAGCGGATTTTTTCTGCCTTATCAAAACTGATTCATGAGGAAAATTTTCAGGAGTATGCAAGTCCTGCTCATATCGCTGGACTTGTGATCCGCATCCATGAAAATTACGCGGAATCTCTTAAAAAACAAATCGTTTTTCATTATGATGAAGATGGGCAGCATCCCGCTTATCACGTGTATACCATTCTATCTTTATTAAATAACATTGTATCCAATGCCGTTGAAGCCATTCCGGTGAATGGAGAGGTATCACTATCCATTTTGCGGAAAGAGAATGATGTGATTTTTCAAATCAGTGACAACGGGCCAGGCATTAAAGAGCGTAACCATCATGTGATCTTTAAACCGGGCTTCACTTTAAAATACGACCAAGCCGGGAACCCATCAAGCGGCATCGGTCTTTCCTATGTGAAAGACACAGCCGAGAAGCTTGGCGGAAGTGTTGAAATGAAGAGTATCCCAAATCAACAAACGATGTTCACTTTAACGATACCAATTGATCAAGTCAGCAGAAAAGAGGGGAATGGGAGATGAGATTTTTTATTGTTGATGATGATGAAGCTGTTCGTTCTTCACTGGCACAGCTCATTGAAGATGAAGAGCTTGGCATTGTGGCAGGGGAAGCAGAGGATGGTGCTGAAGTAACAGCGAGCTACTTAAATGATTTGCATATTGATATCTTGTGTATTGATCTTCTGATGCCGGAAAGGGACGGTCTTGAGACGATTCGAGCGATCAAGGATGAATTTCATGGGAAATATTTAATGCTGTCACAAGTAGAAACAAAGGAACTCATCGGCCAGGCATATACGCTCGGTGTCGAGTATTATGTGACAAAGCCGATCAATCGGGTAGAGGTCTTAAGTGTGCTCCACCTCATGATTGAACGTCTGCATTTAGAGCACTCAATTGAAAATATTCAGCATTCGCTCAAATCGGTCATGCAGTTCCAGCAGCGCGGACAGACCACGAAAACGAAGCAGCGTGGGAAAAGTCTTGCAGAGGCAGGTCAGTTTTTGCTGGCGGAGCTTGGGATTGTCGGCGAAAAAGGGTCTAAGGATTTACTAGATATGATTCTTTTCACAGATCAGTATTTAGCGTTACATGCCGATCAGCACGACTCTTTTCCTTCATTAAAAGTAATTTTCACTGGCATCACAGAGGATAAATTAAACGAACCTTTTACATCAGCAGACATCGCAAGAGAAGCAAAAGCAGCGGAACAGCGGGTAAGACGTGCGATCAACCAATCATTGAAACACATCGCCTCGCTCGGGTTAACCGATTTTTCTCACCCAACATTTGAAAACTATGCATCAAAATTTTTCGATTTTACCATTGTGCGTAAGAAAATGAGTGAACTCACAAAAGAGACAACTGGAAGAGAAGAGCACACACGTATCAATGTGAAGAAATTTGTACAGGTGCTCTATTACGAGGCGAAACGCATTTTTATGGAAGATTAAAAAAGACATGCTTTCTATAAGGAGGGCATGTCTCAGCGTGTAGACAAACCCTCGCATTCATGCTCGTCCTTCCTAGACTGCAAAGGTTTTCTATCACGCTGAAAAGAAGACAAAGGGCTAAAATAAAGTTCATTTTAGCCCTTTGTCAACAATCTGAAGACATGCTCTCTATAAGGAGGGCATGTCTTTTTTTGTGATGGATTGAAGATGCATCTGCAGCACGGAGCGCATGAGCTGAGGCGGTAAACGATGGGGCTGTACAATTCCATTCAACGCAAGCCCATTGATGACCGCATAAAGCCGCTCAGTTTCTAATAAAAGATCGATATGATCTAGCAGTAGCTCATCCTCTTTCAATTTCATTAAGCAAAATTGAACGGTTTGAAAAAGCTCGTCATACATCTTTGCATTGAGCGGCTGTAAATCTGGTTCAGTCAGTGCTTTGACTGTAAAAGCCTGCCACACCTCCATTTCAAATATTCGTTCTTCGTCTAGTGGAAGAACCTGCTCCAATAAAGTGAATACATTTTCCTCTGTTGAACCGTTTAATGGAAGCCTAGCAATTCGCTCCTTCACTCTTTCCTGAATTAAATTCATGGAGAATAGAAATAATTCTTGCTGTGTGGAAAAATAATGACGCATAGAGCCGGCTGAAATGCCAGCTTCAACGGCTATTTTTCGTACAGAAGCGCTTTCCAATCCCTCTTGTTTAATCACTCTCATAGCAGCTTGAGCGACCTTTTGTTTTTGTTTATGGTGATCGACGATTTTTGGCATACCTTGATTTTAGCACAGCTATTGTTTTTTTAACACAGTTGTGTTATTTTTTATTTAATACAATCGTGTTAAAAAGGATGTGGGGAAATTGGTCGGTTTATTGATTGTGGCATGTGAAATTGGTTTTTGGCTGTTTATTCTTATGGGCTTAACACTGCGTTATGTGTTTAAACAGAAAAAATGGGGTGCTTTCTTTCTTGTCTGTACGCCGATTTTAGATCTCATCCTTCTTGCGGCTACTTATATAGATTTAAAGCAAGGGGCTGTGGCGAGCGTCATTCACGGGCTTGCGGCTGTCTATATTGGTGTGAGCCTTGCCTTTGGACATCAAATGGTGAAATGGGCGGATGCCCGGTTTGCTTATCGTTTTGCAGGAGGCCCTAAGCCGAAGGGAAAACCAAAGTACGGGAAGGAGCGGTCTTTGTATGAAATGGTGGGCTGGACGCGTCATTTCATCTCTTATGTCATCGGAGCGGGGCTATTATATGGATTGACCTATCTCATCCAAGCACCAGAACGAACGGAATCTCTGATGCAGCTTGTCAGTGTGTGGGGGATGGTCTTAACCATTGATTTCATCATTAGCATCAGCTACGTCATTTGGCCGAAAAAACACCCGGAGAATATAGCAGGATGACAAAAAAGACAGGCGGATTTACTCCACCTGTCTTTTCTTATGATGACAGTCCTTTATAAATGGTGTCAATATTCCATTTCATCATCTTATAGTAGCTGTCCCCATCTTCACCTTCTTTGCCAATAGAATCCGTAAATACTTTCCCCTTAATCGGAACTCCGGTTTCCTCAGATAGGCTTTCAAGGCTGCGCTTATCTACACTTGTTTCAAGAAAAAGGGCAGGAACTTGATGATCTTTGACAAAATGAATGATGCGCTTCATTTGTCCAGGTGTTCCTTCACTTTCTGTGTTGATCTCCCAAATGTAGCCGGCTTTCAGTCCATACGCGTCCGCAAAATATTTGAATGCCCCTTCGCTTGTGACAAGGAGTTTTTTGTCTTTTGGGAGTTGATCAAACTTGTCTTTTGCTTCATCGTGAAGCGTTTGAAGCTTTTTGATATAGGTTTCAGCATTTTTCTCGTAATCCTCTTTATGCTCAGGATCTGCTTGAATGAGCGCATCTCTGGCATTTTGCGCATAAAGAATCCCATTCTCGACATTCAGCCATGCGTGTGGGTCCTGCTGGCTTTCAAGCCCTTTTGAAGACAAATGCTTCACTTTGACACCTTTACTAAGCTCGGCTACAGGTGCATCATCCCCGTCCTTGCCGCTCGATTCAAGCAGTTTTTGAAACCAGCCATTCCCTGTTTCAAGGTTCAAGCCATTAGATAGAACAAGGTCTGCATCCGTCGTATACTGAACATCCTTTGGCAGTGGGTCAAATTCATGTGGGTCTGTACCAATGGGAACAATGCTGTGAATAGAGACATGCTGTCCTCCTACTTCCTTCACAATGTCATAAAGAATGGAGTAGGTCGTGACAACTTTTAATTTACCGTCATCTTTTCCGGAACTTTTTTGCTGAGTAGAACAGCCTACGATGACCAAAAGGGCAATACATACTGCGGTCAAACGGATTGCTAATACCTTCTTCATATATGTCCTCCTTTTACATAGACGCTTCCTTTTTTAGCTGTGTTCGTTTTCGCTTCGATTTTAAGGATCTCCACAATATCCCTTGTTTCGGTGAAAAGATAAAGGCACTGCCGAATAATATGGTCGCGACCAGCACAATGGAAGCACCAGACGACAAGTTATACGTAAAGCTGAGCCCAAGTCCTACGACAGCTGAAACTGCTCCAAAAAAAGCAGATAAATAAATCATGATCCATAGCCGGTCTGTCAGTAAATAAGCGGTGGCAGCTGGTGTAATAAGCATTGCAACAACAAGAATAATACCTACAGTTTGCAGGGATGCCACGGTCACTAAGGTCAATAAGGTCATGAGGAAATAATGGATCATGCGATTCGGTAAACCGTAAACGGAAGAAATCACTGGATCAAATGAACTAATGAGCAGTTCTTTGTAGAAAACAATGACAGCCAGCAAAATGAAAATGCCGATGCCAAGCGTGATCCACATATCAGATGAACGAACGGCTAGTACGTTTCCAAACAAGATATGATATAAATCGCTGGAACTTTTTAAAAATGTAATCAAAATGATCCCAATGGAAAAAAAAGCAGTGAATACGATCCCGATGGCCGAATCATTTTTAATACGGCTGTTTTGACTGACATATCCGATGCCGATGGCTGTCAGTACACCAGTTAGAACCGCACCAAAGAAAAAGTTAATGCCGAGCATATAAGAGATGGCGACACCTGGAAGTACAGCGTGTGAAATCGCATCTCCCATCAAAGCCATTCCCCGTAAAATGATAAAGCAGCCAATGACGCCGCAGATGATCCCTACCATAACGGATGTAAATAACGCTTTTTGTAAAAACGCATATTCAAAAAGTCCGGTTAAGAATTCCATTACGCGTCTCCTCCTGCTGATTTTAAAAATGGCAGCTGTGTTTCATATGCTTGGAGCATGACCTCAGGACGAAGAATATCATGGACAGGCCCTGCTTTGACCAGCTTTTTATTTAGAAGAACGAGGTGGCTGAAGTAATCATCGGCTTTACTTAAGTCATGGTGGACGACCAGAATGGTTTTTCCTTCATCTCGTAATTCCTTCAAAATGCGGATCATCGTTTCTTCACTTGCCATATCAATTCCGACAAATGGTTCATCTAAACAAAAGAGCTGTGCGTTTTGAGCGAGTGCTCGTGCAAGGAAGACACGCTGCTGCTGACCGCCAGATAATTCCCCAATCTGTCTTTTGGCAAAGTCCTGCATCCCAACCTTTTCTAAGCAATGGTACGCATAGGCACGGTCTTCTTTTTTCGGTCGTTTGATCAATCCGAGCTTTGGGTATGTGCCAAGCAGTACGGTATCCAGCACATGGATAGGAAACGTCCAGTCTAGATCATTTCTTTGCGGTACATAGGCGATCTGTTTTCTCACTTGTTTAAAGGGTTGTTCAAAAAAACGAATGTCCCCTTGATCCTTTTCAATTAAATCCAAACATGCTTTCAATAAAGTCGATTTACCAGCACCATTTGGACCAATGATTCCAGTCATCGTTCCTTCCTGTATGGAAAGAGAGACGTTTTCTAGTGCATCCTGTCCATGGTATGAGACATACAGGCGGTCGATTGTTAAAGCATTTGACATCTCTTGCGTCCCCTTTCGATCATCAATTGCGTTTCTTAAAAATATATGCATACATTTAATAATTTTGACTAAAGGATGAAATGATTCTCTAACGCTAATTTGTTTCCTTAAGGAAACTTTTATCTTATTCTAACCGTATGTCCTTCTTTTGTAAAGAGAAATGCTGAATATTCCCATCAAGCGATCGTTTTTATGTTATGCAAAGAAGAGGGGACACGAGCATGGATTATTGAAAGTTCACATGACATCCTTGAATACGAAAAATCTCAAACATTTGCTTATAAATGATTGACAGTTTGTAAGAACTCCTCATATAATAAGGGTAATTCAATATATGAATATGTGCTCATATATAATATCTACAGCAGCTGATAGGTTTGATTGAATCAGGGAAGGCTACTTATATAGAAAAAGGTGAGAACATGAAAAAGATGAAGGATGAATACGTATTAAGCGGTCTCGATTGTGGAAACTGTGCACGTAAAATTGAAACAGGTGTCAGCAAACTCGAAGGGGTTGAAGCCTGCTCAATTAATTTTGCGACGGGTACATTAACTGTGACACATGCTGATGCACAAGAAACGATGTCAAAGCGTATTGAAAAAACCGTTCAGTCCATTGAACCTCATGTGAGTGTATCACCAAAAGAAGAAGGACATCACCACGATCACGATCATGGAACAAAGAATTTAAAAACGATTGTACTGAAATTAATTGGTGGTGCAGTCATTGGAACAGCGGCTTATTTTATACCTGACAATGGCTTACTGAAGTTCATCATGTTTTTCGCCGCATATTTACTAGTTGGCGGAGATGTTGTCTTGAAAGCACTGAAAAATATTGTGCGCGGTCAAGTATTTGATGAGAACTTCTTAATGACCATAGCTACGGTTGGTGCTTTTGTGATTCAGCAGTATCCTGAGGCACTGGCAGTCATGCTGTTTTACCAAATTGGAGAACTGTTCCAAGGGGCAGCTGTGAATCGCTCTAGAAAATCAATTAGCGAATTAATGAATATCCGTCCAGAATACGCAAACCTCAAAGTGGGGCAAGAAACAAAAAAGGTAAAGCCGGAAGAAGTCAAAGCTGGTGACCGTATTGTCGTCAAACCAGGTGAAAAAATTCCTTTGGATGGACGCGTGATAGACGGTTATTCTCTTGTGGATACCTCTGCACTAACTGGGGAGTCTGTTCCAAGAGATGTGGAAGCAGGCAAAGAAGTGCTTGCTGGATTTGTGAACCAAAACGGCATTCTTGAAATTGAAGTGCAAAAAGAGCTCAGTGAGTCAGCGGTTACGAAGATTTTGGATTTAGTCGAAAATGCAAGCAGCCGTAAAGCGCAGACAGAAAACTTTATCACAAAGTTCGCTAAATATTATACACCTGCTGTGGTCGTGCTAGCTTTATTGCTTGCCTTTGTACCACCGCTTCTCATCCCATCAGCTCAATTGTCTGATTGGGTGTACCGGGCACTTGTCTTTCTTGTCATTTCGTGTCCATGTGCTCTCGTTGTATCCATTCCATTAGGTTTCTTTGGCGGAATTGGTGCCGCATCAAAACGAGGCATTTTAGTGAAAGGCAGTAACTACTTAGAAGCCTTGAACTCTGTCCGCTATGCGGTGTTTGATAAAACAGGTACTTTGACAAAAGGGAACTTTACAGTTACTCATATCGAAGCAGCGAATGAGAAATGGTCAGAAGAGAAATTGCTTTCTTTTGCAGCGCTGGCAGAAGCGCATTCTTCGCATCCGATTGCAGAATCGATTAAGGCGGCTTACGGAGCGTCTCTTGATGAGAGCCAGATCGAATCTTACGAGGATATTGCGGGTCATGGGATCAAAGCGACAATTCGCGGAGCCCATGTATTGGCAGGTAACCATCGTCTTATGGAACGAGAGGGCATTGCTTTTGAAAAAGAAAAACGAAGCGGAACGGTTGTGTATTTAGCAATAGACGGTGAGTTTGCGGGATCTATCTTGATTGCAGATGAAGTAAAAGACGATGCAGTTGAAGCGATATCTTCTCTAAAAGCTGCGGGTATTCAAACTGTGATGCTTACAGGGGATGCTGCGCAAGTAGGAAATGCAGTTGCACAGCAGATCGGCATTGACGAGGTTCACACTGAATTATTGCCACAGGATAAAGTCGCCAAAATCGAAGACATGTATGAGAAAAAAGCATCTCAAGAAAAGTTATTGTTTGTTGGGGACGGCATAAACGATACACCGGTTTTGGCAAGAGCGGATATAGGTATTGCTATGGGTGGACTTGGTTCAGATGCAGCAGTTGAAGCGGCTGATATTGTGATTATGACAGATCAGCCATCGAAGGTAGCGGAAGCTATTGCTGTCGCTAAAAGAACGAGAGCCATCGTATGGCAGAATATTGCGTTTGCTCTTGGGGTGAAAGCCGTCTTTCTCATACTTGGTGCATTCGGTATTGCCACGATGTGGGAAGCTGTCTTCTCGGATGTTGGTGTCACTGTACTGGCTGTTTTAAATGCGATGAGGGTCATGAAATAAAATTGTAAGGAAAAATTCATGAATAGCGTCTTTCATAATAGACCCCCTCTTGTTAAAATAGAAGAAGTTGGATAATGGCATTTTCCTGAGCTGTTATCCTTTTTCTTTGTGAAGGAATGAATGAAAAAGATAAGGTAGGTGCTTTTGTGAGTAAAAAAAATAATCAATCTTCATCCATCAAGTTTGCAGTTATATTAACCATCATTGCAGCTCTTCTCATCGGTATTTTCGTTGTGATCGGTAACAACAACAGCCAAGAAGCACAAACAGTCGACAGTAAGCCGTCTATTAAAGGACAGCCTGTCATGGGAGATCAAAAGGCAAAAGTGCAAGTTGTCGAGTTTGGGGATTACAAATGTCCATCATGTAAATCATTTGAGACTGACATTTTCCCAAAATTGAAAGCAGACTACATAGATAATGGCGATGTATCCTTCTCATTTATTAACTTACCACTGCCTGTTCATGGGGACGGTGCGGTATTAGCAGCACTGGCTTCTGAAGAAGTGTGGAAAGAAGATCCGAAAAACTTCTGGGCATTTCATGAAGCGGTCTACAACGCACAACCAGATAGTGAAGCAGAATGGGTAACGCCAGCAAAGCTCACCGCATTGGCGAAGAAGACAACGAAAATTGATACGGACAAGCTGAAAGATAACCTATCAAAGAAAACATATCAGCCACAGCTGAACACAGATGATCAGCTGGTGAATCAATACAAAGTAAATGCAACACCAACAATTTTTATTAACAATAAACAAGTCCAAAACTTTTACGACTATGATGAAATCAAAGAATTAATTGATCAAGAGCTGAAAGGGAAAAAATCATGAAGAATAAACTGATTTACTTATACAGCGCTTGGATCGTCTCGATTGTGGCGACGATGAGCAGCCTGTATTTAAGCGAAGTAAAGAAGTTTATTCCATGTGATATGTGCTGGTTTCAGCGCATTTTCATGTATCCGCTTGTGCTTTTACTTGGAATTGCTACATTCCGTGGCGATGTCAAAGTGAAGTACTACGTTCTCCCTTTGGCCGGAATTGGTGCTTGCTTTTCCATCTATCATTATATGGAACAAAAGATTCCAGGCTTTGCATCGATTCGTCCTTGTCTAAGCGGTATTCCTTGTTCCGTTGATTATCTGAACTGGTTTGGTTTTATCACCATTCCACTCTTAGCTCTCATTGCATTTATTCTGATCATCATTAGTATGCTGCTTTTAAATGCAAAAGAAGATTGAGGAGATAGCCTGCTTAAAAGCAGGCTATCAGCGTGTAGACAAACCCTCGCATTCGGTGTCATTCCTGTGCGCTGGTGCTCACGAATGTCAAATTCGCTCCGCGAAAGTAGCTGTTCTTCCTAGACTGCAAAGGTTTTCTATCACGCTGAAAGTAGACAAAGGGATAAAATCAAGATCATTTTATCCCTTTGTCAACAATCTGAGCCTGCTTAAAAGCAGGCTATTTTTTATTTTTGCAAAAAGATAAAATTTAAAGAAAATTTGTATTGCTTTTCATTTGTGTCAGATATACATTAAGGGGAGAGTGTTAGATGATCAGACAATGGTAAGGAGATAAGCGGAAAATGGCATGGGAAGTGTTAAGTATTATTGGCATTGTGGCATTCGCCATTAGTGGTGCGATTGTCGCAATGGAAGAAGAGTACGATATTCTTGGTGTGTACATTTTAGGGATTGTCACAGCATTTGGCGGTGGAGCGATTCGGAATCTATTAATTGGTCTTCCGGTGTCTGCTTTATGGTCACAGGGCAAAATGTTTACCATTGCCCTTGTATCCATTACGATCGTGTTCCTATTTCCAAAGCTTTTGCTCAAGCACTGGAGCACGTGGGGGAATTTCTCGGATGCGATCGGTTTAGCAGCCTTTGCGATTCAAGGCGCATTATTTGCTGTACAAAGAGAGCTCCCGCTCAGTGCGGTCATTGTGGCAGCCATTTTGACTGGAAGCGGCGGCGGCATTGTGCGTGATTTATTAGCAGGACGAAAGCCACTTGTGCTAAAAGCAGAGATTTACGCAGTATGGGCAGCCCTTGGCGGCTTACTCGTCGGACTCGGCTTAGCGCAAGGAGAGCTTGCTTTATATCTGCTGTTTGTCATCCTCGTCATATGCAGGGTTTGTTCCTACTTATTCAAATGGCGGCTTCCCGCTAGGTCTTATTTTTTAAATAAAAGGTAAAGAAAAGGGCGATGTCGCTCTTTTTTTTATGTGTTATTCGAGCTTGATGTCAGCAGGTCAAGCTGTTTTCGTGTAAAATAAAAGTAGATTCTTTATTCATCATTGGAACAATACACGAGATGAAAATATTGTCATTTGACTGAATATGTAGATTCAGTCTTTTTTTGCCTAGATGGATTGTTATGTGTTGGTTTCGCTTTTTGCGGGATACTAAAGAAACGCTCATGACCGAACGGATGGATCAGAAAGAAATGAACACATCTTTGCATGTAAGCAAAACATGACGGAAAAAATGAAATGGGAGGGACATGTACTAGTGGAGATTTTTTTGGCAGTGCTCGTACTACTAGCACTCATTGCATCATCTAATATTATCAATCGTTTTCTGCCCTTTATTCCAGTACCATTAATCCAAGTGGGTTTAGGGATATTGGTCGCAGCTTTTCCTTCAGGTTTACATATTTCTTTAAATCCTGAGCTATTCTTCGTTTTATTCATTGCACCGCTGTTATTTAATGATGGGAAGCGTACCCCAAGGGACGAGCTGTGGAAATTAAGAGCGCCCATTCTTCTATTAGCTTTAGGGCTCGTATTTGCGACAGTCATTGTCGCAGGATATACCATCCATTGGATGATTCCAAGCATACCACTTCCAGCTGCATTTGCGCTTGCAGCGATTTTATCACCGACAGATGTAGTGGCTGTAAGTGCCCTTTCCAGCCGTGTGAATATGCCGAAGGGGATCATGAGACTGCTGGAAGGCGAAGGGCTGATGAACGATGCGTCAGGACTTGTTGCTTTTAAATTTGCTATTGCAGCAACGGTTACAGGGGCATTTTCCATTGCAGAGGCATCCTTTAGCTTTGTTCTGATTGCTGCTGGCGGATTATTGACCGGATTTATTCTGTCGTTTTTTATCATTCGTTTCCGCTATTTTCTCCGCCGTTTAGGCATGGACGATGTCACAATGCACATCATCCTGCAAATCCTCACGCCGTTTGTGATTTATTTAGCAGCTGAAGAAATTGGCGTATCCGGCATTTTAGCCGTTGTTGCCGGTGGTGTGACACATGCCATCGAGCAAGACCGAATGGAAGCGAATTTAGCAAAACTGCAAATTGCTTCTTCAAACACGTGGAATATTATTTTATTTATTTTAAATGGCCTTGTTTTCGTTTTACTTGGGTTACAAATTCCTGATGTATCGACCGTCATTTTCCAAGATGAAGCCTTTAATAATATGCAAGTCATCAGTTACATTTTAATCATTACATTCTGTCTGATGATTCTCAGATTCCTATGGGTATGGCTGTTCTGGGCAGGGAACTGGAGTGTATCGAAAAAGAAGAACACGAAAAAACCGAAACTGCGTGCTTCCATGCTGATGACATTCTCTGGTGTTCGTGGTGCTGTTACATTAGCGGGTGCTTTCTCCATCCCGTTTACGCTTGCAGACGGATCACCATTTCCTGAGCGTCATTTAATTATTTTCCTCGCAGCAGGCGTCATTTTATGTACACTCATTTTAGCGAGTGTGCTACTGCCTATTTTATCGGAGAAAAAAGATAAGCAAGTGGATGTGGACTTAGATACAAAGATTCAGCACGCAAAACGGAAGCTACTGAGAAGTGCCATTAAAACGTTAAAAGAAGGAATGAATGAGGACAATCGAGAAGTCTCCCTTGCACTCATCAATGATTTCCGAATGAAGCTACGAAATATTCAGCGGGAACCGTACCAGTTTGGTATGAGAAAACAAGAGAGAAAAATCAGACTGCATGGTATTAAAGCAGAACAGATGAAACTTCAGCAGTTGATTGAGGAAGAGAAAATCGACAAAGAAGAAGCATATGAGCTGCAAGAGAGATTTCATGAGCTGGAAATGCTCTATTCCAACTCTTTTAAAATTCGTTTCTCAAAAGTGAAGTTTCTGCGCTTACTACAATGGCTTCAATTGTGGCGTCCACATCAGCGTATTTCGAGCGGCATATTAGAAAACGAGGAATCGTATAAACAAATCCGCAAGAAAACGGCTGAAGCTGCGGTGGATTCTATTAAGCACCATATGACCGAAGACAATCAACAAACGTGTCATCAAGTCATTGGGTTTTACAATCAAGTGATTTTCCGCTGTGAACATGGTCCTTCTTTCTTCCAGCAAAAGGATCGTACGTTTGACCGGAAGAAGAAAGAGCTTAACTTCCAAGCCGTACAGACGATTCGGAATGAAATCCAAACTTTATATGAAAATGGCGAAATCAATCGTGATATTGCCCATCATTTAAGGGAATATATCAATGACATGGAAGCAGTCTTACTGACCAATACATGATGTTGTCATCTTCTCCCCTTTGTTTTATGATGAAAAAAAGAGACGAGCAGGGGGAGAGGCAGGATGACATATTACGGAGCGATTGAAGCTGGGGGGACAAAGTTCTGCTGTGCCATTGGCAATGAGCATGGGGATATCATAGAGGAATTAACCATTCCAACAGAGCACCCGGAAAAAACGATCCAATCACTTATTCCATTTTTTCAGCAACATGAAATTGCAGCATTAGGGGTCGGTTCCTTTGGACCGATTTGTGTCCAGAAAGACGATCCTTCTTACGGTTACATCATGAATACGCCGAAAGTGGAATGGAAGCATTACCCGTTGATACCTGAGCTGGAGAAACAATTAGGTGTACCGGTGTCCTTTACGACAGATGTCAATGCCGCAGCATTAGGTGAACTGACAAAAGGGGCCGCCAAAGGGCTAAGCAGCTGTCTGTATATCACGGTCGGTACGGGGATTGGTGCCGGGGCTGTTGTGAAAAATGAGCTTCTCCACGGTCACTCACATCCAGAAATGGGACACATCCTGGTCAGGCAGCATGAATCAGATCAGTTCGCAGGTGTCTGCCCGGCGCATGGTACTTGCTTAGAAGGACTTGCGGCAGGACCAGCTATTGAGGCAAGGTGGGGAAAGCCGGCTAAAGAGCTTACCGAAGAAGATGAAGTTTGGTCTCTTGAAGCAGATTATTTAGCACAGGCATTAATGCAATACACGCTGATATTAAGCCCAGAACGCATCATCATGGGTGGAGGCGTCATGAAGCAAAAACAGCTATTTCCGCTCATTCGAGAGAAGCTGGCTGCGTATGTCAATGATTATGTCGACATGCCGCCGCTTGATACATACATTGTCTCTCCTGGACTTGAGGACAAGGCAGGTATGACAGGTGCTTTGCTACTAGCGATTGAAGCGAAGAGAAACGCCTGATAATAGAGTTTTCAAACGCAACATGAGATAATGAAAAAGATGGAATCTATGAAAAGGTGGTTGTTAACATGGTCAAAAGCTTGAATGATACCGTAACACTAAATAACGGAGTAGAAATGCCATGGTTTGGTTTAGGTGTATTCAAAGTGGAGGACGGCAACCAAGTGGTTGATGCCGTCAAAGCAGCCATACGAAACGGTTATCGCAGCATTGATACGGCTGCCGTTTATAAAAACGAGACAGGCGTAGGGAAAGCCATTAAAGAATCTGGCGTGAAAAGAGAAGAATTGTTCATTACGTCAAAAGTATGGAACACAGATCAAGGATATGACAAAGCACTCGCTGCATGCGACGCAAGCTTAAACCGGCTCGGTCTTGATTACTTAGACCTCTATTTGATTCATTGGCCTGGACCAAATGCAGATACATTTAAAGAGACATGGCGTGCGCTTGAGAAGCTTTATAAAGATGGAAAAGTAAGAGCGATTGGTGTCAGCAACTTCTACGTGCAGCATTTAGAAGAGCTGTTAAAAGATGCGGAGGTTGTTCCAGCGGTGAACCAAGTGGAGTTTCATCCAAAACTGACACTTGTAGAATTACGACAATATGCGAAAGAAAAAGGCATTCAAATTGAAGCATGGTCTCCGCTGATGCAAGGAAAGCTTTTGGATCATGACGTATTAAAGGAAATTGCAGCACAATACAACAAATCTGTGGCTCAAGTGATCTTGCGTTGGGATCTGCAAAGCGGCGTTGTCACCATTCCAAAATCAATCAATGAAGATCGCATTAAACAAAATGCCGACATTTTTGACTTCGAGCTTTCACAAGAAGACATGGAAAAAATCAATGCACTTAATAATAACGAACGTGTCGGGTCTAATCCAGAAACGATGACGGTTGGGTTTGAATAAATAAAAAATCCCCTCAGCGTGTAGACAAACCCTCGCATTCTTTGTCAGTCAGTTCTGCGTGCAGGTGCTCACGAATGTCAAATTCGCTACGCACCAGTACAGCAAAGGTTTTCTATCACGCTGAAAAGAAGACAAAGGGCTAAAATCAAGTTCATTTTAGCCCTTTGTCAACAATCTGAATCCCTTTCTCTTTTTGAGAAGG
Source organism: Bacillus sp. Leaf49 (assembly GCF_001426125.1). NCBI lineage: Bacteria > Bacillati > Bacillota > Bacilli > Caryophanales > Bacillaceae > Bacillus > Bacillus sp. Leaf49. The sequence goes on along the minus strand of NZ_LMRK01000001.1, from coordinate 305,717 downwards.
GGATTTTTTAATTCCTGCTTCGGCGCACAGCCAACAGCATGAGGAAAGACAGGATCACAATACAAATCGTCCAAGCCCACGCAAGTTCCATTCGTCCAGAATCAATCGCCACATAGATGGCTGTTGGGAGGGTTTGCGTTTTCCCAGGAATGTTGCCAGCGAACATTAAAGTCGCTCCAAATTCTCCTAACGCCCTTGCGAAACTTAAAACTGCACCAGAGAGAAGAGATGGCAGTGCGAGTGGGACGGTAATATAGGCAAAGACCTGAAAAGAATGCGCACCATCAACTTTTGCAGCACCTTCAATGTCTGACTCAATCGTAGAAAATCCAGCCTTCGCTGATTGATACATGAGCGGGAATGCGACAACTGTCGATGCAATGACTGCTGCCCAATAAGTGAAGATGACAGGCTGATGGAAGATCCATTCAATCGCTTGTCCAATCACACTGTTCTTCCCGAACGCAACGAGCAGCAGAAATCCTACGACCGTTGGCGGAAGGACAAGCGGCATCATGAGGAGCGTTTCCACGATCATTTTCCCTTTGAAAGATGTACGGGCCATCCAAAAACCAATGGACGTTCCTAAAACGACAGCCAATAACCCGCTGAAAGCAGCCACTTGTACGGACAGCCAGATAGGTGAAAGAAAATCTTCGGTCAGCATCGGCATTATTTCACTTGAAAGCCGTACTTTTTAAAAATCGCTGCGGCCGGATCTGATTGGAGATATTGAAAAAATGCTTTCGCCTCTTTCATGTGATCGGTCTGTTTTACAATGCCAACAGGATAAATGATGGGGGAATGCATGCCTTGATTTGCCTCATCTACTATCTTTACTTTGCGAGAAACGAGCGCGTCCGTCTTATACACGACACCAGCTTCCACATTTCCTGTTTCGACATAGTTTAATACTTGACGAACATCCTTGCCATAGACAGCGTTCTGTTTCACTTGGTCCCATATATTCAGTTTTGTGAAAATCTCTTTTGCATATGTACCAGCAGGAACAGATTCAGGTGTGCCAAGCGCTATCTTTCCTTTTATGTGATCAACCTCGCGAAAGGTTTTGATAGAAGAGGAACCTTCTTTTGGCACGATGAGGACAAGCTCATTTTGTATGACATCCTTTGTATGATCCTGATCGATGTCGCCAGATTGAACAAGGTCATCAAAAGGCTCTTCAGCTGCTGAGAAGAAGAGATCCGCTTTTGCTCCTTGAGCGATTTGCTGTTTCAATGCGCCGGATGATCCGAAATTATTCGTGAGTGTCACGTTTGGATGATCATCTTCATAGGCAGATTCAATCTCTTTCAAAGCATCCTGCAGGCTTGCCGCCGCTGAAATCACAAGTTCTGTCTTTTTGCTTTGATCTGATGACGTCGACTCCGTTTGACACCCAGTCAGGAGCAAACAGATGGTGACGTAGGTTAAGAATAAATATTTCATGATCACACCTCTTTATCATTCAACATCATGTGTATCCTTTATTATAATCAAACTTATTTGACCATTCATAGGCTTTCAGGAAAAGAGAAAAGAAAAAGCCGCCAGAGGGCAGCTTTTAATGCTGATAAAAACGTAGTAAGTTCCCGTTGATCACTTTATCTGATAGAGACAGCTCTTTATTGGCTTTTTCTATATAAGGCTGGCATACTTCATCTTCTTCAACAGGTTGTTTTGTTTTTTGATCATAGCACGTGTTCTTTGTATAAAGATAATCATCCGTAATAAAGTTTCCATTTCTCAGCACAGCGAACGGTGTCCGTTCATTGGAGAAAAGATCATTCCCAAATTGAATAGAATCTTTTGATTCAATGCCGAGTAAATGAAGAAGTGTCGGTTTGACATCCATTTGACCGGCTGTTTCAGAAATGGTTTGAGGGGCCTCGTCTGTCACCCCAGGAATGTAAATCAAAAAAGGGACCCGCTGCAGTTTAACCGCATCAAACGGTGTGATTTCATCCTGCTTCAGCAGCTCTGCCATTGCCTCATGATGTGCTTCTGAAATGCCATAGTGGTCTCCCATCAGGACAAACATTGTATTTTCATATAGTCCTTCTTCTTTCACTCGTTCAAAGAACCTTTTGATAGCTTCATCTTGATAGCGGACGGTGGTCACATAGCGGTTTAAAATGGTGCTAGTCGAATCGTATTCATCAATGAACTGATCCTTTGGATCAATTTCAAATGGGAAGTGATTGGTTAAGGTAATAAACGTGCTGTAATAAGGCGTCTTCAGCTTTTTTAAATAATCGATGGATTGGTCAAAAAAGTCGATATCCTTTAAGCCCCAGCCAGTCGAATTCTGTTCATTGACATCAAATGAATCGACATCATAAAAGCGGTCAATCCCAAGAGATTCATACATCACATCACGATTCCAGAACGTTTTATTATTCGCATGAAATTGGACGGATTGATAATTCTCTTTTTTCAATTGCTTGTACAGTGTGTCATATTCGTTGTCACTCGCTGTGAAAAAGACAGCGCCACTGCTAGATGGATAGAGGGAGTTTGCGACGATAAACTCTGAGTCCGACGTTTTGCCTTGCTCTGTCTGCTGATAAAATTCATCAAAATAGAAGCTTTTTTTGGCAAGTTCATTTAAAAATGGTGTGATGTATTGTCCATTCACCTTTTGATTCATGACAAATTGCTGCGTTGATTCAAGTGAAATGAACACGACATTTTTGCCTTTAGCAAGTCCAAAGTAGTCTTCATTCGGTGCACTGTAATCAGCTTTTGTGTAGTTTGCCACTGTTGAAAGTGTATCTTCGTCAGCAAAGGCTTTTTGTCCAATTCGTGCTGTTTGAGCGGCACCGTCATACAAATGGAATTGAAACAGCCCAAGGTTTCGTACAATGACTTCTCGATCATATGAGCTTGTCAAAAATCGAGGGTGGTCCATCAAAGCTGAGCTGACATGGAACAATAGCAAGCTGCAGCAAACCACATAGTATGTTTTGATTGTCTTAAAAGACGCTTTTGGTGATAGCGGTTTCCGTTTTAAGAGCCATGCCAGCACCACAAAGTCAATCAGCATGAGTATAAATAGCGGATGAAACAATTCAGTCATACTGCTGCCCATATCTCCCATGTTCTTTGCTTGAAATAAGACAGGAATGGTAATGAAATCAATATAAAAACCGTAAAAGATCGTATTCGATATCAAAATGGCTGTCAAAATAAAATTTGTGGTCAATAAAAAGACCTTTTGTTTCGTTTCATTTAAGAAAAGAGCAATCCCAAACAAAGGGAGCAAAAAGCTAAGTGGATTGATCAAAAGCAGCCATTCGTGAAACAGATTGGCCGTTCGTATATGAAATCCGAATTGATAAATGATGTATGTTTTCATCCACATAAAGAGGATGGAGTACACTAAAAACCAGTGATTTTTGAAAAACGCTTTCATTTATGTAACTCCTCACCATTCTGTATTCAGCTGCAAGGCAAAAACACTTATCTTAAAACTACTAAAAAAATGAGGAATGATCAATTCATATCCTGCTTTTTTGCAAAACTCTTTTTTCTTTTTCTAAAACGGCAATGGGATGGATATCCCGCAAATGACAGCCATGTAATAGCAGGTGACAATGGTCAGAGCAGCTAGTACGACTTGTTCTCCTGTGCTGCCTGTTTTGACATAAAAGGGGAGACGTACTTTCATGGTTGCAGGGAACAAAAATTTAATACCGTTCACTGTGCCTGCATCAAGGATGAGGTGGCTTGCCATCCCAACTAGTAACCCGGTACTGAGGCTGTCATTTGGAATGTATGTTGTCGCAATAAAATAAATGATCAGCAAAAATAATAAACTATGTGTAAAGGTGCGGTGCCCGAATACACTACTGATCAGTGTGGAAAGGAGCGGGAATTTCCTGCCGATTTTGCTTTTCGTATGACATAGATCTGGGATGAGGGCACCTACTGATCCAGCAGCAGCCATCGTCACTGGTTCGAATCCGTAATAATAGGCGACGGCTGTGGAGGCGGCAATTCCGCCCATAATATGTGTTTTTCCTGTCATGATGCGTACTCCTGTTCTGTTTTTTGTTCAAGTACTCACTATATCAAGGGTGAATCCATTCAGCAAGGCTTATTTCTAAAGAAAATGGGATAAAATAGTTGGCTGTTTGGAAAAACATTCTATAATAAGAAGGAAGTCATATTGACACTAACGATAAGGATGCGATTCGGATGAGTAATGCAGACATTTTAAAAGAAATTGTTCTTGTACATTATGAAGTCAGCCGTAAATTAAACCGCAAGTTACTTGAGTTAGAAAAAGACATCACGCCTCCACAGATATATGCTCTTTCTATATTGATACAAGGAAAAGTATCACATGCTGAAGAGCTCAAACAAAGACTCTCTCTCAACCCAGGTGCCGCTTCCATTGCCCTCAATAAATTATGTGAGCAAGGCTACATTCAGAGAGAGAGGGACAAGGACGATCATTCCCTTGTCCGGCTAGAAGCCACGGAAAAAGGGCTGGCTATTTACGAAAAGCATACACGTCTTTTTGGAAAGGTGATTCAGCATATGATGTCAGACTTCACAGAGGAAGACTTAAAGACCTTTCTAACGTATTTGCAAAAAATGAGACAGACCTTTCACGATGAATGAACCGCTCCTCTTTGTATAATGCTGAGCGCTGTAGCACAAATTAAACAGGCAAAGGCATTTTATGAAAAGGGGGGAAATAGCGATGTCATTTTTCCAAAAGGATAAAAAGGCGAAAAGCGAGAAAGACCACCAGCAGGTAGATCAGCTGTTAGAAGAAGCAAGTAAAGAACTAGCAGGCGATCCGCTTCAAGAAGCTGTCCAAAAGAAGAAAAACAACCATCAATAAGCTGACAAAAAGGCGGAGAATCATTTCTCTGCCTTTTTTCTATGTTTTTCCCTTTGACAGATATGAGAATGTTTGATAACCTTCGTGTAGTAAAAATGAATAGAAATCCTCACGCTATGTCTCAGTGAGGTAGAGGTTGCGCGGATGATGAGTCACTCATGGGAGAGATGGAATCGTTGATCATGAGAAAAAAGGCATCAGCGCCGAAGTGTAGAGAGAGCTCCAACTTTCTTTATGCTGGGTCTGCATTGAACAAATGCAGGACTGCCACGTCTTTGAAGCGTGGAGGGCTATCCGGAGATCAAGGTGTATGTTTTGAAAAGCATGGACTTTTGTTCAGGCTTTTTTTTATGTTCTGATTGCCTAAGAAAAGGGTATGCTGGTAAGAAAGTGACCCAACATGAACATAAAGAATGCAAGTCATTGCTTCACAAATATATCAATGAAGATACTGCCGGGTCTGGTCCAAAGTGAATATAACGGAGGTACGAAAATGGAACAGACAAAAAAATGGGGTTTTTGGTTATTGACGGCTTTTGTCGTCGGAAATATGGTAGGTTCAGGCATCTTTATGCTGCCTAGTACACTTGCCCAGCATGCAAGTCCTTTAGGTGTGACGATGGCATGGCTTGTCACAGGTGGCGGCGTACTGATGATTGCCTTTGTGTTTGGACATTTGTCCATTCATAAACCGCAGCTGACAGCTGGACCACAAAGCTATGCAAGAGCGCTTTTTAAAGATCCGAAAAAAGGAAAAGCAGCCGGTTTTACAATGGTTTGGGGATATTGGGTGGCAAGCTGGATTAGTAATGTCGCCATTATCACAAGCCTAGCTGGTTATTTAACAACCTTTTTCCCAATTTTAACCGTGAAAACGGAGGTCTTTACTTTTGGGAAAGAAGCGATCACACTTGGTCAGCTCACAACGTTTATCGTATGTACAATCCTTCTATGGGGGACTCATACGATTTTAATTACAAGCTTAAGCGCAGCAAGTAAGCTGAACTTTATTACGACCTTTTCAAAGGTGCTTGGATTCGTCCTTTTTATTGTCGCAGGCTTATTTGCATTCCAAACCGCATTATTTGAACATTATTACTTCCCTGTTGAAGCAGCAAGTGGTGAAGGAGTGCTCGGACTTGGAGGCCAAATTCATCATGCGGCCATTTCCACACTATGGGCATTTATCGGCATCGAATCTGCTGTCATTTTATCAGGAAGAGCCTCCTCGCAGCGTGATGTCAAACGTGCGACGATTACTGGACTTTTAATTGCACTGTCTATTTATATGATTATTACCTTGATTACAATGGGCGTTCTGCCGCATGATCAATTGCAAGGTTCTGATAAACCATTCGTAGACGTGCTTCAGCTCATTATCGGGCCGGCTGGCGGCATTGTCATGGCACTTCTTGCGATCATTTGTTTATTTGGTTCGATGCTTGGCTGGATTTTGCTTGGTTCTGAAGTCCCTTATCAAGCAGCAAAAGCTGGCGATTTCCCAGCAGTGTTTGCAAAAACAAACAAAAAAGGCAGTCCTGTTTTTGCTTTGACTGTCACAAATATCATGTCACAGCTGTTTATTTTCTCAGTCATGTCACGTACGATTAATGAAGCCTTTACTTTCTTAACAACATCAGCGACACTTGCGTATCTCATTCCGTATATCGTGTCGTCGATCTACAGCTTTAAGGTCATCATGCAAGGTGACACATATGAGCTCCAAAAAGGAAACCGGACAAGAGACGGGATCATTGCGCTTGTGGCCATGGGGTATTCCGCTTGGGTCATTATTTCAGGCACAGCTGATTTAAAAACATTTGGTCTTGGGATTGGATTGTTCTTAGTTGGCATTTTACTCTACCCATTCATGTCCAAGAAATTTGCCAAAGGTACAGTTTAAAAAATACGTTTCTCCAGCATTGGAGAAACGTATTTTTTTATGAGGCAGATGTTAATCGATCCACAATAAATTCGAGCTGACCTTCTAGTGACACAGGGTCATTAAAGAAGTAACCGACTGTATCTGTTTCAAATACACGTTTGTTTTGGACAGCAGGAAGTGATGCCCAGATGCTGCTTTTATACACTTGATCGCCATTACTTTTTGAACCACTCCATGGGCTTGTGAAAATATAATCACCTGCAAATTCTGGAAGCTTTTCAAGAGAAATGTTTGCATAACCGACACCACTGTCGATGGCTTCTTTTTGGACGGCCTTCGGAGCTTTTAATTTCAGCTCGTCATAAATGATTTCACCACCGCGTGCAAAAGTGTTACCGAAAATGTAAATGCCCTTATCGAATGGTGATACGATCGAAACGGTTTTGTTTCCTACAGCTTTTGTTACCTTTGGTTTCACTTCAGCAATTTTGGCATCCCATTTTGTGATCCAATCCGTTGCTTTTTTTGATGTGCCTGTCATTTTACCGAATTCTTTTAGCTGATCTTTAAACGAATATTGATTGTATTGAATGGCAACTGTAGGTGCAATTTTTTTGTATTGATCAAATTTCTCATCTTCTCCCCAAGCAATGATCATATCCGGCTTCAAAGAGGCTACTTTCTCAACAGAGGGAGATTTTCCAATATTTTTCACTCCATCTGTTTTTCCTTTATAGAAAGGGTTTTTAAAGATGGGCGCAGTGGCAGCAATTGGGGTTTTGCCGAGTGTGACGAGATCCCCGTAATAGCTTTCCGCCAGAAGCACAATTCGTTGTGGGTTTTGAGGCAGTTTCACTTCACCCTTTACATCTTGATAGGTGATCGTGTCATTTTTTTTGGCTCCTGATTCTTTATTGGAAGTGCTGCCGCAAGCAGCAGTAAAAATCATAAGGGTCATGAAGGAAATCAAAAGAAGTCCAGTTCGTTTTTTCACTAAAGTTCGCTCCTATTCAATTGTTTATGATAATGATTCTCATTCGCGATTATATCTTAACATGATAGAAGAAAAAATGCATCGGCTATTTTATGACCAAAATGAAAATGGTGAAATTCTCCCGGTTTTTTGATGAAAATAAAGAAATTTATTAGAACAAGGATTTCAAAACGTGAAGAAAGTGATATACTAGACTCCGAGATTGATAATCATTATCATTAATAACGAATAGATATGAACGGAAAGGAAGAGACTGGTTTTGGGCTCACAATCGAATAAACAGCTGTCAGCTAAAGATGATGCGATAGATATTGTGACAAAGCCTTTTGGTACAGCAGCTGTTGTCATCATAGGAATCATTGCTTTAGCATTTGGTCTTTTTTTATCAGTATCGCTAGGAGCGGCAAACATTCATTTACACACGGTATGGGAAGCCGTCTTTCATTTTGACTCACAACAAACCTCACATCAAATCATTAGGGAACTAAGGCTGCCGCGTACAGTTGGTGCCGCACTTGTCGGTGCCTTTTTAGCAGTATCGGGTGCCATCATGCAAGGCATGACAAGAAATGCGCTTGCGTCTCCTGAAATCATGGGTGTGACAAATGGCTCTGCATTTGCGATTGCCATTGCGTTTGCTTTTTTCCCAGGCCAATCTTCTTTTACATTAATTCTTTGGTCATTTTTGGGTGCAGCACTTGGCGCCTCTATTGTATTTGGGGTTGGAACCCTTTCAAAAGGGGGACTTACTCCTGTGAAGCTCGCATTAGCCGGTACGGCTGTTGGCGCACTTTTAAGCTCAATTTCCTCAGCGATTGCCATTCGATTTGACGTCGCGCAAGATATGAGTTTTTGGTACGCAGGCGGTGTGGCTGGTGTGAATTGGAGCAATATTAAGATCATCATTCCAGTTGCGGCTGTAGGACTGATCATCGCAATGATTCTTGCCCGCTCCATCACGGTTTTAAGCTTAGGTGATGAATTAGCAAAAGGGCTTGGACAATATACACGAACAGTCAAGGTACTTGGCATATTGGTCGTGATCCTTTTAACAGGTGCAGCCGTGTCAGTTGCAGGTTCTATTGGCTTTATCGGGCTTGTGATTCCTCATGTTACGCGTTTCTTGGTCGGCGTTGACTATCGCTGGATTATCCCTTGCTCAGCTATTTTAGGGGCTATTTTGCTCATTTATGCAGACATTGCGGCAAGGCTTGTCAATGCGCCGTTTGAAACGCCAGTTGGTGCCATTACAGCCATTATAGGCGTTCCTTTCTTCTTATATTTAGCGAGACGTGAAAGGAGCGGAATTTAAATGGAAATGGTGCAGCAGGCAAAGAAAAAGAAATACAAACGAACGATGGTCATGATCTTTTTAGCGATCGTGGCTGTGTTCCTGATTAGTTTAAATACCGGAGAGATACGGATTTCTCCGATGGATACATTCAAAACATTTTTTGGACTCGGAAGTGAAATGGATGAACTTGTATTATTCGAGTTCAGACTTCCGAGGATGGTCATCGCTTTACTTGTTGGCGCTTCTATCGCTGTATCAGGTGCCATTTGGCAAGGTGTTTCTCAAAATGGTTTAGCTGATCCCGGCATTCTAGGTGTAAATGCGGGTGCAGGTTTTGCGGTTGTTTTGTTTATCTTTGCCTTTCAGGGTTCGATGTCGAACTTAGGTGATTTTACGATATTTGTACTGCCGCTTTTCGCTTTCGCAGGGGCAGCCTTTGCTGCATTTCTCATTTATGTGCTAGCGTGGAAAAAGGGCATTACGCCTGTTCGATTGATTTTAACTGGTATTGGGATCAATGCTGCATTTTCGGCAGCGATTGTGGTTATTCAATTAAAGATGAGCCCAAATGATTTTAACCAAGCCATTGTGTGGCTGTCAGGAAGTATTTGGGGCTCAAGTTGGACATATGTCTTATCAGTCGTGCCGTGGATGCTGATTTTTCTTGTATTAGCGATGGTGAGGGCACGCTACTTAAATATCATGAATTTGGGTGATCAGATATCTTATGGCTTAGGGATTTCAGTTCATAAAGAAAGAAGTTTTCTCATGCTGATTGCAGTTGCATTAGCCGGTGCAAGTGTCGCTGTTGCAGGGAGTATATCGTTCCTAGGGTTAGCGGCACCACACCTCGCAAGAAAGCTAGTTGGACCGAAACATCAAGGGATGATACCGGCGTCCGCTATGATTGGTGCACTGCTGTTATTACTTGCAGATACACTTGGGCGTGTCATACTTGCTCCATCAGAGGTGCCCGTTGGACTTGTCGTTTCTGCCTTAGGCGCACCTTACTTCATTTACTTATTGATGAAAACGAACTAATGAGGAAGGAGAGTACAACAGATGAAATCACTTGAAACAGAAAAGCTTTGTATTGGCTATCATGACCGTTTGATTGTAGACGATTTAAATATCAGCATCCCAAAAGGCAAGGTGACGACATTAATTGGGCCGAATGGGTGCGGGAAGTCAACGATTTTAAAAACAATGTCTCGTATTATGAAGTCCCATCAAGGTGCTGTTTATTTAAATGGCCAGGCTATCCATCAAACACCAACAAAAGAAATTTCAAAACAAATGGCCATCTTACCGCAGACGCCTGAAGCACCAAGTGGTCTGACCGTTTATGAGCTTGTGTCATACGGACGTTTCCCGCATCAAAATGGATTTGGCCGTTTATCAAATGAGGACAAACGAATCATCAGATGGGCACTTGAGGAGACGGGAATGATTGCATTTCATGACCGGCCAATTGAAGCACTCTCCGGTGGACAGCGTCAGCGGGTATGGATTGCGATGGCACTCGCTCAGGAAACAGAGCTGCTTTTATTAGACGAACCAACGACGTATTTAGATCTTGCTCATCAGCTGGAGATCCTTCAGCTATTAGAACGCTTAAACAGAGAGCAGGGCAGAACGGTGCTGATGGTGATTCATGATCTGAATCATGCTGCACGCTTTTCACATTACATGATTGCCCTCAATCAAGGGAAAGTCATTAAAGATGGTACGCCTCATGAGGTCATGACAAAAGAGGTGCTCAGTCAGGTGTTCCACATCGATGCAGAAATTGTTCTTGATCCGAGAACGAATAAGCCGATCTGTTTAACATATGACTTAATGAATCATGAAAGAAAGCTTGAAGCTGTGAACGGATAATAGATGGACAAAAAACTCGGTATGTATGACCGGGTTTTTTTGCATTTTTTGATATTACCTTGTTATGCCATTTTCTCCAGTTGATCTTTTTTCGCTTTTATGCAGAAAAGAGGTACTTTTTTACTTTGGACAATGGTAATATACGGTTAGAGATCATAGCTAGAAAGGAAAGAGATGCGTGGAAACAGCAAAAATATTGATTGCAGATGACGAAGAAGCAATTGTAAAAATGGTTGAACGCGTATTAAAAAAAGAAGGGTTTCAACATATTTATAAAGCCTATCATGCAGATGAAGCATTAGATATTGTCAAAAACGAGGACATCCACCTCTTACTTCTAGATGTGATGATGCCCGGTAAGTCAGGCTTTGATGTTCTGCCTGAAATCAGGAAAATGACGAAGGCACCGATTTTCTATTTAACAGCAAGAACGTCTGATGTAGACAAATTGACTGGATTTGCACAAGGTGCAGACGATTACATCACAAAGCCATTTAATCCGTTAGAGCTAGTAGCTAGAATTAAGGCGCACTTAAACCGAACTTATATCTCCTTACAGGAGGAGCAGGAAGAAGCGCACAGTCAATATGAATATGCTCATTTCTCGTACCATCCTCATGCAGCCGAGTTGAAAGTAAGGGGAAAGGTGACAGCTTGCTCAGCTCAGCTTTTGTCCTTGCTGAAGTATTTTTGTGACCATCCGAATGTGGTACTTTCAAAAGATCAAATCTATGAGAAAGTATGGGGTGTTCCGTCATATGGTGACAACAACACCGTCATGGTTCATATCCGAAAGCTGAGAGAAAAGATAGAGTTAGATCCAAGTCAGCCTGAATATATTGTGACGATCCGTGGTATGGGCTATAAGTTCATTCCGCAACCTGTGAAGGTTCTTCAATAGTTTATGAATTTACGAACAAAACTTTTCTTTCACTTTGTCGGACAAATGTTTATTGTCATCGTCATTCTAACGATCGGGCAAACATTCTCTGAAAATCTTTATTTTCAAAAACGCTATGAGAATATGACTGAAACTGGTTTAACGAAGGCAGATGGAGATACACTCATGAGCTGGCTTTATTTTAACGAGGATGGAAAAATGGAAGCCGATGATCAGCTCAAACAAGCAGTGGAAAAACGTGATGGCTGGCTACAAGTGATTGATTCCAAAAAACGCAACGTCTATAGCTATCAACTCCCTAAAAACATTCCAACATCCTATCAAAAGGATGAAATGATCAAGATCTTTGAAAAAAGACAATTTAAAGATTACAAGATGTACTTCTGGCCAATTGAGATTGATCAAGAAAGCTTTATCGTCTTATATGGATTTAAAACGAACAGCACAAAGGTAGCCAATTATCTCAAGCAGCATGAAAAAAATCTGGCTGCATTGTCTCAATATTCAGTTGAAACAAAAGAATTTTTGAAAAGAATGAATGGATCGGTGCATCTGTTTAATGAAGAAGGAAAATACTTAAAAGGTATCCGAGCCAAAAATAATTTGAAAAATAACGTAACGGATGTTGAACTGCTCAAGTATCAATCAAAGCCTTGGGAGTTTAGAAGTGACCTGTCTTATATCAGAGTGAATAAAGATCTGTATATGATTGTTTCGGTGCCAAACAAAGTATACAGCCCAGACGAGCTTTATGATAAAGAGACAGAGGCTTTAAACCAATATACAACGCTTTTGATTGCAGGTCTTGCGCTTACGATTATTATCGTTATGACATTATGGTACTCGTATCGCTATGGGCTACCGATCTATCACATTATCCGCTGGCTGATTTTCTTATCAAGAAATAAATTGCAGGAGCCAACAAATAGAAAAGGTATTCCAGTAAGTAAAAATAAAAAGGGCCGTATTAAGCGGGAGTACCGGCTGTTTGAGGATATCCTCAAAACAATGGATCAGCTCACCAATACGTTAAAAGAGAATGAAGCAAACCGAAGAAAAATTCAAACCACAAGGGAAGAATGGATCGCAGGGCTGTCTCATGATCTAAAAACGCCTCTTAGCACGATTTACGGCTATGGATTAATGCTAGAATCAGATCAATACCAATGGTCCAAGGAAGAAGTCATGGAAATGGGACAAGTCATTCGTGAGAAATCAGAATACATGTCGACCTTGATTGAGGATTTAAACCTCACGTATCGATTGAAAAATGGTGCATTGCCTATTAATCGAAAACCTGTTGAGCTTGGTGAATTTTTAGCCTCCATTATGGACGAGTTTTCAAGAAGCACGCTTTCTGAAGATTATATGTCATCCTTTGAAGATCAAACAGAGGGTGTCATATTTGAGATCGATAAAGCCTGGTTTAGACGAGTCATTGAGAACCTGCTGGCAAACGCAGTGAAGCATAACCAGAAAGGTACTCTTATTCAAGCTGTTCTATCTGAAACAAATGATGAAGTTCGGATCGAAATGAAAGATAACGGACGCGGAATGGCGCAAGAAACGGTGGATCATTTATTTAATCGTTACTATAGAGGGACAAATACGAATGATCCAACAAATGGAACAGGATTAGGACTGGCGATTGCAAAAGAGCTTGTCTTGCTGCACGATGGCGATATTCAAGTAGAAAGTGAATTAGGTCAAGGAACAACTATTGCGATTATCCTAAAGAAAACACCATCTGTAAAATAGCCAAAAAACGATTTTCTTTTCTAAAGGAGATCGTTTTTTCTTGTTTTAGGATTGAAATCGATTTTGTAAACGATTACAATGAAATTGTTAACGTGAACAAATTGATTTTCATCATTATAAGAGATGGGGGAGTTTGATGAAAGCCTTTTTAGATGAGCAGTTTTTATTAAACAGTCAAACGGCGGAAAAGCTATACCATGAGTTTGCAAAGAACCTTCCGATTATTGATTACCATTGTCATTTAAGTCCAAAAGAAATCTATGAAAATAAAACGTTCCAAAATATAACCGAAGCATGGCTTTACGGAGATCATTACAAATGGCGCGCCATGAGAGCAAATGGGATACCTGAAACACATATCACAGGAGATGCCTCAGATTATGAGAAATTTTTAGCATGGGCGAAAACCGTTCCGATGACGATTGGAAATCCTCTCTATCACTGGACCCATCTAGAGCTAAGACGATATTTTGATGTCGAAGAACTGTTGAATGAAGAAAGCGCAGACATCATCTGGAAAAAAGTAAATGAAAAGTTGCAAGGAGATGGATTTGGTGCGAGAGATTTCATTGTGAAATCAAATGTTGAAACGGTTGTGACGACAGACGATCCGGTTGATTCGCTGATTTATCACCAACAACTGCGGGAAGAAGGCTTTTCTGTGCAAGTACTGCCAGGGTTTCGGCCAGATAAGGCATTAGATATCACAAATGACTTGTTTATCGAGTATGTTCAGCAGCTGGCGGAGGTTTCATCTATCAAGATCGAATCCTATCAAGACTTCATAAAAGCACTTCATATGCGAATCGATTTCTTTCATGAACAGGGCTGTTTGATTTCAGATCATGCCATCAACGAAATGACGTACGAAGACACGACGGAAGAAGAAGCTACGATCATTTTTCATAAAAGAATGTCTGGACATCCATTGACGGAAAAGGAGAAGGTTCAATTTAAAACGCACACATTCATTGAACTCGGTCAGGCATATGCTCAGCGGGGATGGGCGATGCAGCTTCATATCAATGCGCTCAGAAACAACAACTCGAAAATGTTTAAGCGACTTGGACCAGATACCGGATATGATGCAATGAATGATGAAGACATTGCAAAGCCTCTTTGCCGCGTATTAGATCGGTTAGAACAAGCACATGCATTGCCAAAAACCATCCTCTATTCCTTGAATCCAAGGGACAATGTGGTGATTTCAACAATAGCTGGAAGTTTTCAAGATGGAAAGACTCCTGGGAAAATGCAGCATGGAACAGCTTGGTGGTTTAATGATACAAAGCAGGGAATGACAGAGCAGATGATGGCACTTTCCAGTATCGGACTGATCAGCCGATTTATTGGGATGCTGACAGATTCACGAAGCTTCCTGTCTTACACAAGACATGAATATTTCCGTAGACTGTTATGTGACATCATTGGAGATTGGGTGGAAAAAGGTGAAGCGCCTAATGATCTCAATTTGCTAGGGGGAATGGTAAAAGGAATCAGCTATGAAAATGCAAAGCAGTATTTTCAATTTGAACGGGCAAATGAGCTTTCGCATAAAAGCAAGATGATATGAACAAAAAGCAAGAATATGAAAGCGTTTTTATGATAAGATGATAAAAAATCATAAAAGGCGGAATAGCATGACAGTCACAATCAAAGATATAGCAAAATTGGCAAACGTTTCTCATACCACAGTATCAAGGGCTTTGAATAACAGTCCTTTTATTAAAGAGAAAACAAAACAAAACATCTTGTCGATTGCAAAACAGCTGAATTACTCACCGAATGTCCATGCCAGAGGCCTTGTCTCGCAAAAATCATTTACAATTGGTCTGTTTTTTACGAGTTTAACAGAAGGCACATCCTCAAGTTTCTTTGTTGATGCATTAAAAGGCGTCAACAGTGTGATAACAGAAAACTATCATTTGGTTGTAAGAGGAATTGACGATTTTCACGATTACACAACCATTCATAAACAGCGGTATGATGGTATTTTGCTCATGAGCCAGAGCGAGCATGATGAAGCGTTTATCCATCATGTGAAAAAACAGGGAATTCCCATTATTGTACTGAATCGTCGTGTAGAAAGTAATCAAGTGATGAATATATTAGCGGATGATGGTGAAGGGGCATATCAAGCTGCACACTATTTCATTCAGCAGGGGCATAAACAAATTGCCATTATTGAAGGGAAAGAAGGGTTTAAATCCACACAGGAAAGAAAAGCTGGTTTTTTGCAAGCACTCATTGACCATCATGTACCCATGAAGAAAGAATACATGATCACAGGCGACTATCATATGAAGAGCGGCTATGAATCAATGGAAGCCTTACTCACTCTTGATGATCCGCCAACTGCCCTTTTTTGCTCAAACGATGACATGGCGATTGGTGCGATGAATGCATTGTTTGCAAAAGGTAAAAGGTGTCCTGATGATCTCTCTATTATCGGATTTGATGATATTTCATTTTCATCTTATACAACGCCTGCCCTCACAACAGTCAAAAAGCCAATTGGAAAAATGTGTGCGCTTGGAGCAGAAGCGATCCTTTCAGTCATCAACGGTGAAAAGCAAGAAGACGATCATCTGGAAAAAGTGTATGTCCACACAGAGCTGATGATTAGAGATTCAGTCAAAAAGATGCAGTAATCAGCATCTTTTAAATGAAAATGTTCACGTGTGCAAAAAATGCGGGGGAGGAAAAGCGTTTGAGACGATTATCCAAAGATGTGTACCCAGTGGCTGAATATCCTGAAACCATTCTACAAATTGGCGAAGGAAACTTTATGCGGGGATTTATGAATTGGCAGATCCAGAAGCTAAACGACTGTACAGATTTTAAAGGAAGAGCAGTGGTCGTTCCTCCTCGAAAAGGATCAGTGACCGCTCTAAATGAACAAGATGGTTTGTACACTTTATGTATTCAAGGATTTCATGACCAAAAAGAAATGAACGAACGGATCGTCATTCAATCCATCAGCAGGGGAATCAGCACATATACAGATTATGAAGCCTTTTTACATGTAGCGGAAAGTCCTAATGTGCGCTTTGTCTTTTCTAATACAACAGAGGCAGGACTTGTGTTAAGAAAAGAGGACCGATTAGAAGATCGGCCGCAAGTAAGTTTTCCAGGAAAGCTGACAGCCTTCTTGTATCACCGCTTCAAAGCTTTTTCTGGAGATGAGAAAAAGGGCTTGATCATTTTACCTTGTGAATTGATTGAACAAAACGGTGATCGATTAAGAGAATATGTGATCACAATGGCAGCTGAGTGGAATCTTCCGCCTGATTTTGTGGCTTGGGTCAAGGAAGCCAACACGTTCTGTAATACGTTAGTTGATCGGATTGTCCCAGGATTTTCTCAGGAAGCAGCGGAGACTGTTCAAAAAGAAGAGGGGTATATCGATGAATTGCTTGTCACAGCAGAATATTATCACCTGTTTGTCATTGAAGCACCTGCGTTTGTTCAAAAAGAGCTTCCTTTTCAAGAAGCAGGGTTAAACGTACTTTTTGTGGAAGATATCGCTCCCTATCGTATGAGCAAGGTTCGCATTTTAAACGGTGCGCATACAGCGATGGTGCCGATTGCATATTCATGTGGCTTGGATACTGTCAAAAAAGCGGTGGATGATGAGCATGTTGGTGTGTTCATTCGCCGCATGCTTGAGGAGGAAGTGCTGCCAGGTTTGCCACTTCCTGAAGAAGAGCTGCTGCTTTATACACAATCCGTTTGGGATCGATTCTGCAACCCTTTTGTCAAACATCAATTACTTGATATTGCCTTAAATGGTGTATCGAAATTTCGGGCGCGTATTCTCCCGTCTCTTCTAGATTATATAGAGCTAAAAAAACAGTTGCCTACGAAACTTATGTTCTCACTGAGCAGTTTGATTTATTTTTATCAAGTCCATGCAGATCAAATAAAGGATGATGAGTCTGTGATGACATTCATGAAGGAAGCATGGGAGGAAGTGGACCATTCCTATGAATCAATGGTCGATCGACTTCTTTCAAACGAAGTTTTATGGGGGATGGATTTGACGAAGATCGCAGGGCTGAAGGATGCAGTAGCCGAGCAGCTCACCTTCATACATGAAAATGGCATGAGAGCTGCTGTTCACCAAATTCTTCAATATGAAAGTCAGGGGGAGAAGGCATGAGAGACTTTGTTGTGATTCATCCTTCAGATAATGTTGGTATCGCTTTAAAAGTGCTTGAGCAAGGCGAAGAGCTTCAGCACCAAGGTCATACAATCATTTTAAAAGAAACCGTTGCTAAAGGTCATAAATTTGCATTGGTTGAGATTAAAGAAAAAGAGAATATCATCAAATATGGTTACCCCATTGGTCATGCAGCCACTAAGATTTCTGCTGGAGAATGGGTGCATACGCACAATATCAAAACGAATCTATCAGGTAAGCTCGATTACGAATACCGACCTTCTTTAACAGAAAACCCCTATGAAAAAACGAATCTGACATTCAAAGGGTATAAACGAAAAAATGGCGCAAGTGGTATACGAAATGAGCTTTGGATTGTCCCAACAGTTGGGTGTGTCAATGGCATTGCCGATCAAATCATTCAAATATTTACTGCTGAAATGGGGGGAAGCATCCATCCTTTTGAAACGGCGTTAGTATTAAAGCACAATTATGGATGCTCCCAACTTGGGGATGATCATGAAAACACAAAAACCATTCTTCAAAATGCCGTAAAGCACCCAAATGCTGGAGGGGTTCTCGTTCTAGGGCTTGGCTGTGAAAACAATGACATTGAGGATTTTCAGGCTACATTAGGGGAGTATGACCAGACGAGGGTGAAATTTTTAAGAAGCCAAGAAGTAGGGGATGAGATTGAGACAGGTGTCGCTTTGCTCAAGGAAATTTATGACGCAGCGAAAGAAGATCAGCGTGAAGACATTCCGTTATCTGAGCTGAAAATTGGCTTGAAATGCGGAGGATCAGATGGGTTTTCAGGCATTACCGCAAATCCACTTTTAGGTAGACTGTCC
This sequence comes from Bacillus sp. Leaf49, assembly GCF_001426125.1. Taxonomy (NCBI): domain Bacteria; kingdom Bacillati; phylum Bacillota; class Bacilli; order Caryophanales; family Bacillaceae; genus Bacillus; species Bacillus sp. Leaf49. The sequence goes on along the minus strand of NZ_LMRK01000001.1, from coordinate 287,139 downwards.
GATTTTATTGTGGCTCAAGGCGGAACCACCGTCTTAACAGAAGTACCGGAAATGTTCGGGGCTGAAACGATCTTAATGGAGAGAGCGGAATCAAAAGCGACATTCGACAATATTGTGCAGATGATCAATGATTTTAAACAATACTTTATGGATCATCGACAGCCAGTATATGAAAATCCTTCCCCGGGAAATAAAGCAGGAGGAATTTCGACATTAGAAGATAAATCTCTCGGCTGTACACAAAAAGCGGGTACTTCCGTTATAAAGGATGTTTTAACATACGGGGAGCTGCTAAAACGAAAAGGATTGAATTTATTAAGTGCGCCTGGGAATGATTTGGTTGCTTCATCTGCTCTCGCAGCGTCTGGCTGTCAGCTCGTCCTCTTTACAACAGGCAGAGGCACACCGTTTGGCACATTTGTTCCAACGATGAAGGTATCGACCAATACCGCTTTATATGAAACAAAAAAACATTGGATCGACTTTAATGCGGGGGAATTGCTTGAGGATGTATCAGAAGATGTGGTGCTAGAGAAGTTCATTGCCACGGTGATTGATGTGGCGAGTGGAAAGCTGTTAAATCATGAAAAAAACAATTTTAGAGAGTTGGCTATTTTTAAAACAGGTGTGACACTTTAAGGCGTCTGGGGGATGATGAAATGTCTAAAAAACGAAATTTGATGTATGTGACAGCAGGAACAGTACTAACAGGAATTGGACTCGCACGTTTAGCAAAGCAAGGGAAAAAAGACAAAGAAACAAATGGCATAGATCATGTGTTAAAGCAGATAAAAGCGCCAAAGTTCCCAGATCGTGAATTCAATGTCATTCATTACGGCGCGGATAACAAAGGGATAGAGCTTTCGACAAATGCTATTCAGTCTGCCATCGATGATGCACATCGTTTGAAAGGAGGGCGAGTGCTGATTCCTGAAGGGACATTTTTGACAGGCGCTCTAGAATTGAAAAGCAATGTAGAGCTTCATCTTCATGAAAACGCCTATGTGACCTTCAGCCAAGATACACGTCATTATCTTCCGCTTGTCCTAACAAGATATGAAGGAATTGAGCTTTATAATTATTCACCACTTATTTATGCCCATCATGCAGAAAACATCGCGATTACAGGAGCAGGCACGCTGGACGGGAGAGGGGATGAACACCACTGGTGGCCTTGGAAGTATGGAACAAATGGTCAGCCCTCTCAAGATCGGGATCGTCAGCTCCTTTTTGATATGGCTGAAAAAAGAATACCAGTGGAAGAAAGAGTGTTTGGCGAAGGACATTATTTAAGATCAAGCTTTATCCAGCCATACAATTGCCAAAACATTCTCATTGAAGGAGTGACAGTAAAGGATTCACCGATGTGGCAAGTCCATCCGGTGTTAAGTGAAAACGTCATCGTCCGCGGGGTGAATATCATCGGTCATGGCCCAAATACAGATGGTGTGAATCCAGAGTCGTGTCGACATGTGCTCATTGAAGATTGTTATTTTGATAATGGCGATGATTGTATTGCCATTAAATCGGGCAGAAATGAGGACGGCCGGAGAATCGGTGTTCCATCTGAAAACATCGTCATTCGTAGAAATACGATGCGTGATGGTCATGGCGGAGTAACGATCGGGAGTGAAATCTCTGGAGGCGTCAAGTATGTATATGCAGAGGATAATGTCATGGACAGTCCGAACCTCGACAGGGCATTGCGCATTAAGACCAACTCTGTCAGGGGCGGTACCATTGAACACATCTATTTTAAAAACAATCTAGTGAAAAGCTTAAAGCATGAGGTGGTCTGTATCGACATGATGTATGAGGAAGGGGATGCCGGTCCGCATAGGCCTGTAGTCCGTCATATTGAAGTAGAAGGGCTAAAAAGCAGCGGAGGGCGATATGGTGTCAAGATCGCCGCATACTCACATTCCCCGGTCACACACTTTAAAATGAAAGACTGTGTCATTGACGATGTCACGTACCCTTTTTCATTGGAACATGCAGTATCTCCTTCATTTCAGAAAGTTGTCATTAATGGTGAACATATCAACCAATAGCGGAAGTGAAAACAGCCACGTCAAAGGCTGTTTTTCTTTTATCAGGGCAAAAAAACGTATTGGCCGTCGCATATACAACCTATCTGCACTGTAGTATAATATTCCCGAAATTAGAAAAGAATTGACGAAAGAGATGACGTCAAGCAGTACATAAAGCAGGGGGTTTATTGATGAAGAAGTTAACTGGTATTTGGCTATCATTGTTACTAGTGATCGGTGTTTTAGCAGGGTGTGCAGGTGCGGAAACGGACCAAAAAACAAACAGTTCAAAGCCTAAAGAGACAGCGGCTGCCGCATTTCCTGTATCCATTAAAGATGCAGCTGGTAAAACAGTTGAAATCAAAGAACAGCCTAAACGAATTGTTTCGTTAATTCCAAGTAATACAGAGGTTGCCTATGCCCTTGGCCTTGGAGATAAAATCGTGGGTAGATCAGATTTTGACAACTATCCAAAGGAAGTAGAAAAGGTAGAGAAGATTGGCGGTCTTGATTTCAATGTAGAGAAGGTTATTTCCTTAAAGCCTGATCTTGTCTTAGCACATGCATCACAAATGAGCTCAAAAGACGGATTTAAACAGCTTGAAGATGCAGGTATTCAAGTGCTGACTGTCAATGATGCGGCTTCCTTCAAAGATGTTTATAAGTCTATCCATATGATTGGTGAAGCAACCGGCGTAAAAGAGGCATCAACGAAGCTTGTAGATGAGATGAAATCAAAACTGAATGACATCAAAAAACAAGCAGAATCCATCTCCAAAGACAAACAAAAAACAGTTTTTGTCGAAGTATCAGGTGCGCCTGAAATTTATACAACAGGTAAACAAACGTTTATGGACGAAATGTTGTCTGTCATTCATGCAAAAAATGCTGCTGGCGACCAAACAGGCTGGGTGCAAATGACGGAAGAATCAATTATTAAACGAAATCCTGATGCCATCGTTACGATTGATGGCGCAAGTTTAGCTGATCTGAAAAAAAGAGACGGCTGGAAGGCGATCAAAGCAGTCAAAGAAAAACAAGTCTTTCAATTGAATACGGATCTGGCATCACGACCGGGACCGCGATTGGTTGAAGGAGTGGAGGCTCTTGCGAAAAGCATCTATCCTGACACGTTCAAATAAAATCATCATCGCATACACAGCAAGTGCTTTACTTCTTGTGGTGAGCATTGGAATGGGAATCTCATTTGGCAGCTTAGGGATTCCCATTCCTTCTATACTTCGGATCTTTGTTCATGAAGTATTTGGAATCGAGGCCGGAACCATTGATGCAATTGACCGCAATATTATGATGAATATCCGGCTGCCGAGAGTGATATTAGCGGCGTTAGTCGGAGCAGCTCTGGCGTTATCTGGTGCAGCCTTTCAAGGTTTATTAAAAAATCCTCTCGCTGACCCTTATACACTTGGGGTATCTCAAGGGGCATCTGTGGGGGCTGTAGCCACATTGTTTTTCAGTTTGCAGTTTCCTTTGCTTGGCAGTTTTACACTGCCTTTTTTGAGTATGACAACAGCGCTTGTCACACTATGTCTCGTCCTCTTTTTTGCCCGTCTGGTTCACCGAGGAATGAGCATTTCTTCTTTAATTTTGACGGGGGTCATCTTCAGCTCTTTTTTAGGAGCGCTCATTTCATTAATGATTGCGTTAACAGGTGATGATTTAAAAGAGATTATTCATTGGCTTCTAGGCAGTGTGTCTATGAGAGGTTGGCGATATATTGCTCTTTTCCTTCCTTTTTTCCTCATTGGTACATTTGCACTCATCCTGATGGGAAGAGATTTAAATGTGATGACATATGGCGAAGAAAAGGCAAAACTGTTAGGGGTTCATGTGAAACGGAGCAAATATGTGGTGCTGCTTGCTGGTTCGATTTTGACTGGAAGTGCGGTGGCTGTGTCAGGAACGATCGGATTTGTAGGATTGGTGATTCCACATTTTATCCGTCTTTTATCCATTACGGATCATCGTCATTTGCTGCCTTTGTCGATGCTGAATGGTGCTTCTTTTCTCGTTTTAGCAGATGTGCTCTCCCGTACGATCATTGAACCGACTGAATTGCCTATTGGCATCATTACGGCGTTAATTGGTGCTCCTGTCTTTGGTATCATCCTCATCCGCAGATATAGAGGAGGGACGCATCTATGATTCAAGTGAAGGAAGTTAGAGGAGGATATGGTGTAAAAGAGGTCATTCACGGCGTGAGTTTTGAAGTGGAGCGAGGGGAATTCCTCGGCATCCTTGGTCCGAATGGGAGCGGTAAGACGACGCTACTTAAAATGATCGCAGGTATTTTAGCACCTGAGAGCGGCCAAGTAACACTAAGTGGCCATCCAGTTCAATCCTACCGGCCAAAGGCACTTGCGCAAAAATTGGCGGTTCTTCCCCAGAAGACCGATCAAGCCTTTTCATTTACAGTGGAAGAAACGGTCCAGTTTGGGCGTTATCCTTATCAGAAAGGGTGGCTACAATCTGTTACAAAAGAAGATATCGAGATTGTCAGCAAGGTGATGGACCAAACAGATATTGCTCAATTTAAGGATCAATCCATCCATGAGTTAAGCGGTGGAGAACAGCAGCGGGTTTACTTAGCTCAAGCGCTGGCTCAGTGCCCTGACTATTTATTGCTCGATGAACCAACCAGTTTTCTTGATTTAGCTTATCAAAAAGAGTTACTCGATTTGATTAAACAAGAGACGGTTTCCTCTAACTTAACGGTGATCGGTGTGTTTCATGATGTGAACATTGCCAGTTTGTATTGTGACCGTCTGCTTTTGCTGAATGAAGGAAAGACGGACATGCTGGGAGAACCGCATCATGTGTTGACCACCGAACGGGTGAACCGGGTGTATGAAACAGATGTAACACCTCTCCAACATCCACTGCGGGCAAACCCTCAGCTGGTAATTGAACCTGCGTCCATCTCTGAACATTCAAGGCTGAACTTAGCGGATGGGTGGAAAACATATGGCGCAAACGGAATGACATTTTCTACTCATCGGCCATTGCGCATCCTTTCATCACATGAGAAAAGCGGGGGTTTCTTTTGGACACGGTCCCTTGGAACGGGAACTGAAGCACTCCATGACATGCTGGATGATGAGGAAGGGAATTTATTTCTTGGTCAATCTGATGGGCCAAAGCAATACGCCGCTGAAGATGATGATGAAGATGTCCTTCTTTATGGGATGCATCAAGAAGGAGAGCTGTCCGTTTGGCTTGTGCTGAAAGGAACGATATCAGATGGTGCGTCTGTCCAGCTAATGGGCGAGCTGATGCACTTCATTAAACAAGAGACAAGTGTCCAGGTACATCATCTTTGTATCGCTGCTGCCAATGCAGAAGAAAAGGAGCATGCTGCTCATTTACATGAAAGAGTCAGACTGAAAGTGAAGCATCTTCTTCATACGTTAAATGTAATGAAAAAGTGAACCGGCTGGTTCACTTTTTTTGTTGAAAACATCAACATCTACTTATGTCACCCACTGAATATTTGAAAAAAACGAAAAATATGTTGCTAAATAAATCATATTACTTTTATAATAAGAATCATGAAAGCGTTTTAATAATTAATTGTTTAAAAATGCAACAATCGGAAGGGGAGGATCATTTGAACATTCAGGGAATCATTCCAGCTATTTTGACACCGCTTACAGAAGAAGAGTATTTTCATCCAGAAGTGACAAAGCAACTCATTGATCATTTAATCGACTCTGGTGTGCACGGCATCTTTGCTTTAGGGACAAACGGCGAATTTCATTTGTTTTCAGAGGAAGAAAAGCTTCAAATTGCTGAAACTGTTGTAAAGGCTGCGGGCGGCAGGGTGCCTGTATACATGGGAGCAGGCGAGAATAGTACTGAGGCAACCATTAAGCTTTCAAACAAGTTCGCAGATTTAGGCGTAGATGTCCTGTCGGTTATCACCCCTTATTTTGTTGCGCCATCACAAGAGGAACTGTATGAGCATTTTCGTCATATTTCAGAAAATGTGACCATCCCCATCTTGCTCTATAACATTCCGTCAAGAACAGGTGTGTCACTTGCGCCAGAGACGGTTGCAAGGCTCAGCGTCCTACCGAATGTGTTAGGTATTAAAGACAGTAGTGGAGATATTGCCAATATCAAAGCGTATCTCGATGTTACAAAGGATGAAGAGTTTGTCGTGCTTGCAGGAACGGATTCCCTCATTTTAGAGACATTGAAGCTAGGCGGAACAGGTGCAGTGGCGGCAACGGCAAATGTATTTCCAGAAACCGTCGTTGGCATTTATGAATCGTTTCAGCAAGGAAATCTTGACCAAAGTGAGCAATTTCAGCAGCAGCTGCAGCCGTTAAGAGCCACATTCACATTAGGAACGTTACCAGCACCTTTGAAAAAAGCAGCTGAACTTTCGGGGATTCCTGTAGGTCCGCCAAAAAGCCCGGTCAAAGCATTATCCGGCGAAGCTTTAGAAGCTGTGGTGAACATGATGGAGAATTATCGGATACAAGCAAAAGCAGCAAAGGAGTCGTGAAGAGATGACAATATCACAATATCACTTTCAAACGGCATCACACATTGTTTCTGGCGCTCACTCTCTAGAGCTCCTTGGGGAGAAGCTAGAGCTATTAGGACTTAGCAAGTTGAGATCCATTTTTATTTTAACGCAGCCATCCATCGTATCTCTTGGTTACGCAGATCAAATCAAAACAGAACTTGCGAAAAAAGGGATTGCGAGTGAGATCAGCACAGAGATTAAGCCTGAACCAACGGAAGAAAATATCGAGGACGTCTTCCAGACATTTTTAAAAGGGGAGCATGAAGCCGTTATTGGGATTGGTGGCGGGAGTGTGCTGGATGCGGCCAAAATATTAGCCGTTCTAAAGACGAATGATCAGCCAATTTCTGATCTCGTTGGCACGAACCTTGTTAAAAAAAGAGGAGTTCCAACGATTCTCATTCCAACAACCTCAGGTACGGGATCAGAAGTGACACCAAACGCGATTGTTACCTTTCCGGAAAAAGAATTAAAAATTGGCATGGTCAGCCCATACCTTTTGCCTGATCTTGTGATCTTAGATCCCTCACTGACACTCAAATTGCCAAAAGCCATTACCGCAGCTACAGGGATGGATGCGTTTACGCATGCGCTTGAATCGTATATTTCAAATAAAGCCAATCCATTTAGTGATATGTTTGCACTCGAATCGATGAGGCTCATTTCAGGAAGTATTCAGGAGGCCTATCATCACGGGGATAACATGAAGGCAAGGGAAGATATGCTGATTGGTGCCATGTATGGGGGAATGGCGCTCACAAGTGCCGGAACTGCTGCGGTTCATGCAATGGCTTATCCGTTAGGGGGGAAATACAAAATTTCACACGGTGTCGCTAATTCCATGCTGCTTCCTCATGTCACGGCGTTTAATGCAGATCATATCAAAGATCGACTTGAAGATATTGCTAGAGTGATAGGGATCGAAGAGAAAGGCTCAAAGCATACGCTTGCGGAGCAAGTGATTCGTCAAATTGAAGAGTGGACAGCGGATTTACACATTCCTCAACAACTCAAAGCCTTCGGTGTGTCAAAAGAAGATGTACCGGCACTTGCTGAAGCTGCTTCAGAGGTGAAGAGATTAATGGATAACAACCCGAAGCCGATGTCTGTCTCTGATATTGAACAGGTCTACATGAAACTGCTCCACGTTTAACACTTCATACGTCACTGGGATGGGACATGAGAAGTTGCTTCATACGGCTTGCACACAAAGGGGGATTTTAAGTGAATGTCTTAAGTAGTTCTGTCATCACATTTATTTTAATCGTCATTATTCTCTATATTCTGTTTACGACCTGGCTGACGATGCGTTTCCGTAGTAAGTCTAACTCAGAATTTAACAATGCCGCTAAGTCACTTCCAGCTATTGTGGTCGGTATTTTGTTAATGAGTGAATTCATTGGGACGAAGTCAACTGTCGGAACAGCTGAATCTGCTTTTACACACGGACTTTCCGCTTCATGGTCTGTTATCACAGTTGCTATTGCTTTTTTTATTTTTTCCTTTTTCTTAGTGGGAAAGTTTTATCGAACAGGACAATACACGATTTCAGGTATTATTGATCAAAAATTTGGGAAATCAACAAAGCTTGTTGTCTCTGTCATTATGATTGCAGCCCTGCTCTTGGTGAATCTAGGAAACTATTTAAGTGGTTCAGCTGCCATTGCATCCATTCTTGGTCTTCCTTTAATGACCTGTGCCATCATCACGGCGGTTGTGAGTACATTTTATTTTACTTTCGGAGGAATGAAGGGGGTTGCATGGGTCACGATCCTTCATTCAATTGTGAAGTATGCGGGGATTTTGATTACACTAGGGGTAGCCCTTTATTTAACAAAAGGCTTTGAGCCAATGAAACAAACATTACCCGACCATTTCTTTACATGGGATGGGACAATCGGTTGGGGAACGATTGGAGCTTGGTTTATAGGAAACATGGGGGCCATTTTTGCGACGCAGTTTATCATTCAAGCGATCACCTCGTCGAAAAGTGAGCGAGAAGCGAAAAAATCGACCCTGTATGCAGCACTCCTTTGTTTGCCGCTTGCCATTGCGATCGGGATCATCGGTGTCGCAGCCCGTTATTTATATCCAGACATTGATCCTATTTATGCTTTCCCTGTCTTTTTACAGCATATGAATCCGATTTTGAGCGCTATTGTGGCAACATCGCTTGTCGCATCCATTTTTGTTGGTGTCTCGACGGTTGCACTTGCTACAACCACGTTGATTATTGATGACTTTTATGTACCGAAAAAGAAACCATCACCAGAGCAGCGTATGAAGGTGACTCGGTATGTAGCCGTCATGGTTGGGATTGTGCCGCTTGTGGGGGTCGCACTTGCACCAGAGTTGCTGTCACTTTCCTTTTTTACACGAGCACTTCGAACATCGATTGCAGTTGTAGCAGCAATGGGCTTTTACTTGCCATACTTTAATTCAAATAGAGGAGCAACCATTGGTCTTGCCGCTTCAGGCATCGCCACGACGGTGTGGTATTTACTCGATAATCCATTTGGAATCGATAATATGTATGTGGCCATTATCATTCCTTTCCTAGTTCTGGTGATGGATCGATGGATCAGCCCGCCAGCTAAAAAGGATCAATCACTGAAAGGAGAATTATGATGACAAATGAAGACATCATGATCAAAATAGATGGAAAATTGCGACAAAATGAACAAGACGCAGCTAGAAAAGAAGCCTTTTTACCAACAGATTGCGTGCAAAACCATGCGGCTAATCTCATCGAACTGGATAATGGAGATTTGCTGTGTGTATGGTTTGGCGGTACGCAAGAAGGAATTCCTGATATCTCTATCTATATGTCAAGGCTCAAGCAAGGAAGTAATCAATGGACGAAAACTGTGAAGCTGTCTGATGATTCTACAAGATCTGAACAAAATCCAGTTCTTTTTCAAGAGAAAGATGGCAGGCTGTGGCTGCTTTATACAGCACAACTTTCTGGCAATCAAGATACAGCTCTTGTGAGATATCGTTTATCGGAGGATAGAGGAGAGACTTGGGGAGAGATTGGTACTTTATTTGATCAGCCGGGGACGTTTATACGACAGCCTATTGTTGTATTGGATAATGATGATTGGCTCCTTCCGGTGTTCTATTGTAAAACGATTCCTGGCGTAAAATGGACAGGAAACCGTGATGTCAGTGCTGTGAAGATTTCCTCAGATCAAGGGAAGACCTGGGAAGAGGTCACTGTGCCCAACAGTACTGGCTGTGTTCATATGAATATCGGAAAATGTGCGGATGGTTCCCTGCTTGCCCTCTTTAGAAGCCGGTTTGCTGATTCGATTTATATGAGCCGTTCAGTGGATCATGGACGGACATGGTCTGAGCCAAGAGCAACAGAGCTGCCAAACAATAACTCATCCATTCAATTTACGGTGCTCCATAATGGTCATCTTGCCCTCGTTTATAACCATATCAACGCGGATGATCAAACAGAAAGAAGAGCGTCCTTGTATGATGAAATTGAGGATGAAGGCGATACACGAACGGCTGTTGATACAGAGGCGCGTCCAGCCTTTTGGGGAACACCGCGTGCGCCAATGACACTTGCCATCTCGACGGATGACGGTGCGACATGGCCCGTCAGACGTAACCTTGAAATTGGTGATGGCTACGCCATGACAAACAACTCAAAGGACAAATTGAATCGAGAATATTCCTATCCATCCATCATAGAAGGAAAAGATGGGAGCCTGCACATTGCGTTTACTTTTTACCGGCAAGCCATCAAGTATGTGTGTGTGAAAGAAGAATGGATGCATCATACGTCTTAACCGCAAGGGATCAGTGTTTCCGTGAATTGTAACCCTCATTTTCTTCATTTATAATTGATGTTTGGAGGGTTGTCTCAATTTGCTAACATTTGGACTCCCTCAACGTATGTCTCACGATGAAGAGATAAAAAATGGGGGTCCTTTTCATGAATATAAAAGTATTAGGTATTGCGCCGTATAAAGGATTAGGCGATGTATTAATCGACCTTGCCAAAGAAGAAAAAAGCATCACATTCCAGCTTGAAGTCGGAGATCTTAGGTCTGGTGTTGCACTGGCAGAACAGGCCGAGGCTCAAGGAATGGATATTATTATGAGCCGCGGGGGGACAGCTGCGCTTATTCAAAAACACGTCAACATTCCAGTGGTGGATATCCCTGTGTCAGGCTACGACTTGCTTCGTGCCCTCACGCTGATTAAAGATTACCAAGGGAAAAAAGCAGTAGTTGGATTTGAAAATATTACACATGGTGTACGCACCATCGGAGAGTTATACGGGATCAAAATTGATATTTATACGATACAGCAAGAGGAAGAAGTGTGGGATCTTTTACAGCAGTTACAGGAGCAAGGGACACAGGTTGTACTGGGTGATGTGATTACAGATAAAGCGGCCAAGGAGCTGGGGATGCAAAGCATGCTCATTACCTCAGGACGTGAATCTGTCAAAGAAGCGTTTCATCAAGCAAAACAAATGTACCGTTTATATAAAGAGGCGACAGCTGAGCAGCGCCTCTTTCGTGAAATGATTGACCAAGAGTCAAAAGGGATGCTGATCATTGATCAACACAATCAGCTTTATTTTATCAATCAGCAAATGAAAGAATGGACAGAAAAAGGGTTATTTGCACCGTTTACGTCTCATGTTGATGTGATGGATTGGTGCCCGGCGCTTGAACCAGCAGTAAAAGCAGTTCGAGAAGGAAAACAAAATGGATATTCTCAAATCTCCTTTCAGCAGCAAGTGTGGCATGTCAAAGGAAGCTTATTATCTAAAGGTGAGCTGCTTTTGACGATTGAGAAGCCTTCTGCTGTGATTAATAGGGAGGGGCAGCGTATATGGACGCTGGCTGCACCTGTTCATTCAGCACATCCATTTGCTCTTTTTACTGAGCAGAGTTCAAATATGAAAGATGTGATTAAAAGGGCAAAGGCGTTCAGCCAAACAGATCGATCGATTTGTCTCTATGGTGAACAAGGAACTGGTAAATCAAGCCTTGCTTTTGCTATTCATCAAATGAGCGAGAGGAAAAATGAGAGCTTTATGACGGTGCATTGCAGCCGTTTGGCTGAATTAGATGATGTAAACATAATTCCGGTGCATCAAAAAGGGACGATCTTTCTGAAGGATATTGATCGTGTCCCAATGGCTATGCAGCCCATCATGGCCGAGCAGCTTAGTCATCATCAGCAGAACATTCGCTGGATGGCTGCATCTACAGTTGATTTGTTCAAATTGATGCAATCTGGGGCGTTTCATGAAGACCTATACACGTGTTTGCAGGAGCTCGTCATTCATGTCCCGCCGTTATCTGAACGGGCAGAAGATATTGAGGATATGAGCCGGTTATTTATAGCTGAATTAAATTCTCTTTATGGGACGCAGGTTGTTGGGCTGTCAGCAGATGTGATTGCAGCCTTTCAAAACGAGCGATTTAGAGAAAATGTCCGGCAGTTCAAGCGGATTATGGAGGAACTGGTGCTGACAACAAAAAGTGGATATATCACGTTGAGTAAAGCAAAGCCGACAATTGAGCAACTTGCTTCTGAGAATGAAGAAAAACAGCTGTCCAGCTATTTACATGGCACGCTTGACGAGATTGAAAGACGAATCATTCGGACGGTACTGGAAGAAGAAAATATGAATCAATCAAAAGCAGCAAAGCGGCTGAATATTAACCGCACGACGCTGTGGAGAAAGTTAAAGGAATAATATGCAATGAGACCGAGGTGTCTAAATGACAAACGATCTATTAAAAAAAGGAGCGAACTTAGAGCAAAAGGTGATCATTGTGGCTGATGATTTAACAGGCGCAAGTGATACAGGTGTTCAATTTGTGAAGGCCGGTTTAAAAGCCTCTGTGCTGTTCCAGCCGTCATTTGAGGATATGAGCCGGTACAAGGAGGAAGATGTACTGATTGTCGATACAGACTCACGAAGTATGTCTTCTGAAAGAGCGTATAATGAGGTCAGTCAAGTGGTTCAGCCGTTTCTACAAGGGGATTCGCACCTTTTCTTTAAAAAAATAGATTCAACGTTAAGAGGAAATATAGGAGTAGAGCTTCAGGCACTAATGGATCTTGGCCGGTTTGATTGCGCAGTCATTGCCCCCGCTTACCCCGATGCGAATAGATCTACGGCCTATGGGATTCATTATGTGGAGGGTGTGCCTGTTCATCTATCAGAAGCAGCGAAGGACCCAAAAACGCCTGTCCTGACATCCAGTATTTCAGACTTAATTGACGAGCAGACAAACATCAAGCCAAAACATCTTTCGCAGCAAGCGATCTATTCAGAGCTAAACGAAACGAGTCATGACGTTTCATCTTTATTAAAACATGGTCATCAATGGTTTGTGTGTGATGCAGAAACGAACCATGATTTAACACAGATCGTTGATTTGTTTATGAAGATCAATCAAAGAGTGCTTTGGGTTGGGTCAGCTGGACTCGCTGGCGCATTATCATCCTATGTTGCGAAACACCGCAATCTTTCTCATGCAAAAAAGCATGAATCTGTTCTCATCGTTTCAGGAAGTGCTTCTCAAAAAACAAATGAGCAGTTTGCTTTTTTAAGAGAAAAGCACGATTGTCTCGAGGTGAAAGTGAACCCGTTGAATGTATTAAACGGCCGTGAAGCATGGGAAAGGAAATCAGTCATGGATCAGCTGCTCATGCGTCAGGATGAAGATATTCTCCTTTATACAGACGCAAGGCCAGAAATGGTTGAACAGATGTTGGCATACGGTGAAGCGAATGGCATGACAAGACAAGAAGTAGGAAGTACCTTATCTGTCTGTCTTGGTAAGATCACAAAAGACATTGTTGAATTAACAGGGGTGAAACGCCTTTTTTTAACTGGTGGAGATACGGCGCGTGCGATATGCCATGAGCTTGGAGCAGGCGGGATTCAGCTGTTGAAAGAAATTGAACCCGGCATCCCGCTTGGGCGGCTCGTTGATACGAGTGTATATGCGGTCACAAAAGCAGGGGCATATGGTCAAAAAGATTCTGTGCTCCATGCGGTTGAAGTGTTGAAAAACATAGAGGGGGTAGACGAATGGCAAAACCAATCATTGCTGTAACGATGGGAGATGCTTCTGGGGTTGGTCCTGAAATTATTTTAAAAGCCTTCCAGCAAAGCCGTTTACATGAAGAAGCCGTTCTATTTGTCATTGGAGACACCCATATATTAAATAGGGCGAAAGATTTTGTGAATACAGATGTGGAGATTGTCAGTATTAAAGAACCGGAGGAAGCGGAACAAGTAAAAGCTGGTGCCGTTCCTTGTCTTGATCTTCATCTATTAACAAGTGATATTCCAGTAGGAGAGATTTCAAAAGAAGCAGGGAATGCCGCTTTTCGCTATCTTGAAAAAGCCATTACACTTGCGAATGACCGTAGAATTGACGGCATTTGTACAGCACCGTTAAACAAGGAAGCACTTCATAAGGCTGGTCATATGTATCCAGGGCATACAGAAATTTTAGCTGACCTGACAGGTACGGACGATTATGCCATGATGCTGGCAGCTCCTAATTTAAAAGTGGTGCATGTGACGACACATATCGGATTAATGGATGCCATCTTAAAAATCAATCCTGAGCGTGTATACACAACGATTAAACTGGCTCATGATACCCTCGTTCGGTCTGGTATCCCTGCACCTAGAATTGCTGTGTGCGGGATTAATCCACATGCCGGGGAGAATGGTCTGTTTGGAAACGGAGAAGAAGAGGAGAAGATCATTCCAGCGGTAGAACGAGCACAGGATGAAGGGGTTCAAGTATTTGGCCCGCTACCAGCTGATACACTGTTCTTTAGGGCGACAAGAGGCGACTTTGATATCGTTGTGGCGATGTATCATGATCAAGGGCATGGACCAATCAAGGTGCTTGGCTTAGAATCAGGCGTGAACATTACAGTTGGATTGCCTATAATCCGTACAAGTGTCGATCATGGGACGGCATTTGATATTGCAGGAACAGGAAAGGCTGATTCTGCGAGTATGGAAGAAGCCATTCGGCAGGCAATCATGCTTTCTGGTACGAGAGAGAACCGATAGTAAAAGAGAAAGAGCCTTCCAATGGAGGCTCTCAGCGTGTAGACAAACCCTCGCATTCGGTGATGCTCGTCCTTCCTAGGGCTGCAAAGGTTTTCTATCACGCTGAAAAGAAGACAAAGGGTTAAAATAAAGTTCATTTTAACCCTTTGTCAACAATCTGAGAGCCTTCCTATGGAGGCTCTTTATTTAGTTCATATACGTTCCGCCATTCATATTGATGGTTTCTCCTGTGATGAAATCTGACTGATCAGAGGCTAAAAAGGTAACGGCGTTTGCGACTTGCTGCGGTGTTCCAATTGTTTTCAGAGGAATTCTTTCTAAAACAGATCTACGGTATTCATCACTCCACTGTTTGCTCATGTCTGTCTCAATTGGCCCAGGACAGACAGCATTTACATGAATGTGATGTGCTGCTAATTCTTTGGCAAGATGCATCGTTAAGTAATTGATACCTGCCTTTGAAACGCCGTAAGCGGGTGATGCATTGTGATGAGGGGTTTTGCCAGTAGTTGAACTCATGTTGACAATCTTCCCGCCTTGCTGTTTGATCATGTCAGGAATGACTGCTTGACACATGAGAAACGTACCCGTCAAATTAATATCAATTAGTCTTTTCCATTCATCAACAGATGTATCGACTGTTGATTTCCGTAAATTGATCCCAGCATTGTTGACCAATATATCAATCTGTCCAAAATGGTTTTTTGCCTTCTCAACGAGGGAGGTAGCTGTCGCTGGTAAACTAGCATCACCAGCGACAGAAACAGCGCGTGTCTCTTCCTTATTCAGAGAGGAGCAAACGTCTTGCAATAGCACTTCATTCGTTCCGTTCAGCACCACTTTAGCTCCTTCAGAGACAAATGCCTCCGCAATGGCGCGGCCAATCCCTCTGCTTGCACCTGTAATGATTGCTACTTTGTTTTGTAAAATCATCTATCATCCCACCCATCTGTCATAATTAAAAAGCGCTTTCATTTATTATAAAATGTGATGTTTCATCATTCAACATATAAAGTGGAAATGAAGAGGTTTTGAATAAAAGTGTTTCATAATAAAACAAATACATCTTTTCCACTTCAGGGTATACTAAAAGGAACAAGCAATGGATAAGGGGGAACCTCAATGAAACTTTATACAAAAACCGGAGATCAAGGTCAAACAGGCTTGATTGGCGGGCGGGCTGATAAAGATGACGCAAGAGTAGAAGCGTACGGTACATTAGATGAGGCGAATAGTTTGATTGGACTAGCCCATGCAAACTTAAGGCAGCATGGCGAATTGTTTCAAGATATTCTATCTGAGCTGATGGTCATTCAGCATGAACTGTTTGACTGCGGCGGTGATTTAGCAGCGGTGAAACCACCGAAAGAAGGCAAGTTAAAAGAAGAATCTGTCACAGTCCTTGAAAAGCGAATGGACGTGTATGTAGAAGAAGCCGCGCCGCTGACTAAATTTATTTTACCTGGCGGCCAGGAAGGTGCTGCCCTCTTACATGTAGCGCGAACAGTCGTCAGGAGAGCCGAGCGGCATATTGTGACACTCGCAAAGCAGGAGGAAATTCCAGCAGTTACGCTCACATATGTGAACCGTCTATCCGATTATTTATTTGCTGCCGCCCGTATTGTGAATCATCGGCTTGGTGAAGCGGATGTTGAATATGAACGAAGTGCAGACGTGTTTCGTTCTAAATGAGGAAAAGCACTCTTCTAGTCGAAGAGTGCTTTTTCTATAGATTCAACCGTTCAGTCTGAGCCATGTTACGACTCTGGTCGCAACCAAAGATCAATCTACGACACGTTTTGCCGGCTTCCTTTTTTGACTATAGTTAAAGCAAGGAGCAAGAAAGGAGGCATGAAGATGAAAATCACAAGTAAAACCATCATCGGTTCAATCCTGATGTTCATCGGTTTATCCATCTTCTTTGGTGGTTCATTGGGCGGGCTGATCCCGACTTTGATTGGGGCGTGGCTCATTTATGTAGGTGTCAAAAAATATGATAAAGGCAGTAAAACAACAGGGGTCATACTCACTATTATCGGTGTATTGCTCGTCGCACAGTCGCTGCCATTTTTACTCGGAATCGCATTTGCTGGAGTACTTCTCTACTTTGGCTGGAAGATGATCAATGGTGAATCTGCTAAGGAATCATCCGGCAGAACAACATATATGGAGCCAAACACGGCACCGAACATGGAAGAACCCATGCACACGACATTTGATCAAGAATGGGAAGACTTTTTAAAGAAAAAATAAAGGGAGGAATATGAAATGGTATTAAGAAGAGTACGTGATATGTTTGTTGCAACAGTCAATGAAGGTTTAGATAAATTGGAGAATCCGCGTGTCATGCTGAATCAATATGTTCGTGATATGGAGGACGATATTGCCAAAGCGAAACATGCGATTATCAAACAGCAAACCATTCAGCAAGGTTTCTTGAGAAAAGCAGAAGAGACAGAAGCATTTGCTGATAAGCGAAAGAAACAGGCGGAGCTGGCGTTTCATGCAGGAGAAGAAGAACTTGCACGGAAAGCACTGACTGAAATGAAGTATTTTGAAGAAAAGCACAATGAATATCAAGATGCCTATCAGCAATCTGTTAAACAGCTGAAAGAGCTGAAAGAACAGTTGCAGCATCTAGAAACAAAGCTGCGTGATGTTAAAGACAAGAAGCAAGCGCTGATTGCAAGAGCCAATGCCGCACAGGCAAAGCAGCATATGAATGAATCTATGAATAAAGTTGATAGTGAAAGTGCTTATAAAGAATTTCTACGCATGGAGAACCGTATAGAGGAAATGGAGACAAAAGCGGGCAGCTATGCACAATTTGCTGATCAGGGTGCATATGCTCATCTTGATTACGCTGATGAGGTTGAAAAGGAATGGCAAAAGCTTCAACGATCAAAGCAGCTTGAGAAACAGCCGGCAAACTAATGGAAATGTGTCAAAACGGAAGAAAAACAGGATTTTTCTTCCGTTATTTGATTTCTTTCTGTTTCGCTTTTCCTTATAATAAAAAGGTCAAAGGATAAAGGGATGATATAAATGAAACGGTTCATTGGTCTAATTTGTATACTTGTTGGTGTTTTTTTGATGATTGGGATGCTTTTCAAAAATGGAGATCTCTTTCATTTGAGCTTTTCTCGTGATAAAGCGGTCACAACAGCTTCAGCGAAAAAGGATGAGGTTGAACAATTAGATATCTCTCTTTCTGGATTTCGCATCAAGGTGGAGCCGGAAGATCGTTCGGATATTTCTGTGATGGTTGTGAATGGAAAAGGGAAAATGTATGCTGAACAAACAGGCGGAACATTCAAAGTCCGTGCTGAAAATAAAGGATTTTTGTTTTTCTCTGCATTTGAAAAAGGAGAACTCTTAGTCAAAATTCCAACAGATTATCATAAAGATGTGAAAATAACAGGTGGAATCGGCGTGAGCGAAGTAAATGGCGAAGGAAAGCTGTCTCTTCAAGATGTGACGCTCAAATCAACGAGCGGAAACCTCACAGCTGAGAACTTCTCAGCAAATCGTGTGGAAATCAAAGCGACTTCTGGCAGACTTTCAGTGTCTCATATTGATGCGAAGGAAAGTGATATTGGTGCCACTTCTGGTCGTGCTGATATTCAAGATGTAAAAGGAAAGCTGCAATTAGGCATGACAAGCGGCAGGCTGACAGCAAGCTTTGATACAATTGATTCACCAGTCGACTTTCACATGACATCAGGCAGTGCGAAATTGAACTTGCCAGATGAGGGAGATTTCAAAGTTCAAGTGAAAAAAACGAGTGGACGTATTGATCATTCGTATGATTTTGACCAAGCGGATAGTGAAGGCCGAGGTTTTACAGGCACGCATGGGAAAGGGACACACTTAGTCGATATTGAGATGACAAGCGGAAACTTAAAATTGCGGTAAACAAACGAAAAAAGGAAGGAGGCGAGTCAACTGCGTTTTTCTAGAAATCAAATTTTAGGCATCATTGTGGTGATTTTTGGTATTAATCTTTTTCTCAAAATTATTGGGATTGGGGCAGACCTATTTTGGCCAGTGTTTTTTGCTCTATTTGGTTATTGGCTGCACTCTCGATCTAAACGTTGGCTCGGTTCGGTTTCCTATATTTTTGCAGGCTTTCTCTTCTTGAAATTTCTACTAAATATCACGTTTAGTTTGACTGGGTATTTATTTGCTGCCTTTTTGATCTATGCGGGCTATCGTTTATTGAAAAACAAACCTGTTTTTGATGTCGATAAAAAGGATTCATCAGACGATGGAAAGCCTTCACTGAAAGTCAATCTTGAAAAAGAGGGCGATCAGAAGAAAACAAAAAGCCAGGCAAAGCCGCGCAAAGAACATGATTTCTTTATCGGTGAAGTCAGGCTGATGAAAAAACCATTTCAATTAAGTGATTTGACCATTTCAGGTTTTATTGGCGATGTCAAAATCGACTTATCAAAGGCGATTATTGCTGAGGAAGAGAGCACGATCGTCATTAGTGGGCTCATTGGAGATGTCGATATTTATGTACCTCAGGATATTGAAGTATGTGTGAGTGCTTCGGCTGCAATTGGTGATATGAAAATCATTGATGAAAAAAGAAGTGGGTTCGGCAGTAAAGTGTATGTCATGACAAATGATTATGATGAGAGCAAGCGAAAAGTGAAAATCTCCATTTCTCTCCTGATTGGGGATGTGGATGTGAGGTACTTATGAGGAAACTGCATTTAGGCATCCAGTGGCAATCTGTTCGTCTTGCAGTCGGTATCTCGCTTGGTGTTGTCATCATGACGACACTCCCGATGTTTTTTTATTATCAGCTTGATCCCATGATTTTGCTGTCTACGCGGTGGTTCGGCATCCCGTTTTTTTGTATTTTGCTCATTATTAGTCTCGCCATTGGTGTATCAGCGGGGCATGTGTTTGGCTATCAGCATAAGAAGCGGCTGGATCAGCTTGTAGAGTCGATTTTGAAGTTTGAAAATGGGAATTTTGCCTATAGACTGCCTTCTCTAGGTGATGATGAAATTGGTTTGGCGGCAGATCAATTAAATGAAATGGCGAAACGAGTGGAAGGGCAAGTAGCCTCCTTACAAAAGCTCTCAAATGAGCGAGCTGAATGGCAGGTTCAAATGAAAAAATCGGTTGTCTCAGAAGAGCGTCAGCGTCTAGCGCGTGAGCTGCATGATGCAGTCAGCCAGCAGCTATTCGCCATTTCGATGATGACGTCTGCGATTCTTGAAGGGATGAAGGAAAAGGATGAAAAGATTTTAAAGCAAATGCGTCTTGTGGAACGAATGGCTGGCGATGCACAAAATGAGATGCGTGCACTCCTTCTGCATTTAAGACCGATCACCCTTGAAGGAAAAGACTTGAAAAAAGGCTTGATTGAGCTACTCAATGAATTTCAGGCAAAGCAGCCAATTGATATTGATTGGGAAATAGAAGATGATGCTCCGCTGTCTAAAGGGGTGGAGGACCATCTGTTCCGAATTGTGCAAGAAGCCCTTTCCAATGTGTTTAGGCATGCAAAGGCGACAAAGGTGACAGTGCGTCTGCTCATTCGAAACCGTCAAGTTCAGCTGAAAATAATTGATAACGGGATTGGTTTTCAAACAGATCATGTGAAGACTGCTTCCTACGGACTTGAATCGATACGAGAAAGAACAAGTGAAGTAGGCGGTGTCGCAGAGATTATGTCATTTGAGGGAAAAGGCACACAAATTGATGTGAAGGTTCCCATTTTTGATGAAGGAAAAGGAGAGAACGTTCGATGATTCGAGTGCTTTTAATTGACGATCACGAAATGGTGAGAATGGGTCTTGCTGCTTTTTTAGAGGCACAGGCGGATATTGAAGTCATCGGTGAAGCGTCAGATGGACAAAAAGGTGTAGAACTAGCGGTTGAATTAAAGCCAGACGTGATTTTAATGGACCTTGTCATGGAAGGCATGGATGGCATCGAAGCAACGAAAAGAATTTGTCAGGAAATAGAGGATGCCCGGATTATTGTACTGACGAGCTTTATTGATGATGATAAAGTGTATCCAGTGATTGAGGCTGGTGCTTTAAGCTATCTTTTAAAAACATCGAAAGCAGGAGAAATTGCTGATGCCATCAGGTCTGCGAGTATCGGCGAACCAAGACTTGAATCAAAAGTAGCTGGAAAGGTCATGAACAAACTCCGCCATTCATCAAATGGGTCCATTTTACACGATTCGTTAACCGCAAGAGAAATGGAAATATTAAAGCTGATTGCCGATGGGAAATCGAATAAGGTCATTGCTGAGGAATTGTTTATTACCATCAAAACAGTCAAGACGCATATTACCAACATTCTTTCCAAGCTTGATGTAGAAGACCGCACACAAGCAGCCGTGTATGCACATCGCCATAAGCTGATTCAATAAAAAAACAGCTTTCAAATGAAAGCTGCTGGAACATGCGCAAAATTAGTCCTTCTGTCCTGTGATTGGACGTTCGGATAGTTGATGGAGCTCAGGAACTGGAAAAGCCTCCTGCTCCTCGGCCGATTTGTCTTCCAGGGTTTTCTTCATCTCGGAAAGCAGTTTGACGCTTTCCTTTGCCACTGCCGCTTTTTTCTCTTGCAAATCAATGATCTGTGAAAGTCCAACAAATAAACCGCCTCCAATCAGAAGGAGCGCAGGGGTTTGTCCATAATAAATCACGATCAAAAATGTGCTTGAAAAGCTGTCGGCTTCAATGAAGAAATCTTCTTTTGATTGCATGAATACCACGACTAACAGAAGTATTCCTAGAATCAAAAATAGAATGCCGGCCGAAAGTAAAGCTCGTTTCATGATTGACACCCTTTTTTTCTTACCATTTTAACATACTCTATCAGGATTGTGTTGCGCCCTTAGTCCCGAAGTCACGGATTTTCACATTTACCTTGTAACGAATATCCGATTCACTAAAAATGTCATCCCAATGTTTTGCTTCTTTTCGGAATTCCTTCGGATAGGCAATACTCGCTTTTTGATAAAATCCACAAATATCTGCTTTGATCTCATGCTGTAATTCCCCGATAAAATCTTTTACATTTTCCTCAAGTCGATGTGCCACGACTTTCTCAATTTCTTGGAGGTATTTTTCATTAAATGAATTTTCCCGTTCATTCCAATCCTCAGACAATCTTCCATCAAGCTCCACTGACACATCAAATTCATATTTGCCACTGGCTGTTTTATGGGTGTCAATGTTGTGTTTGATTTTAAAGATCTCAAAAGAATAAATGCTATGTTCATATTGGAATTCAATCACTCCGCCTGTTGCATCTCCAGTCAGCAGGTTGTAGGACTGCACCGCTAAAGGAGAGATGTTGGTGAGAAATCGTTTGTTCTGAATAATCGAGGCACCATCCAGCATTAATTTGCCCTGACTGACACTGACTTTCGGAATGGCAAAGGATACGTTGTTTTGCATAGCAGAAGAAATATCTCCTAAGGAAACGGGCTTGAACATACGAATGGTTGTTTTTGTATTCGAAGAAATATCGTATAAGGTGGAAGCGGCAGGCTGGCCGTCGTCATTGATTTTCAGCATATCTCCAGGCTTCTCAGAGGCCATAAAGACAAGGCTTCCTCTTCGTGTTTCATTGTCCCGAATGAATTGATTGATGACCAAATCGAAATTATTTTCATTGATAAGGTCTTGAGAAAACAAATAAACCCTCAGCTGCTGAGCAAAAATGCGGTGTGTTTTTAGGGCCGTTGTACGAAAAATTTGGTGTATGGAATCACCGCTTGTCTCAATAATCTTCGTCGGATCTTTCACGCTTGATTCTTGCTCAATTTTTTGCGGAACGAGCACCTGCATAGACAGCTTCAATTTATGTCCGTCATCTCCTTTATCTACAGCAAATCCAATTGCCATGTTGAGCTCCTCGATATTTGTACTATCCCAGCACCCGCATAATAGAATCAGTGAGAAGAGCGCAAGAACCGCTTTCTTTTTCATGCTGTTTTCCGCCTCCTTTTGAAAAATACGATGATAAATAAAAGAAACGGGAGTATACCAAATAGAAGAAAGAACAAGTTGTTTACGTAGGTTAAATAGTCTCGGACCGTATCAACATCTTTTGGGAAAAGAGCGGCAAAGAAGATCACAATGCCCATCAAGGCGAGCGCGATTTTTTTAGGGAATTTAGTCAATTTGATGACTCCTATCGTAGCAAAAAACGTATATCCTACAAAGCTCGTATAAAGCTGGACAAGCCAAACAATCAGCAAAAAGGATTCAATCCGTTCAA
This sequence comes from Bacillus sp. Leaf49, assembly GCF_001426125.1. Taxonomy (NCBI): domain Bacteria; kingdom Bacillati; phylum Bacillota; class Bacilli; order Caryophanales; family Bacillaceae; genus Bacillus; species Bacillus sp. Leaf49. The sequence continues at coordinate 264,203 of NZ_LMRK01000001.1, read as the reverse complement.
TAAAAATCCCCTGAATATCAAATGATTGAAATAAGGCAATGGTCGGCCACGTCAGAGTCGCCGTTTCTTTCACCGTGAGCGCACCAACCACAAGAATATAGGTGAAAATATAGATGATCGCAGGAATCAAAAAGCCGATGGAGCCATATGCAAAAGTGTGTTTTTGCGTATTCATATAGGCAGGCATGAAAAGCATCATTTCAATGCCGACAAACGAAATGGCCGAAGCATTCAAGGAATTGAAAACAGGGGAAATGCCCTCTCCTAAAACTGGCCGTAGGTTATCGAGCTTAAACTCTTGTACACTAAGTCCGTAGGCTACAAATAAGATGATGAGTGTGACAATCAGAAAAAAAGGGCACAGCCGGGCAAAATCTCCAATCCCCCCAATCACAAGGTAAAAACCAACCAAAATAAAACTGATCATCGTCACGGCTACAGGGGTGTTTTGAAGTAGAAAGAATTTCACCATCTCAGACATGGCTCGTACTTCATAGCTGGCAACGCCGAGAAAGTAAATAATAATCAACAGGTTGGCAAGTGAGCCAATCCATTTCCCAAGTCCTTCTTTTGTATAGTCATAGTAGGAAGAAAAGGAGACCTTTTTCATCATGAGCACATTGACAAAAATGAACACAATGTATATCACACTCATGAGTAAGAGTGCAATCCAGCCGTCAGGTGTAGGCGCAGCTTGAGCCATTGATCTTGGCAGAATCATCATACTTGCGCCTAGTGTGGTATTGGCGATAATGGCACTTGCCTGATAGCTTGTGATCGACTCTTTATGATTGACCATGTCGTTCCCCTTTCTTTTGATTTTTCAAAGGCAATCTGATGATGGAATTGTCCTCATTTTTATAACTGAACACAAAATCTGGTGAAAAATATGGGATGCCAAAGCTTTTTTGTCTTGTCAAATGAGTGAGTAAGACGAGCATAAACAGGACAAGTCCATATAAACCGAATGCAGCTGCAGCAAACATGGACACAAAGCGAAGGACACGAAATGATATCCCCATCCCATATTGAGGAAAGGTAAAGGATGCAAGTGCAATGACGCTGACAATAATGACCATAATGGAGCTGACGATATGGGCTTGTACGGCTGCCTGCCCAATGACAACACCGCCCACAAGTCCGATTGTTTGTCCAAGTGGATTAGGCAGTCTTAACCCGGCTTCCCGCAGCAGCTCAATGGTCATTTCCATGATGAGTGCTTCCACAATAGGAGGAAAGGGGACATTCTCTCGTGTGCTTGAGATGGAAATAGCTAAAGTTGTGGGCAATAGACCTTGCTGGAAGGACACAAGGGCAATATAGATGGCCGATAAAAACAATGTGAGAAAGATGGACGTAAAACGCAGCAAACGAATCAGAGAGGCGGCGATCCATCTTTCATAATAATCATCAGGTGATTGCATAATCGTCGCGAGAGAAGCAGGCACAATTAAGATAAAAGGCGAATGATCAACAAAGATGGCGACGCGTCCATTGTTTAAAGCAGATGCCACTTTATCAGGCCGTTCTGTGTTTTGAATTTGCGGAAAAGGAGAATACACATTGTCTTCAATCAGCTCCTCAAGAACGCCTGAGTCTTGAATATCATCTATGGTGACTTGTTTGAGACGCTTTTTTACCTCTTTTAAAACAGAGGGCTCAACGATACCATCAATGTACATGATCGATACTTGGGTGTATTTCTTTTCGCCGATTTTCATATCTACTGTTTTGAGATCAGGGTTTTTCAAACGCTGTCTGACGAGAGCTAAGTTCGTGTTGATATCTTCAATGAAACCAATTTTTGGTCCTCTTACGACGGTTTCAGATGTAGCATCTCCTAAATTACGTTTCTTCGTTCCGTGTGTTTCTAAAATATAAGCATGCTGAAATCCATTAATCAGTACGACACAATGTCCTTGGAAAATAGCATCTACTAGTTCTTCAGAGGTTTTCACCGTACGGGTAGTCATCATCGATAAATTGGATTCTAGCTTCTCTTTTGTCAGAGAGGCATGATCTTGCAATAGCAGCTTTAAGAAGGTTTGAATCTGCATCGTTTCGTTCATTTCATTAATGTATAAATAGTAGACAACCTGTCCATGAGGCAATGTTTTTTTCTCATGGATCAAATCATCCATGTCCTTTAACTGAGGGAGAATGACAGAGAGATTATCGTATAAGTGCTCTTTCAATGGAGTTTGATTCAAATGGATCACCCGCCTCAATTTCTTTTTCTTAGCATTACCTGCTTGAAAAAACAATATTCTGTGTTACATTATTTTGTGGTATATGAAAGAATCACGGTGTTGGAGGAAAGAAGATGGCGCAAATTCGTTTAGCAGGAACAAAAGAGGAGATCGACCGTATTCTACAGTCGTTTGACAAGCATTATGAGGTGACCTATACGTCAAAAGATTACGGAAAAACAAATCCAAAATACAAATATTCCAAAGATGTTCGTGTTTATATTGAACTAAAATTAAAATAAAGATAAAATTTTAATTGAAAACGCTTAAAGGATTTTCGTTTTTTGTATAGAATAGAGTTGAGTGATGAAGCTATGGAGGGATACATAATGACAGAATTTAGAATCGAAAAAGATACAATGGGCGAAATCAAGGTGCCACAGGACAAGTTCTGGGGTGCACAAACACAACGAAGTAAAGAAAATTTCAAAATCGGTTCTGAGAAAATGCCAAAGGAAGTTGTGAATGCGTTTGCAATTTTGAAACGTAGCACAGCGATTGCGAACGAACGTCTTGGCAACTTAGAAAGTGAAAAAGCTGAAGCGATTGCTGCTGTATGTGATGACATCATCAGTGGTAAGTATGACGAGCATTTCCCGCTTGTTGTATGGCAAACAGGAAGTGGAACACAAAGTAACATGAACATGAACGAAGTCGTTGCAAATAGAGCAACTGCTTACTTGAAAGATAAAAATAGTGAATTCAGCATTCACCCGAATGACGATGTCAACCGTAGCCAAAGCTCAAATGATACATTCCCAACGGCTATGCACGTGGCAGCTGTTTTAGCTGTGTACAAAAAGCTATTGCCTGCGATTGACCAGTTAAGAGCGACGCTTGATGAGAAAGCAAAAGCATACCAAGAGATCGTGAAAATTGGCCGTACGCATTTGCAAGATGCAACACCTCTTACAGTGGGCCAAGAGATTAGCGGCTGGGTGTACATGCTTGATCGTTCAAAAGAAATGATTTTAGAATCTACTGAAAAAATGAGAGAACTTGCCATTGGCGGAACAGCTGTTGGTACGGGAATTAACGCACATCCTGAGTTTGGTAAATACGTGGCAGAAGAAATCAGCCAGTTAACAGGTCAAACGTTCAATTCTTCACCAAACAAATTCCATGCGCTGACAAGCCATGATGAAATCACATATGCACACGGTGCGCTTAAAGCACTTGCAGCTGACTTAATGAAAATTGCCAATGATGTGAGATGGCTTGCAAGTGGTCCTCGTTGCGGAATTGGTGAATTGATCATTCCTGAAAATGAGCCAGGCAGCTCCATTATGCCAGGAAAAGTCAACCCAACTCAAAGTGAAGCTTTAACAATGATTGCCGCACAAATCATGGGGAATGATGCAACAATCGGTTTTGCCGCAAGCCAAGGAAACTTCGAGCTGAACGTATTTAAGCCGGTCATCATCTATAACTTCTTGCAGTCAGTTGAATTGCTTGCTGATGGTATGAACTCATTCCATGACAAGTGTGCCGTTGGAATTGAACCAAACCTAGAAACGATCGAGAAAAACCTAAACAATTCATTGATGCTTGTGACGGCACTCAACCCGCACATCGGATATGAAAATGCAGCGAAAATTGCGAAGCTTGCGCACAAAGAAGGATTAACGCTAAAAGAAGCTGCCCTTCAATTAGAATTATTAACAGAAGAGCAGTTTGAAGAGTTTGTGAAACCAGAAGAAATGGTGACACCGAAAGCAAAATAAGACACCAGAGGCCTCTGTGCCTCTGGTTTTTTTATGGAAACTTCCTGAAATCACAGAAAAGAAGTTTGATTGTTTGTCACAATCATAAACCCAGGGCAAGCAAGCCCTGGGTTTTATAAATGATCTTCTTTTAGAATGCGTAATAAGGAGCCGGAGACCGGCTGAAGCGGTGTGTATAATTTCAATTGATAAAGCATGCCTTTGACGATGACTTGTCTTGGTTTTTGTTTGTTTAACTCGTTTTCTAAAATGCCAAGCGCTTCAAATAAATCTGGCTCGTCTTTCACTTCATAATGTGCTTCTGCCAGCTCTCTTAATTCTTTTAATAGAGATTCTGTGAGCGGGTCAAATGATCGTTCATAAATCGGGCCGAACCAGTCGCTTGCTTGGTCCACAGAAATGAGTGGATGGTCATTGCGCTTCATCATACCGCCCATTAGATCATCGATACGGTGAATCATTGTTGCGGCAAGCTCCTCTGCTTCGAGCTGAAAATCATATAAAATGGCAAGCTCAAAGTAAACGTGACTCATGCCCTCAATCGTTAAACATAGATCAGCCATATAAGGAATGGCCGCATCTCCATACACTTGCTTAATGTTATCAATGTGCAACTGAATCGTCGCAAGTCGAATTTGCTTTGCGAGCTGTTGCGTTTCTTCGTTCAATGGGAGCGCCCTGTCGCTTAGCTGCATTTTAATAAAATCTTTTTGCTGCAAAATATTATCGTAATAGACAGTGAGCTGTTTCCGGTAGGCCTCTTTTGGTGTGCCGCCCTCTGTTTGAACCTCATGAATCCGGGTAAATACCTTATCGTAATAGTAATGCAAGATCGAAATAAGTAGTGCTTCCTTCGATTTGAAATAAAGGTAAAACGCACCCTTTGACATGTGGCATTCATCCGCAATTTCCTGAACAGACGTTGTATTATAGCCTTTGCTGGCAAATAACTTCATACCAGCCTCAATAATCATTTTTTCTTTCTTTTTCAATATGAATGTCATCCTTTCTTACCGAGCGACAAATGTCTTAGGAAACGTGCGCAAAGAGATGTGACTTATCGGTCATAAACGACAAAACTTTTCAAAAATTAATCAGATTGTAACTTGTTTTTTACAGTGTAATTCTTTATATTATAAAGTAAGGTGACCAACCGGTCAAAAAATGTGAAAGGATGATGTTCCATGAGAGAAATTGATGATATGATTAGACGCTTGAAAGCAAAAGGAATTCAAGTAGAAAAAGTCAAAATGCCGAAAGAGACAACCATTGAAAAGAAATGGATGTATCAAGCTGGCAAGAAGATCAAAGCCACATACCGTGATTTCAATGGGTATTCATTCATCTAAAAAAAGACTGCGGTGTAAAACCTACAGCCTCTTCTTTGGAACAGTGATCGTATAGCGTACACCTAGTTCATCATTTTCAATTGATATGGACGCTTGATGCATCGAAAGAATTCGTTTGACAATGCTTAATCCAATGCCGAATTCGCCCTTTTTTCCCTTACTAAAAGGTTCGTATAGGCTGGATAGCATGTGTTCTTCAATTGGAGGGCCATCATTACGAATGACGATGCGAATTTGATCCTCTTCCTGCTTCATATGAATATCAATTTTATTTTTTGCGTAGCGAAGTTGATTTTCTAATACATTTTCAAATAATTTGCTCCATTGTTCTGGATCGCCTTCAAGTGCAGCCTCATCATCTAAGTCCACGTTCCACTGCAATTCATTTTTCGACCAGCGTAAACGGTCAACCACTTCCAGCATTGTATTACTCACAAGGAAGGGAGAATGCGCCGGATGTTGTTTTGATAAATAATCAAGCTTTGTTAAATACAGCAAATCTTTGATTTTCTTCTCAAGCTTTTCCGCTTCGCCTTCAATCACTTCCACCGTTTGTTCAAGATCTCCTTTAGGGAAAATTCCATCTTTAATAGACTGCGTATAACCGCGGATGACCATCACAGGTGTTTTTAAGTCGTGTGATATATTTTGCAAAAGCGTTCGTTCTGTTTCATCCTTTTGAATGAGCTTTTGTCTCATTTCTTCAATCGTATGCCCCAGTTTGCCAATTTCATCTTGCCGGTCAACCATCACAGGATCGTCCCAGTCTTCTTGTGCAATGCGTTTGACGTGCTTTTCAAACGCGACGATTGGACGTGATAAGTAGCGGGCGAGCCAAATCGATGGAATCCAGCTTAGTAAAATAACCGTTCCTAAGATGAAAATCAGCTGTTTAAACAGTGTAAAGGACAAGTCATCTCGATAAGAATCGGGTGCATATGACAAGAGAATATATTGTGTATTGCCTGTTGAGACTTTTTTGATCACAAAAAAGATATGCTGACCATTCACTTCTTCAGAATAGCGTTTTGTTGCGCTTTTTTGTTTTTTAACAAAGGACTGCACTTTTTCAATAAAGGCATGCGGGAAAAACTGAGCCATTTGATTTAATTCATCTGACGGAATCAGAATGTGCTGAACCGATCGGTTTTCTGGTGTCGACTTTGGTGAGCCGTCTCGATTCAGAGGGTATTCTGTTAACACTTGCTGCTCGTTTTCGATGTTTTTATAAATTTCATTCGTAAAAAAGCTGCGTAATGTATTTGAAAATAAAATGATCAGGACAATCGAGATGGTGAGTAAAATGCCAGAGATGACAACCCAGATTTGAAAAGCGAGTGGTTTGTTCTTCATCCCTTTAGCATCCTATAGCCAAATCCATAAATGGTCTCGACTTTTAAGTCAGGCATTTTTTTTCGCAGCCGTCTGACAAGATCATCGACCACACGATCTGTCCCGAAGTAATCGTGCCCCCAGATCTTGACGAGGATATCTTCCCGGGAAAAGGCATGTCCTTGATGATGGGTAAATAAGAGCAGCAAATCAAATTCCTTAGACGTTAAATTAATCAGCTGATCTCCTTCATACACCTCTCTTACGTCCTCATGAATGATATAGGAAGAAACGGGTGTGACGCTTTGCTGAGGTGTGTCACTGTTTTTATATACAAGCTCCAGCAGCTTTTGCACGCGGATGATCAGCTCGCGCGGAAGAAAGGGTTTCGCAATATAATCACTGCTCCCGAGTTCTAAGCCAAGCACACGATCAATATCTGCATCACGTGCCGAAATAAAAATGACCGGTACGTCAGGCGAGGCTGCTTTGATTTCTTTAATGAGTGTGTAGCCGTCCGTATCAGGCAGCATAATATCTAAAATCCATAGATGCGGGGGCTTGTTCATTGCTTCGCGTGCCGCTTCTCCGGTTAAAAAAGAGGACACATTCCAATTTTCACTCTCTAAATATTTGGTTAACAGTTCATTTAAATTCTGCTCATCTTCAACTAAATAAATGGTGTACGACAAAGTCTTCCACATCCTCTCAACGTCATTATAACGGGTTACAAAGGCGGCATGTCAACAATCACACGCTTTTTTCACAATTTCACATATTCTTCTCATCATTATCCCATAATGTTTGTTTATGATAAGCTCAAGGGAAAAAAGGGCATAGACAAAAGGCTAATCAATAGGTGCTTTTCACCAATGTGCACACCTTGCTTTTTTTCTATGAATAAGTATTATATAATTTGACATATTGTCATAAAGAATTTTTCAATGATATTGCCATTAAGGGGACATGAGTCCTGTCTAGACATATGAATGAAGCATTTCATGAAAATGATGCAAAGGAGTGCAAGCGATGGATTTCCGAAGAGAAGATGAAGAGAAAAAGATGAATGATCAAGAACACACACATCAAGAGAATGAGAAACAAATAGAAGAACCAGAAAAAGAGAAAGAACTCGTTTTTCACCATCATGAAAACGAAGCATCTGCCTCTCAGGAGAGGGTGACAAATGGGTCTCCTCAAGTGATTGATGACCGTTCGTCTAAAAAGGAGAAAAAACGAAAGGCTGCATGGCTAAGTCCGATTCTTGGAGGGATTATTGGCGGCGGTCTTGTGCTTGGCATTACACCGCTTTTACCGCAGTCACAAGATACAGCGGCAAACACTCAAACCCAAACAGCATCAAGCGAACCGGCTTCATCTGAAAATTTCTCAACAAAACAAATCACCAATGCGACGAATGTTGCTGATATGGTAGAAGATTTAGAGCCGACGATTGTAGGGGTCTCAAACTATCAATCTACACAAAACTCGTTCGGTCTTAGCGGTGATTCAACTGAAGCAGAAGCTGGAACGGGTTCTGGTGTCATCTTCAAAAAAGATGGAAAAAAAGCATACATTATCACAAATAACCATGTAGTCGAGGGTGCCAATAAATTAAAGGTCACACTATACGATGGGAAAACAAAAGATGCCAAGCTTGTCGGCAGTGACGTAATGACAGATTTAGCTGTCGTGGAAATAAATGCTGACGGCATTGATAAAGTTGCAAGTTTTGGAGATTCTTCTAAGCTTCGTGCTGGAGACAAAGTCATCGCAATCGGGAACCCGCTCGGTGCGCAGTTCTCTGGTACAGTAACAGAAGGGATTATTAGTGGTCTCGATCGTACCGTTGAAGCCAATACATCATCTGGAACCGTTGAGATGAATGTGCTTCAAACAGATGCTGCCATTAACCCTGGAAACAGTGGCGGTCCACTGATCAATACAGACGGTCAAGTCATCGGTATCAACAGCTTGAAAATTAGCGAAAGCGGAGTAGAATCACTCGGATTTGCGATCCCAAGTAACGATGTAAAACCGATCGTAGATCAGCTGTTGAAAAATGGAAAAGTCGAACGTCCTTACCTTGGCGTACAAATGATTGACCTTGAGCAAGTGCCTGAAACGTATCAGGAAAATACACTTGGCCTATTTGATAAACAAATCGGTAAAGGCATCTATGTAAAAGATGTTTCTAAAGGATCTCCTGCACAAAAAGCAGGCTTGAAGTCTGGAGATGTCATCATCAAGTTCAAAGGAAAAGATGTAGCGAATAGCTCACAACTGAAAGAAATCCTTTATAAAGAAACAAAAATTGGCGATAAAACGACAATGACTGTCATCCGTGATGGAAAGAACAAAAATCTTGATATTACCCTTGGGCAGTCTGATAACGAATAAAAGAAAACAGGTGGATAAACGATCCACCTGTTAGATTGTTGACAAAGGGCTAAAATGAACTTTATTTTAGCCCTTTGTCTTCTTTTTTTCAGCGTGATAGAAAACCTTTGAAATCTAGGAAGGACGAGTACTGGCGCGGAGCGAATTTGACATTCGTGAGCACCAGCACGCAGGACTGACAAAGAATGCGAAGGTTTGTCTACACGCTGACAGGTGGATAATCGATCCACCTGTTTTTTTGTGCCTATTTTTTTGAGGATAGTGTCCGTAAAATAATGTTTTCCCATACATTCCAAGGCAAGAGCTGCTTTGCTATGAATGAAAGCCGAACACCTTTCCCGACAAGATACCTTAGCTTTTTTAGCCGCTTCTTCTCTGCAAGCGAAACCACAAGCTCTGCAACTTCGCCGGGATCTCCATAGTTGTTTTTTTGCGCCTCTATATAGGACATCATCTTTTGATAAATAGCTGTGTATTTAGAACCTTCTGCAGGCGGCGTCATTTGCTCATTCATGGAGGTGTTCCAAATGTTCGTTTGGAAAGAACCCGGCTCAATCAAAGCGGCCTGAATGCCAAACGCAGCCAGCTCAATTCGCAAACTCTCTGTATAGCCCTCTAGCGCAAACTTTGACGATACATATGGAGAGAGTGCGGGCATTCCCATGAGTCCGCTGATACTGCTCATATTCAATATTTTTGCACCGCTCGTCATCAACGGAAGGACTGCTTGTGTCATTTCCATCACACCAAAGACATTCACTTCAAATTGCTCTCGGTACTGATCAACAGGCACTTCTTCAGCAAAACCAGCATAGGCCGTTCCTGCATTGTTCACAAGCAGGTGAATCGGAGCATAGGCATTAAGCCTTTTTTGAAATGCTTGAATGGACTGTGTATCTGTCACATCTAATGCTTCAATATGTATCGATTCGGATAAAGCGGCGTTCTTTACTTCTTCGGCAAGCTTTTTCGCATTGGTTTCCTGTCTTACGCCAGCAATCACAGTGTACCCTTGCTGAGCGAGGCGCAGTGTGATGAGCTTTCCGAAACCGCTGTTGGCACCAGTCACAATGGCTGTTTTATTCATCATCCGGTTCTCCTTTTTGTTTTAATCTACCATAGTCTGCTGTTTTATTGAATAACGAAAAGGGGCTTGGAGAAGAATAAAAAACGATGCTATAAAATAGGAGGAAATACATGATGTGCTGGAAGAAGGCGGGACTGCTAGGAGTGCTGTTCTTTATGCTGTCTGGCTGTCGTTCAATCGAACCAATACAACATTCACATGAAGCAGAAGCTGAAAGTCTGTCCGCTGTTCAAATGAAGGAACTGCCATTTCAGCATTTGCAATTGCACGTACAATATGGACAAAAAAGCGAATTATATGAAGCTACCTATCGTCAAGCAGGTGGAAGAGAAGAAGCACTCATTCGAGATCATATGAATGGTGTCCGCTATGAAGGAGAAGAAGCTTTACGTGAAATGAAGATGAAGCTCAATGATATGTCGATTCCTAGTGCAAAGCTGAATGAAACATATGTCAATGAATTATTATCTGCTTTTAATTTAGATGATGATTATCAGCGGATACGAGTCGATATCAAGCTCGAAGATGGGACAAAACGTTCATTCGAAAAGAAAAAGTAAACGAGACTTTCTCATTTTTTAATTGAAAATGATTTTCAAGATCACTTAAATCTGATACACTAAATTGAGATAAGTGATCTTTGACGTCTACATAGACGATATTCAATATAAAAAATTTGGATGAGAAAAGGAGCGTTTGAGCGGAATGAGTGCCATTTCTACTGAAGGTTTAAGCTTAGGTTACGGAGAAACAATGATCATAGACGAACTAAATGTATCGATCCCTAAGGGTGAAATCACAGTATTTATTGGCAGTAATGGATGCGGTAAATCCACGCTACTTCGCTCTTTGGCCCGTCTCATGAAGCCAATGGGTGGTTCTGTCCTGCTTGAAGGTCATTCCATTGCCAAATTACCAACAAAGGAAGTGGCGAAACAGCTCGCCATTCTTCCGCAAGGACCGGAAGCGCCAGAAGGATTAACGGTGCATCAGCTCGTCAAGCAAGGGCGATATCCTTATCAAAATTGGCTGAAGCAATGGTCAAAGCAAGATGAAGAAGCGGTTAATCGCGCACTAAAGTCAACGAAGATGGAAGATCTTGCTGATCGAACGGTTGATTCATTATCAGGTGGACAAAGGCAGCGTGCATGGATTGCGATGACATTGGCACAGGAGACGGATATTATTCTATTAGATGAGCCAACAACGTATTTAGACATGACGCACCAAATTGAAATCCTGGATCTTCTTTTTGATTTAAATGAAAAAGAGCAGCGCACGATTGTCATGGTTCTGCATGACCTTAATCTCGCTTGCAGATATGCGCATCACCTTGTGGCCATTAAAGACAAGTCGATTTATGCAGAAGGAAGACCGGAAACTGTCATTAACTGTGATCTTGTGAAAAATGTCTTTGATATGAACTGCCAAGTCACAACAGATCCTTTATTCGGAACACCGTTATGTATCCCGCACGGCAGAGGACGCTGTATTGTCCAACAGGCACAAGCTGAGACATTTCTTGCTGCAAGATAATCGTATGTGAAAAGCCTGACATCTGTTACACGCAGAGTCAGGCTTTTTTCTGAAAAAAGGAGCGGAATACCAATGGGAAATGAATTAGATGAAAAGCTCGAAGGCCTGCTTGATAAATATACAGAGCTGCTGCTTGGTGAAACGAATGAGGAACTGAAAAGAGATGTCACGCAGTGGATCATCTATTCTCATATTGCCAAAAGCATGCCACCTTTAGCCAAGCATTTTAATGACATGTATCCAGAGGCAAAAAAAGACATCAAAGAAACGATTCAGCGGATCAAGCAATTAAATGAAGCTCATCGTGCGAATAAAGACCGTTAAAAAACTGCCAGTACGAGCTGGCAGTTTTTCTTTATGACATGGGTGATGATCCGTACGGTGATTGATCAGTCAGTGTTTGCTGGAATTTTTGATGTGCCTGCTGGAGCTTCTGCTGGTCAGCGGCTTCGACAGAGTACCAGCCATATTTGAACATGACATCATATAAATGTCTTTGCGTTTTTTGTGTTTCTAGCGCAATTCGCTGAATATCTTGGTAAAGAGATTCATGGCTGAATTCATTGAGCGCTGTGTTATATCCGCTTGTCATATATTTTTCAGTCGACAAAAGGTCTGTGACAAAGTCGCGATCGTTCATGTTTGTCGTTGTTGGAACCGGCGTTTGTGGATTCCCGATTTTTTGTTGGTTTTGCTGTTCCATGTCTGTTACCTCCTATTGCATAAAGCCAGAAGACTGGCCTTGCCCTGAGCTGCCTAAATGTTGAAGTATTTGTGTGTAATGCTGATGGTGCATTTGACCCACTTGATTGAGTTCTTGTTTCAATGTTTGATCCTGACAATGCTCGGCCATAAAGTGGGCCTTTTTCATTGCGATCAAATTCCAGTTCAGCATATCCTCTAGGTACAAGGAATCCTTTACTGAAATCACTTGTGGGGGCATATTCATTTGCTGGTTGTTCAAGATGTGTTCCTCCTTACGATTTCTTTTTATATTGCTGATTTTGACTGGTCTTTTTACCGCCTAGGTCTGCTTCTTGTGATGGACCTGCGTTTCCTTTCACACTTGCAGCACTTACGCCTGCTTTTGATGGGTTCTTTTGCAAACGAGACATGTGGACATCACCTCCATTCTTACAATTCCCCCTCGTCTTTAATTCATACGCTGTAAAGAAAGACGCATGAGAATGTGTAAATTTTTGAAATCTGCTATTGAACTGTTTCGGAAAATCTTTTAAGATAAAGAAAGAGGCATTGCTTTTTTTTGGACAAAAAATGAATGACTGTTCATTCAAAATGTTTAGGGGGATATTTATGGGCAAACATATTCGCAAGGCGGCTGTCATTGGTTCAGGTGTCATGGGCTCAGGCATTGCTGCACATCTAGCCAATATCGGGATACCAGTAACATTGCTAGATATTGTGCCACATGAACTGACAAAGGAAGAAACGGCAAAAAAGCTAACGCTTGATCACCCTAGTGTTCGGAATAGATTAAGCCAAGACGCAATGAAAAAATTGTTAAAGCAAAAGCCAGCACCTCTTACTTCAGCCAAAAACCTATCATACATCACACCCGGAAATCTCACAGATCACCTTTCCTTATTACACGATGCTGACTGGATCATTGAAGTCGTCACTGAAAAGCTCAGCATTAAACAACACGTATTCTCTCTCATCGACGAACACCGCAAAGAAGGCAGCATCGTATCCAGCAATACATCCGGTATTTCTGTTGAAAAAATGGCAGAAGGCCGATCAGCTGATTTTAAACACCACTTTTTAGGCACTCACTTTTTTAACCCAGCTCGTTATTTAAAGCTGTTAGAAGTAATTCCTATTCAAGAAACAGATCCAGAAGTACTCTCATATATGAAAACATTTGGTGAAGATGTACTTGGCAAGGGTGTGGTCGAAGCAAAAGATACACCGAACTTTATTGCCAACCGAATTGGCACTTATGGGCTTCTTGTCACAGTGCGTGAAATGCTTGAGAACAAATACACGATCGGAGAGGTCGATTCTGTTACAGGTCCACTCATTGGCAGACCGAAAAGTGCGACCTTCCGTACACTTGATGTGGTGGGACTCGACACATTTTCTCATGTAGCCCGCAATGTGTATGAACAGGTAGAAGGAAAGGAAAAAGATATTTTTCAGCTGCCTGAGTTTATGGAAAGAATGCTCGAAAAAGGGTGGATCGGCAGCAAAGCAGGGCAAGGATTTTATCAAAAAAACGGAAAGACCATTTTAGAGCTTGATCCTGTCACACTCACATACGGAGAACGGACAAAGCTGAAGGATCCTGGCATTGACATTGCCAAGCAGCAAAAGGGGACAAAAGCGAAATTGAAAGCGCTTATTTATCAAGACGGCCGTGCTGGGCAATTGCTTTGGAATATGACCGCACCTGTTCTTCTTTATTCAGCTCAACTAAAAGGCGACATTGCGGATGATATTCAGTCCATCGATAACGCCATGAAATGGGGATTTGGCTGGCAGCATGGCCCGTTCGAGCTGTGGGATGCGATTGGCGTGAAAAAAGCCGTCAGTCGAATGGAAGCGGAAGGGCACAGCATCCCGACCTGGGTGCAAGATATGCTTTCAGAAGGACATGACACATTCTATCAAGAAAATGCCGAAGGAGACCGTGCATTTTATCAGACTGGTGCTTATGAACAGGAAAAGGGCAACGACAAAAATATTTCGTTAGCTAGATTGAAAAAGAAACACGATGTCATTTTTAAAAATACAGGTGCAAGCTTGATCGATATCGGGGATGAAGTGGCCTTGCTTGAATTTCATTCGAAAAGTAATGCCATTGGGCTTGATGTCATTGATATGATCAATCGTGCTGTAGATGAAACGGAAAAGAATTATAAAGGGCTGGTCATCGGTAACCAAGGAAAGAACTTCTGTGTTGGTGCGAATCTCGCCTTAATTTTAATGGAAGCACAGGACGACAACTTCTTTGAAATTGATTTTGTCATTCGCAGGTTCCAGCAGGCGATGATGAAGGTGAAGTATAGTGACCGTCCAGTTGTGGCTGCACCATTTGGTATGACACTTGGCGGAGGGACGGAGCTTTGTCTACCAGCAGCCGCTATCCAAGCGTCCAGTGAAACGTATATGGGGCTTGTCGAAGTGGGAGTCGGACTCATACCGGGCGGAGGCGGAAACAAAGAACTCTATCTTCGCCATCTGCAAGGAGCGGAAAAGCCATCAGCAACTGCGATCCAAGATGCTACGCTACAAACCTTTGAAGCCATTGCGATGGCAAAGGTATCTACATCAGCAGAGGAAGCGCGTGATATGAAGATGCTCCGAGTGAATGACCGGATCAGCATGAATGGTGATCATTTAATCCATGATGCGAAACAACTCGTTCTTTCTCTTGATGAAGCGGGTTATCGTGCACCGCTGAAGCGAAAGGTGCCCGTGATGGGGGGAACAGGCTACGCAGCAATGGTGCTGGCTGCTGAAAACATGAGATTGTCTGGATACATTTCAGACCATGACATGACCATTGCGAAAAAACTAGCGCATGTCATTTCTGGCGGCAAATTGCCATTTGGTACAGAGGTGGATGAACAATACTTATTAGAGCTTGAAAGAGAAGCCTTTTTAAGTCTTGTAGGGGAAGTCAAATCTCAGGCACGCATGCAGCACATGCTCGTTAAAGGAAAACCTTTACGTAACTAGGGGGGAGTCAAAATGAGAGAAGCAGTGATTGTAGCTGGCGCAAGAACACCAGTAGGGAAAGCCAAAAAGGGATCATTAAAACATGTCAGACCTGATGATATGGGCGCATTGTGTGTAAAAGAAACGCTAAAGCGTGCCGGTGATTATGATGGAACAATCGATGATTTAATCATCGGATGTGCGACACCAGAAGCAGAGCAAGGGCTGAATGTGGCCCGGAATATTGGGGCATTAGCAGGTTTGCCATATACAGTACCTGCTATTACCATTAACCGCTATTGCTCTTCTGGTCTGCAGTCAATTGCTTATGCAGGTGAACGAATTATGCTTGGGCAGGCAGAAACCATTTTGGCCGGAGGCGTCGAATCGATGTCGCAAGTCCCAATGATGGGTCACTCCATTCGTCCAAACGCTCTTTTGACAGAGCAAGCGCCTGAATACTATATGAGCATGGGCCACACAGCGGAGCAAGTGGCGCAAAAGTATCAGGTCACAAGGCAAGATCAAGATGCTTTTGCGGTGAGGAGCCATCAAAAGGCAGCAAAGGCACTTCAAGAAGGGAAATTTTCAG
The DNA here is from genome assembly GCF_001426125.1 of Bacillus sp. Leaf49. Taxonomy (NCBI): domain Bacteria; kingdom Bacillati; phylum Bacillota; class Bacilli; order Caryophanales; family Bacillaceae; genus Bacillus; species Bacillus sp. Leaf49. Next base: position 248,253 of record NZ_LMRK01000001.1, on the reverse strand, counting down.
ATGAAATTGTTCCCGTTGATGTGACAGAAAGACGGGTAGGAGAGCAGAATCAACTAGAAGAACGCCAATTTACGTTCTCACAAGATGAAGGTGTCAGAGCGGGCACAACAGAGGAGGTTCTCTCAACGTTACGACCTGCCTTCTCAACAAAAGGCACAGTGACTGCAGGAAACTCTTCGCAGACGAGTGATGGAGCGGCATGTGTCATGATGATGGATCGCGAAAAAGCATCTTCTCTTTCTCTTCAGCCGCTCGCCAAGTTCAGAGCGTTTGCTGTTGGTGGTGTACCACCTGAAGTCATGGGAATTGGGCCGGTTGAAGCCATTCCGCGTGCGCTGAAAATCGCTGGTCTAGAGCTGAAGGACATCGGGCTGTTTGAATTAAATGAAGCATTTGCTTCTCAGGCGATTCAAGTCATTCGTCATTTAGGGATCGATGAAGAGAAGGTAAATGTCAACGGCGGCGCCATTGCATTAGGACATCCGCTAGGCTGTACAGGAACGAAACTCACGCTGTCCCTCATTCATGAAATGAAACGGCGAAATGAACAATTTGGTATTGTGACGATGTGTATCGGCGGGGGCATGGGAGCAGCAGGCATTTTTGAATTGATCTAAAGGGGGAAAACAGGATGAAAGCAATGGAAGAAGTAAAAAAGGGTGGCAGTTTCTTAATTGATGAGACGAATTATGAGCATATCTTTACACCAGAGGATTTCTCTGATGAACATCAAATGATCGGGAAAACAACAGAAGATTACATTTTACAAGATGTCGTTCCGCACATCGATCAAATTGAAAATCATGAATTCGAGCATTCTGTTCGTCTCTTGAAAAAGGCTGGAGAGCTTGGCCTGCTTGGTGCTGATGTTCCTGAGGAATTTGGCGGGCTTGGGCTAGATAAAATCAGCTCAGCCATCATTACTGAAAAATTTGCAAGAGCAGGCAGCTTCTCTCTTTCTTACGGCGCCCATGTTGGGATCGGTTCTTTGCCGATCGTGCTGTTCGGCAATCAAGCGCAAAAGGAAAAGTACCTGCCAGGACTCGCCTCTGGAGAAACAATTGCGGCCTATGCCCTAACAGAGCCAGGGTCAGGTTCTGATGCGCTAGGTGCGAAAACAACGGCAGTCCTGAATGAAGCTGGAACACATTATGTCCTCAATGGGGAAAAACAATGGATCACAAACTCCGCATTTGCCGATGTGTTTGTCGTGTATGCGAAGATTGATGGTGAACACTTCTCTGCTTTCATCGTAGAAAAGGATTTTCCTGGAGTCAAAACAGGACCTGAAGAGAAAAAGATGGGCATTAAAGGGTCATCGACGAGAACGTTAATCCTTGAAGATGCCGAAGTGCCAAAGGAGAATTTGCTTGGTGAAGCAGGCAGAGGTCATGTCATTGCCTTTAACATTTTGAACATTGGACGCTATAAGCTGGCTGTAGGGACAATCGGAGCATCAAAACGAGTCATTCAATTATCGGCAGAGTATGCCAATCAGCGCAAGCAGTTTAAAACACCAATTTCTCAATTTAGCTTAATTGGCGAAAAAGCAGCCAACATGTCGGCAAAGCTTTATGCCATGGAAAGTGCTGTATACCGCACAGTCGGGTTATTTGAACAAAGAATGGGTCTGTTAAGTGACGAGGAGCAAAAGGATGGGAAACAAATTGCGCAATCCATTGCAGAATATGCGATTGAATGCTCTCTTTGTAAAGTGCTTGGCTCTGAAACGCTCGATTATATTGTGGATGAAGGTGTGCAGATTCACGGCGGATATGGTTTCATGCAAGAATACGAAGTCGAAAGAGCCTATCGCGACTCACGAATTAACCGTATTTTTGAAGGAACGAACGAAATTAACCGATTGCTTGTGCCAGGCACCTTCTTGAAGAAAGCGATGAAAGGAGAGCTTCCGCTTCTTCAAAAAGCGCAAACCCTACAGGAAGAGCTAATGATGATGATGCCGGAAGAGCCGGGTGATCAGCCGCTTGATCAAGAGAAATACTTACTTGCCCATGCGAAAAAGATCGCCTTGATGGTGGCAGGTATGGCCGCCATGAAATATGGGAAAGCATTAGACAAAGAGCAAGAAATCCTTGTGAATATAGCAGATATCGTCAATGAACTCTTTGCTGCTGAGTCGGCGGTCTTGCGTACGGAAAAAGCAATCGCAGCATCAGGCACAGAAAAAAATGCACAAAAGCTTGCGTATACACAAATTTTCACGCAGGAAGCCTTTTTAAAAATTGAAGCTCATGCGAAAGAATCATTGATTGCCATGGAAGAAGGAGATTCACTCCGTATGAGTCTGTCAGCCCTTCGCAAGCTGACAAGATTCACGCCAATGAATGTCATTGCGAAAAAGCGTGAGGTGGCGAAACGAATCTTTGAAGCAGAGAAATATATCGTATAAGACGGCTGAAAAGGTGCGGATATCATGCCGCACCTTTTTGTAAGCATACATTTAGGTTTTTCATATGTTTTGTGATAAAATGTTGTCACTATTTGCAGGAGGTGAAAATGGTGGCTTTAGATTTTTACGAATACCCATCTTGCGGTACATGCCGAAAAGCAAAGAAATGGCTGGAAGAACACAATAAAGACATCAACAGCATACATATCGTCGAAGAGACGCCTGATAAAGAAACATTAAAAGCCCTTTACGAAAAAAGCGGTTTAGAGCTGAAGAAATTCTTTAATACGAGCGGTCAGAAATACAGAGAGCTGCAGCTGAAAGATAAACTTCCTGCAATGTCAGAGGACGAGCAGCTTGAATTACTTGCGTCTAACGGAATGCTAATCAAGCGTCCAATTACAACAGACGGCAAACGAGTGACAGTTGGATTTAATGAAGATACATTTAAAAGCGTCTGGAAATGATGTAACTTTCATTCAGATTGTGGTATCTTCAATATAGATTGTAAGAAAAGACTGGAGGGGTATGAAATGAGCACACCAAAAGATTTACGTTATTCAGAAGAACATGAATGGGTCAAAGTAGAAGGAGATAAGGTGCGTATCGGTATTACGCATTTTGCTCAATCTGAGCTAGGGGATATCGTGTTCGTTGAGCTTCCTGAAGTAGGAGACAAAATCACAGCGGACGAGCCTTTCGGAAGTGTAGAATCAGTCAAAACAGTTTCTGAACTATACGCACCGATTAACGGCACAATCGTTGAAGTGAACGATGAGCTTGATGACAGTCCAGAGTTCGTCAACGACTCTCCATACGAAAAAGCTTGGATGATCGTAGTAGAGCCAGCGGATGCGTCTGAAATCGAGAACTTAATGACAGCTGAGCAATATGAAGAAATGACAAAAGAAGACTAATTCATGTGAAATTGGACACTCTACCTTTATGGGGGGTGTCCAATTTGTCTTTTCAAAAAGAACAGGTGGATATAACAGAGCATGTCACTGGACGATTCAAAGAGAGCGGCATGGTGCTTTACCATCAAAACGAAGAGATTGGCACGATGATTAGTGAAAATCAATATGAATTAAAATCAGGTTATTCCTATGATCAAAACCGTTTTTATCGTCTGTCAGATACGTTGACCCATGGGACTGAAAAATATGTAGACTGTGACGATGAAAATGGCTGGTGCTAATCACAGATAAGGCTGTAGTGAGTGAATGCTACAGCCTTTTTGTTGATCAAGTGCCCAATCTTTACAACCCGAATGAAAGATTGTAATCTAAGGAAGAAGTGAATCAACGTCAAAAGGGCCAGGTGATCGTGATGAATGTCGAGATAGAAAAGGTCATCATTGTAGAAGGTAAATCAGATAAACAGAAGCTAAAAGAAGTCATAAGTGAACCTGTTACCATCATTTGCACCAATGGCACGATCAGTACATCGAAGCTGGATCAGCTTGTGGACGATTTATTCGGGAAAGACGTTTACATATTAGCAGACAGTGACGATGCTGGCGACAAACTGCGGAAGCAATTCCGAAAAGAATTCCCTGAAGCACTGCATCTTTTTGTCGACAGAACGTACCGCGAAGTGGCCGCTTCACCGTCAGCCCACATTGCATCTATTCTATTAGCTGCAAACATTGATGTTCATTCGAAATATTTATAAGGGTGACGTATATGAAAGAGATTGAAGAGCATGAATTCAAGGAGATAGAGGACGATTTATTTCTTTTGTACTTATATACACCATTTTGCGGAACATGCCAGCTGGCAAAGAAGATGCTGGCAGTGGTTGATGCCATGCAGCCGGAAGTTCCTTTTTATGAAAATAACTTAAATTACTCGCCAAGTTTTGCAAAAGCATTTGAGATCGAAAGTGTCCCTTGCTTTCTCCTGTTTAAAAAGGGTGAAATCGTGCAAAAAGGCTATGCCTTTCACTCCGTTCCATATCTTCACGAAATGATTGAAACCGCTAAATAAAGCGGTTTTTTGTCATATTTCAAGCAATTCATTTGAAAATTTGTCGAGCTATTTATAAAGGACAAGCCGATGTTTGTAGAGAAATGTTATGTATAACCAAATGACAGGGAGGTTATACATGTGGAAAATGTGAAAGCCCATGGAAGTGCAGGGCAGCGATTATTGTTAAAGCCGTTGCTCTCATCATCATCCTTGAAGATTACATTTGAGGCGGAAACGGACTCTTGTACATTGATTGTGGATGAACGTGGTGAAGTGAAGAAACTACCTGCAATTGAGTTATCGGATCTCATCTTTTATGGTGAGCGAAAAGAGATTTTGCAATTATTAGATGGAGACATGTCCTTACAGCAGCTGATCAGCAGAGGACAAGTGAAAGTGAAAGGCTCATTTCGAGCTCTTCTAAGACTAGAAGCGGTACTTTGGCTGACGAACGGTTTTTTTCGAAAAATGATAACGTAGTCGTTTACTTGGAAATTAGCGATTTACAGCGTTGACATATCTCAGATAGCATGATATTCTACGTTAGTAAAAACATGAACATCACATAAAACAACATATTTTCTCTTATTAAGAGAGGTGGAGGGACGTGCCCTATGAAACCCGGCAACCGTCAGCATAGCTGAAATTGGTGCCAATTCACTCAAAGCCGCAACGCTTTGAAAGATGAGAGAAAGGCGTATTTGATATAAAAGGCCTTTCTGCTTGCGTTGCAGTTAGGTCTTTTTTACTGACCTTGCGTCAGGCTAGAGTCATAACAGTCGGAAGAATAATTGAACGTATGTGATGGCAACCTATAGATTCAGCAAGAAAGCAGGTGAACAGACTGTGATCCATTTACAGAATGTATCAAAAACGTATCTTTCAAAAAGCGGAAATGTTGATGCCGTGAAAGACGTCAACTTGGATATCGATAAAGGTGAAATATTCGGAATTATCGGGTATAGCGGCGCTGGGAAAAGCTCCTTGATTCGCCTATTAAACGGTCTGGAGTTGCCAACAGAAGGAATCGTTGAAGTGGCAGGCAACCGGATCAATGAAGTATCGAATGCGAAACTTCGGAAAGCAAGACAAGAAATCAGCATGATTTTCCAACACTTTAACTTGCTCTGGTCAAGAACAGTGAGACAAAATATTATGTTCCCGCTCGAGATCGCAGGTGTACCAACGTCAAAACGGAGAGCTCGTGCAAACGAACTGATTAAATTGGTCGGTTTAGAAGGAAAAGAAAATGCATATCCTTCTCAGCTCAGCGGCGGGCAAAAGCAGCGTGTAGGGATTGCGAGAGCATTAGCGAATGACCCAAAAGTTCTGCTATGTGACGAAGCCACTTCTGCGCTTGATCCACAAACAACGGATTCCATCCTTGAGCTTTTAGCCGATATTAATAAACGACTAGGACTCACCATTGTATTGATCACACATGAAATGCACGTCATTCGCAAAATTTGTCATCGTGTGGCAGTGATGGAGAATGGCCGTATTGTCGAAGAAGGCGAAGTATTACGTGTCTTCAGACAGCCGAAAGAAGAAATGACGAAGCGATTCGTGAAACAGCTTGCTGAACCAGAAGAAGCAAAAGAAACGATCGAGCACGTCCTAGAGAGAGTAAAAGAAGGTCAGGTCGTCAGGTTGTCCTTTATTGGAGATTCTGCCGAACAGCCGTTGATCACGGAAATCATTCGATCCTTCAAGGTCGATGTGAACATCCTGCAAGGAAAGATTTCTCAAACGCAGGAAGGCGCGTTTGGAACACTCTTTATCCATATTAATGGAGACGAGAACGAAGTTGAAAAAGCCATCGCCTATATCCAAAGCAAACAGGTTGAAATCGAGGTGATGACACATGTTTGAGAAATGGTTTCCGAACGTTGATCTAGAGGTTATTTGGAACGCGACGGGTGAAACGGTGTATATGACACTCATTTCATTGGCATTTGCCTTTGTGATCGGTATTATTCTTGGCCTACTGCTCTTCCTTACAGGAAAAGGCGGTCTTTGGGAAAATAAACCGATCAATGCTGTCATCGGCGCAGTCGTCAACATTTTCAGATCGATTCCTTTTATCATTTTAATTATTCTTTTACTAGGGTTTACGAAATTTTTAATGCATACAATTTTAGGCCCAAATGCAGCATTACCAGCCCTTGTCATTGGCTCAGCTCCTTTCTACGCACGTCTTGTTGAAATTGCACTGCGTGAAGTAGACAAAGGAGTCATTGAAGCAGCAAGATCTATGGGAGCAAAAACGTCGACCATTATTTTCAAAGTATTGCTGCCAGAATCACTGCCAGCCCTTATTTCAGGAATTACTGTAACAGCGATTGCTCTGATTGGCTCTACTGCGATTGCAGGAGCAATTGGAGCAGGCGGACTGGGTGACCTTGCTTATGTAGAAGGATACCAATCTGGTAATACAGATGTCACACTTGTAGCCACTGTGTTTATTCTGATCATCGTCTTTATCATTCAAATAATCGGTGATTTGATTACAAATAAAATTGATAAACGTTAAGGGAGGAATTATTCATGAAGAAATTGATTTTAAGTGCACTATTTCTAGCATTTGCAGGCATTTTAGCTGCTTGCGGTTCATCAAATAACGCAAGCGATAACAAAACCATCACGGTTGCCGCTTCAAAAACACCACATGCCGAGATTCTTGAAGAAGCAAAACCACTTCTAAAAGAAAAAGGCTACGATCTAAAAGTGAAAGTACTGAGCGATTATAAAATGTACAACAAAGCATTAGCTGAAAAAGAAGTGGATGCGAACTTTTTCCAACATATCCCTTACTTAAACGAAGAAAATAAATCAAACAAAGATTACAACCTAGTAAGTGCTGGTGCCGTTCACCTTGAGCCTTTCGGTATCTACTCTAAGAAATACAAATCAGTAAAAGATATTCCAAACGGCGGCACGATCATCATGACAAACAACGTAGCTGAGCAAGGACGTATGCTTGCCCTATTACAAAATGCTGGTGTGATCAAGCTTGATCCAAAAGTAGATACAATCAACGCAACAGTCAAAAACATCAAAGAAAACCCGAAGAACCTAAAATTCAAAAAAATCGCTCCTGAACTAACAGCGAAAGCTTATGAAAACAGTGAAGGCGACGCTGTATTTATTAACGTTAACTATGCGATCCAAAATAAATTGAATCCGAAAAAAGATTCAATCGAACTTGAGCAAACGAAAAACAACCCGTATGCAAACATCGTCGCTGTTCGCAAAGGTGACGAAAAATCAGAGAAGATCAAGGTATTATTGGAAGTTCTTCACTCTGATAAAATCAAAGAATTCATCGACAAAAAGTATGATGGTGCAGTATTGCCTGTATCTGAATAACAACTTGTAAACCTCGCTTTCATCAAAGCGAGGTTTCAACGTGTAGACAAACCCTCGCATTCGTTGTCAGGTCTGCGCTCCGGTGCTCACGAATGTCAAATTCGCTCTGCTCCGGTTCTCGCCCTTCCTAGACTGCAAAGGTTTTCTATCACGCTGAAAAAAGAAGACAAAGGGCTAAAATAAAGATCATTTTAGCCCTTTGTCAATAATCTGCAACCTCGCTTTCATCAAAGCGAGGTTTTTTTGTGTATTTTTTCAAATCTCGCTCATAATAAAAACGAACAAATGACTTGAAGGGATGGAATGAAGATGAATGAACAACATATGAGCGGATCGATGCAACAATCACTGACGGATTATAAAACGGCAATGGGTGAATTTCAGAAGAAAATGCCGGTGTTTGGCAAGAAATTTAATGAATTTACGGAGCAGTGCTTTCAGAGCGATTCCTTAACACAAAAAGAAAAACAAATGATTGCCCTTGGCATCAGCATTCATGCACAAGATGAATATTGCATGATCTATCATACAAAGGGAGCGCTCGACCAAGGCGCAACAGAAGAGAATTTGCTGGAGGTCGTCAGTGTGGCGGCAGCGTTTGGCGGCGGTGCTGCGCTAAGTCAAGGCATCACAGTTGTTCAGCAATGTATTGATGAATTTGGAGGACAGACGCATTAAGGGAAGGATAAGATGGTATTTTTCCAAATCAGGGAGTTGAGTCGTTCTCAGCCGGTTGTGTGAGAAAATATGCCAGCATAGCGCGCTATATCCCTTTTGAGTGAAGCAGCGTGCCTTTGATACAATGAAGCTACACTCAAAGAAGGGAATGGTTTATTATTTGTTCGGACCATAGTACACTGGGATTGGATTATACCGCCGAGATGGAAAAGGCCATGCATAAAGCTCATGGCATGAGCTATGCAGAGTACGAAAGAGACCATGACTTAAGGATGAAAGTGGAATATAAACGAGAGCAGTCCTATCGAGATGAGAAAAGGCAGCTCGCAAAAATGAATATACGAGGCTATTGATAGCTAAGGGGCGGGGAGAATAGTTTCCCGTCCTTTCTTTATGAAAACAGTCTTTTCGACATAAATCCTTTTATCTACCTGTATTTTTTGTTAGAATTTTGAGAGCATCCTCTCACGCTTGTCGTGAATGTGTTGTATTCACTTTTAATTTGTTATAAAATTAGAATGAGAATAAATTGAGAATAATGATTATTTTGGAGGTATCGATATATGACTGCTTCGACATTAACAATTAAGGACTTGCACGTTGAGATTGAAGGGAAAGAAATCTTAAAAGGTGTAAACCTAGAAATAAAAGGTGGAGAATTCCACGCAGTAATGGGACCAAACGGTACAGGTAAATCTACTTTATCTGCTGCAATCATGGGCCACCCTAAGTATGAAGTGACAAAAGGCAGCATTTTGCTTGATGGCGAAGATGTTCTTGAAATGGAAGTAGATGAGCGCGCTCAAGCGGGTCTTTTCCTTGCAATGCAATATCCATCTGAAATTAGTGGTGTAACAAATGCAGACTTCCTTCGTTCGGCTATTAACGCACGCAGAGAAGAAGGCGATGAAATCTCTCTCATGAAATTCATCCGCAAAATGGACGAAAACATGGAATTCCTTGAAATGGACCCAGATATGGCACAGCGCTACCTAAACGAAGGTTTCTCAGGCGGGGAGAAAAAACGTAACGAAATTCTTCAATTAATGATGATTGAACCAAAAATCGCCATCCTTGACGAAATCGACTCTGGTCTTGATATCGATGCACTGAAAGTTGTTTCTAAAGGGATTAATAAAATGCGAGGCGAAAGCTTCGGCTGCTTAATGATCACTCACTATCAGCGCCTATTGAACTACATCACACCAGATCACGTTCATGTTATGATGCAAGGACGTATTGTGAAATCTGGCGGACCAGAACTCGCGCAGCGTCTAGAAGCAGAAGGTTATGACTGGATTAAAAAAGAGTTAGGAATTGAAGACGAAACTGTTGGTCAAGAAGCGTAAGCGTTAGGAGGATTATTGATGACATTAGAAACGAAATTATCAGTAGATCAAGATTATGTCAAAAGCTTCTCCGAGAAGCATCAGGAACCGGCATGGATGAGTTCCCTTCGCTTACAGGCTCTTGAAAAAGCAGAAGACCTTCCAATGCCAAAGCCTGACAAAACGAATATTTCAAAATGGAATTTAACCAATTTCAAACAGCATACAGTTGAAAGTGCGCCATTTGGATCTTTAGAAGAGCTTCCTGAAGAAGTGAAATCTCTTATTGATTTAGAGGACACAGATAAGACAGTCTATATACAGCGTGATCAAACGCCAGCATACTTGTCTCTTTCTAGTGAAGCAAAAGATAAAGGCGTGATCTTCACTGATATCCATACAGCGATTCGCGAACATGGAGAGCTAGTGAAGAAATATTTCATGACTGATGCAGTGAAAGTGGATGAGCACAAACTAACAGCTTTACATGCTGCTTTAGTGAATGGCGGAGCTTTCCTCTATGTACCGAAAAACGTAGAGCTTGAGGCACCAATTCAAGCCGTTTATCTTCATGAAAATGACGAAACAACGTTGTTCAACCATGTCATCGTTGTAGCAGACGATCATAGTGCTGTGACATATGTCGAAAACTACATCAGTACGGCAACACCAGAAGAAGCGATCTTCAATATCGTGTCTGAAGTCTTCACAGGTGCAAATGCCCGCGTCACTTACGGTGCAGTGGATAATCTTGCAGAAGGTGTGACAGTCTATGTGAATAGACGTGGTATGGCAAATGGTCGTGACAGTAAAATCGAATGGGCGCTTGGTCTGATGAATGATGGAGACGTTGTGTCTGAAAACATCACAAAGCTTATGGGCGACGGTACATTCGGTGATACAAAATCAGTTGTTGTTGGCCGCGGGAATCAAACGGAAAACTTCACAACAAGCATCATCCACTTCGGTAAAAACTCTGAAGGGTATATCTTGAAGCATGGTGTCATGAAGGATCAAGCATCTTCTATCTTTAACGGGATTGGTAAAATCGAGCATGGCGCAACGAAGTCAAATGCGGAGCAAGAATCTCGTGTTCTCATGCTGAGTGAGAAAGCACGCGGTGACGCTAACCCAATTCTTTTAATCGATGAAGATGATGTAACAGCAGGGCACGCTGCGTCTGTTGGGCGTGTTGATCCAATTCAACTCTATTACCTCATGAGCCGTGGGATTTCCAAAGAAGATGCAGAAAGACTTGTCATTTATGGCTTCTTAAATCCAGTCGTCAAAGAACTGCCGATTGAAGGAGTTAAAAAGCAGCTCGTTTCTGTGATTGAAAGGAAAGTAAAATAATGAATATCAAAGACGTTCGTGAGCAGTTTCCAATCCTTCATCAGCAAGTGAACGGACATGATTTGGTGTATTTGGACAGTGCAGCGACATCTCAAAAACCACGAGTTGTCATTGATGCAATGAATGAGTATTACCGGTCTTACAACTCGAACGTCCACCGGGGTGTTCATACCCTTGGCACAAAAGCAACGGACGCATACGAGGGTGCAAGAGAGAAAGTTCGAGCATTCATTGGTGCTTCTTCTGTCCAGGAGATTATTTTTACTAGAGGTACAACAACCGCACTAAACACAGTGGCAATCAGCTATGCAAGAGCAAACCTTAAAGAAGGCGATGAGATCGTCATTACGCATATGGAACATCATGCGAATATCATCCCTTGGCAGCAGGCAGCAAAAGCAACTGGCGCCACATTGAAATATATTCCGTTACAGGAAGACGGCACGCTGTCGCTTGAAGATGTGAAGCAAACCATCACACATCAAACGAAAATCGTTGCTGTCACACATGTCTCAAACGTATTAGGAACCATCAACCCAATTAAAGACATCGCAAAGATTGCTCACGATCACGGTGCAATTATTGTCGTCGATGGTGCCCAGAGCACCCCGCACATGCAAATTGATGTTCAGGATCTAGATTGTGACTTTTTCGCTTTCTCTGGGCATAAAATGTGTGGACCGACTGGCATTGGTGTTCTTTACGGGAAGAAGGACCTTTTGAATAATATGGAGCCTGCTGAGTTTGGCGGTGAAATGATCGACTTTGTGGATCTATATGATTCTACATGGAAAGAGCTGCCGTGGAAATTTGAAGCGGGAACACCGATTATTGCAGGAGCAGTTGGACTCGGAAAAGCGATTGATTTCTTAAATGACATCGGTATGGAGGAAGTCAGCCGTTACGAGCATCAGCTTGCGACTTACGCACTTGAGCGCTTTAAGGAGCTTGAAGGTGCCACGGTTTACGGACCGCAGCACCGAGCTGGACTTGTGACGTTTAACTTAGACGACGTCCATCCTCATGATGCCTCAACTGTTCTAGATACGGAAGGTGTCGCCATTCGTGCTGGACATCACTGTGCACAGCCGCTCATGAAATGGCTTGGTGTATCAGCGACTGCAAGAGCAAGCTTCTATCTGTACAACACAGAAGAGGAGATTGACGAGCTCATGGCAGCGCTCCGTAAGACAAAGGAGTATTTTACGAATGTCTTTTAATGTAAACTTAGACACACTGTACAGACAAGTGATTATGGATCATTATAAAAATCCGAGAAACAAAGGTGTGTTAAACGACAGCATTGTCGTCGATATGAACAACCCTACGTGTGGTGACCGCATTCGTCTCACGATGAAAATCGAAGACGAAAAAGTCATCGATGCGAAATTTGAAGGAGAAGGATGCTCGATTTCGATGGCATCTGCCTCTATGATGACGCAGGCGATTAAAGGGAAAGATATTGAAACAGCTTTGAAAATGTCTCAGATTTTCTCCGATATGATGCTAGGAAAAGAATACGACGATTCCATTGATCTTGGTGACATTGAGGCGCTGCAGGGAGTCGCAAAATTCCCGGCACGCATCAAATGTGCAACATTATCCTGGAAGGCGCTTGAAAAAGGCGCATCTGCCGAAGATAACGGCAAATCATAAGATTGGAGTGAAAATGGATGGCTAAAAAAATGCCAGATGTTGGTGAATATAAATACGGCTTTTCTGATAAAGACGTTTCCATTTTCCGTTCAGAGCGCGGACTGACAAAAGAGATCGTTGAAGAAATTTCTCGTATGAAAGAAGAGCCTCAGTGGATGCTCGACTTCCGTTTGAAATCTCTTGAGCACTTTTACAACATGCCGATGCCACAATGGGGCGGAGATTTAAATGCATTAAACTTTGATGAAATTACGTACTACGTAAAACCATCAGAACGCTCTGAGCGTTCTTGGGATGAAGTACCAGAAGAAATCAAACAAACCTTTGATAAGCTTGGAATCCCTGAAGCAGAGCAAAAGTACTTAGCTGGTGTATCTGCTCAGTATGAATCTGAAGTTGTGTATCACAACATGAAGCAAGATCTTGAAGATCTAGGCATTGTGTTTAAAGATACAGACAGTGCATTAAAAGAGAACGAAGACATCTTCCGTGAGCACTGGGCAAAAGTCATTCCTCCGACTGACAACAAATTTGCTGCGCTTAACTCGGCTGTATGGTCTGGTGGTTCATTCATCTACGTACCAAAAGGCGTAAAAGTAGATACACCACTTCAAGCATACTTCCGAATCAACTCTGAGAACATGGGGCAGTTCGAACGTACACTGATCATCGTTGATGAAGGCGCACACGTGCATTACGTAGAAGGTTGTACAGCTCCAGTTTACACAACAAACTCACTTCATAGTGCGGTTGTTGAAATCATCGTGAAAAAAGGCGGCTACTGCCGTTATACAACGATTCAAAACTGGGCAAACAACGTCTTCAACCTTGTGACAAAACGTACAGTATGTGAAGAGAATGCAACAATGGAATGGATTGATGGAAACATCGGTTCTAAGCTGACAATGAAATACCCAGCTGTCATCTTAAAAGGTGAAGGCGCTCGTGGTATGACATTAAGTATTGCCCTAGCAGGTAAAGGTCAGCACCAAGATGCAGGTGCGAAAATGATTCACCTTGCACCAAACACATCTTCAACGATCGTATCGAAATCGATTTCCAAACAAGGCGGTAAAGTCACATACCGTGGAATCGTACACTTCGGACGCAAAGCAGAGGGTGCACGCTCAAACATCGAGTGTGACACACTCATCATGGATAACAAATCAACATCTGATACGATTCCTTATAATGAAATCTTAAACGACAACATTTCATTAGAGCACGAAGCGAAGGTATCAAAAGTATCAGAAGAGCAGCTATTCTACTTGATGAGCCGCGGAATTTCTGAAGAAGAAGCAACAGAAATGATCGTCATGGGCTTCATCGAGCCATTCACAAAAGAACTGCCAATGGAATACGCCGTTGAAATGAACCGTTTGATTAAGTTTGAGATGGAAGGTTCTATTGGTTAATACAGAGGATTGAAAATGATTGATATAAGAGGTTGATGAAGCGTGCCGAATTTGTGCCGGTCAAGAGACCTTTTAGTGTAGGAGACGAACTTTTTAAGTTCGTCTTTTTCTATTTCATTGGTTACATCTAAGTTGACTAAAAAATGTAAAAATCTTTATTGAATGATACTGGAGTTAAGATTTCTCTTTTCACTAAGAAGGTTAAAGGTAAACAAGAGTGGAAAGATCCTACATCTGGTTGGTCCATTTCAAGAGATTTTGGGAAAGGGAATTCTCATGGAGGAAGTTACTACAAATTAATGAATAAATCCGGAGAGCGTATAGCTACACTAAATAAAAGTGGTCGAGTATTAATAAAATAAGAATTGTACATAAAAGAATGAATGGAGAATGAGATATGGTTCACCTAGATTATTTACAAAGTGAATTCAATATTGATTTAATTAATGATTCCTTTAACGAGTTACCTCTAAGCCTTCATATTCAACTCGAAAAAGATATGTATCAGTTTAATGATCAAGGCCATTTAAATCCTCAATATTTTAATAAGGTTTATAATGTTGCAATAAGTATATTTGATGAACTTTTTGGGGAGAACGATTTATTGTTCGTCGTCACAATTGTTCGAAGCGAGCATTCATTACAGAGGCCGATAGGAGTATATAGTAAGTATTCAAAAAAAATTAATAAATACAGACTCAATGTAAAAAATTCTAAAGATGAGAATGGAAAAGTCATTCAGTATTCTTTAGAAACAAAAAAACAGCATATAGAGTACAAGAAAATAATCAAGGCTATATGTAATCAAGATTTTAAAAGTATGGCTCCGAGGTTCAATGACAAATATAGTAGTTATCCTGAAATATTCTTTATAAATAAAGATTTTATTTATCATATTTATGATGACAGAGGGGCATTCTTATTATTTAAGGATGAGAGAAAGTATGAAAAATTTAAAGCAAAGTATAGTACTTTACTGGTAGGAGAAGATTATAATTAAAAGAAACTCTCTTATTGTTAGTTTCCTCATTTGCGTTTGACCGCATTGAGAAAACTTTTTCATCAAACTCTTTTCTAAATGATCATAAATACTTGCAACATATAATTTAGTACTGTATAGTTCTATTTATGACAAAGGTGAAATTAATGAATCAAAAACGTGTGCTTGAAGTAGCTGCAACTTTATTTTTAGAAAAAGGGTTTGCTTATACGAGTATGGACGAATTAGTTCGTGTAAGCAAAGTGTCAAAGTCGAATGTGTATTATCACTTTTCTAATAAGGAAGAATTATTAGAAGGGGTCGTTGATTATTGGATTGACATGTATCAATCTGCAATGGAGGACGTACTGTCTCAGACCCAATTTTCAGTTGAAAATCGAATTCAACTGTTTTTAAAGCAATTATCACAAGGAGTTCAGGCGAGAGAGTATAAGGGCGGCTGTCCATTTATTACTCTTTATATTCAAAGCCCTGTAAAGGCCACACAAATAAAAGAAAAAATAGGTCTTTTTTTCACAGGATTACAAGAGAAAGTTTCTCTATTACTGAAACAAGGGGTAGAGAATGGGGAATTCAGACATACGATTCATATTGATGAGGTGGCATCACTTTTTATGACAAATCTTGAAGGAGCGTTATTTATTTCAGAAACATTGAAAGATGCCACTGTCATCACAAAAACAGCAGATCATTTATTTAACTTGCTTCGATAAAAGAAGCATTTTTTTTACATCAAATTAGTACTATGTAGTACTAAAAAGGAGATTTCACATGAAAACAGTATTTTTAACGGGTGGAACAGGGTTTATCGGAAAGCAATTAGTCGAAGAATTAGCGAAAGAGGATGTGAACATTCTTCTTTTAGTAAGGTCAAAAAGTAAAGCAACACGCATTTTTCAAGAAAGAGGTATTTTAGAAGAGTCAGTGATGCACTTTGTTGAAGGTGATTTGACGAAAGTCGATTTGGGTCTAAGTGCTGAAGATCAGGAGAGGGTATTGAAAACGGATGTGATCATTCACGCAGGAGGACCCATGGATATTCAAGCGACAAGTAAAGAGGCAGCTTCCGTCTTTTTAAATGGCGCCAAATATATTGGTGAATTAGCTAAAAGTATTCATCAATCGAAGGGCTTGCAGCAATTTATTCATGTTGTCGGTTATATGAGTCCCTTTGATGATCAAAATAGCAAGATTGCCATCGACGTGTTTGAAGAAGGAAACGATTACTTGAAAATAAAAAATCCTTATGAGAGAACAAAGTTTTTAGCAGATCTTTATATTCGTCAGCAGGCATCAGCAGTAGGTTATCCGCTTTCTGTCATTAATCCGCCAACTGTCGTTGGTAGTAGTCAAACAGGGAGTACAGAGCAAATTGCAGGATTGGGTTTGCTTGTAAAGAGTATGCGAAGAGGGCTCATGCCGGTGATTCCTGGAGGTAAGGACTATCGGTTACCACTTATTTCAAACGATGAGTTTGCGAAGTGTATTGTACAGGTTTTCAAGTTGGAGCAGCCGGCTATTCAAACATATACACTTGTTGAAGACAAAGAGCACGATCAGAACGTTGCTGGACTATTAAGTATGATGTCAGAAAGTATGAATATGAAGGCACCAAACATCTCTGTCCCAATGCCACTGATGAAAGCTATCATGAAGAGTGGTGTAAGTAAACTCACAAACATTCCTTCTGACGGATTGAATTTTATGACAAAACGAACGTTTTCAAATGTTTCAGCGAAAAAAATAATGGGAGAAGATTGGTTTAAGAAGACGAGTGTCATGACATTTTTCCCTGCTGTAGTAGCGGATCTAGATTATCGAATGATGGCTCAAAATGGTGAGCACCAACATTTATTTAAACGAACATTATGCGATAATAACACCCTTTACCAATTACAAGGAGAGGGGAAGCCGTTTATTTTATTACATGGTTTATTGAGTGATGGAGAAGATTTATTTCCTTTAGCACAAGAGCTTCATGAGAAAACAGGTCAACCTGTATGGATCTTGGACCTTCCTGGTTTGGGGCGTTCTCCATTTAAACGAGCGAAACATCTTCTAGACATCTATTTAAATGTAGTGAAAAAAGTAATAGAGAAAGCGACGAATGGTGCACATCTAATCGGTCATTCATTCGGTGCGTATATTCTTCTAGAAGCTTTAGCACAAAATTACATAGATAAGAAGTATTCCATCACTTTACTTCAGCCGCCTGTTGCTAAACAAAAGGCAAAATCACTTCATGTTCCTCAATTTCTGAACAAATGGACATTAAGATTGGCAACGACTCATTTGATAGAGCGTTATGTATTAAGAAATGGTTTGTTTGAAAGCACGAAGAGCATCCCTGAAAATTATATTGAAAAAATCAGAAACAGCTTTACTTCTCCTAGAATTTTAAATACAACGGTTCAGCTTAACCATTTATTACGGAAAACCGATCAAGGTGACTTTAAAGAAGTTACAAAGGATAACTTACACATGATTTGGGGGGAGTATGACAGAGGCTATTCTGCGCCATCGCATCTTGGGAAGGTTGATTTTGTTCCGTATGGCCACCATTTCCCTCTTAGCCACCCGAGTGAAACGGCAGCATTAGTCATCAATAATATTTGTACTAGTAGATAGGAGTCACCCCAAAACGAAAAATAAGATTGATGACAAGTGAGCAAAATTTTTCGTTCTGGGTCTTGAAAATATAGAGGTTAACGATGTGCATAAAACGCATCTAAGGTTTTCGTCATATCATCAGATGCAGATTGTAAGATAGTCCTTTGATCTAAAATCGCTGTTCCTTGTGCCCGGACAATATGAAATTGTTGAAAACCCATCAAGTTTTGGAATATTTCCTTTAGATAATAATATGAAAATTCCAGTGGTGTGTACCGATCGTTATTTGTGAAAATTGAGCCACTTGCTTGAAGCAAAAGTACACGATAATCATCAGTCATCAGACCAACTGAACCCTCTTCTGTATACTTAAACGTTTCTCTCGCAATAAAGATATTATCTATATAATCTTTCATTCGTGAAGTCACATTGAAATTATGAACAGGTGATACAATCACAATTCGATGATGTGCTTTGAATTGAGCCAATAGAGCAGATGAAGCAGCGGCGATTTTTTCTTCGGCAGCTGTTAATGATTGTTCAGATGCTTGCTTATCCCAAATTCCTAGCAGCTGGTCTATTTCGATACGAGGAATTTCAGTTCCATATAAATGTAAAATGGTTGGTTCCTCATGAGGAAATCTTTCTTTAAACTGCTTTAAAAATAGTGTTTGCAGTTTGTTTGAATAACTTTCTCGATGAGTGAAATCTGGGTGCGCGTTAATGATTAGTGTTTGCATATACATGCTCCTTTTCTTTTGATAAACTGAGTATAAAATAAAAAGGTGACACAACATGGCACCTTTTTCAGAAGGAAAATCAAATGAAAAAATCAGAACGATTAAACCAAGAGCTTATTTTTTTAAGCGATAAATACTCATTTCAATTAAAAGATTTAGAAGCGGAATTCGGTATTTCTAAACGTACGGCTTTAAGAGATATGGAAGAGCTAGAGTCCATGGGCTTAGCTTTTTATGTTGAAAATGGCAGACATGGAGGATATCGGCTCGTGAATCAATCTCCATTGGTTCCGATCTATTTTCAAATAGATGAAGTTCAAGCCATTTTTTTCGCTCTTAAAGCCCTAGATCTGTTGTCAGCAACACCGTTTAAAAAGTCTTACTCACAGATTCGTCAAAAACTGTTTGCTACAATGTCTGATGAGAGAAAACATCGGATCACGGAGATTTTGGATGTGATTCATTACTATCATGTCGCGCCAGTGAGTGAACAACATCATTTGGATTTGATATTGCAGGCAATGATGGAAGATCAAATCGTGAAGATGACATACACTCAATATGAACATAAAAGGATCAGGCTACAATTTCTTGAGTTGTTTTATCGAAATGGAATTTGGTTTACCGAAGCATTTGATGTTCAGAATAAAAAGTGGGGCGTCTACAGATGTGATTGTATGACGGACATGATGATCGAAGAAGAAACGAAAGACACTTTTACGAAGGAAGAATTAAAAGCACTGCAGCTCGAGTACGAAAAAACTTATCATGATATCTCTTTTAAATGTCGATTAACGGAACAAGGGAAAGAGAAGTTTTTGAAGAATCATTATCCGAATATGAGATTGGAGATCATTGATGATACGCCTTATATTGTAGGGGGGTACAACCAAGAAGAATTATCGTATATGACTCACTATTTGATCTCATTTGGGAAACATATCAAAATTGAATACCCCGATGAATTAAAAGAGAGTTATTTGACTCAATTGCGAGAAATGATGGATCAATATATAAAATGAACGGATTGTATCTGAAACACAAAAACTCAACACATGAAAAAAGGCGAACTGTCGTAATTCGCCTTTTTTCTATTACTTCGCCGCCTGAAATGTATTTGTTTTCGATTTGTCATTGATCTTTCCATACGTCAGCTGACGCCAGATAAATTCCATCGGTCCAGACTTAAATCGCTTTAACCATAACGTACTGAAAAGGACAAGGAAGGCATACACGCCAATGCCAATGAAGAACGTACCAGCGGGTTGAAGATGATCTGCAAGTCCGGCTCCATATTTCAGAAACAGCACTGTTCCAATGATCGAGTGAAGCAAATAGCAGGTCAGGGACATCCGTCCGACCTTGGTAAAAACCATCAAAGCACCTCGCAGCTGAGGAACGTGCAAAAACAGCATCGCAAGTGAACTCATATAGAACATACTGCCAGTTAATCCTCCGTTTTGCTCAAGTGCAGAGATAATGTTCATCCATGGCGTATGTTCAAAAGGGGTGACCGCAGTCATAATCGTGCTGCCTTGTGTGATAAGAAAAGCGATTGTACAAATCATCCAAATACGATTCCAAATCGCTTTTTTCGTCTCCATGTTTTTGAAAAACGACATTTTCACAAAATACACACCAAGTAAAAACATGAAGAACATGGAATAGACGGTGGAAAATGAGCCCGAAGCCATCGTGACCATATCCGTCCACCGGTCACCTATCGATGCTAAATAAGTCAGACTGTTGTGACTGGTCAATTCAAAATCGGCAAAATCCGGCTTGCCTGATGATCCTGTACTGATGGTGTTGAGCAGCATTGAGAAAAGAGGCGTGAGCAATTGAATCACAAAGAGTGTGATCAGCCAGTACAGGATGGTTTTGGCTGTGCGTTTGTAAAAGAAAAGCAGTAAAAAGCCTGCGACAGCATAATAGGTTAAAATATCTCCAATCCATACAAACGTGACATGCAGAAGACCAATCCCTAAGAGAATCGTTAATCTGCGAGCAAACAACTTGTTCGGGCTGTCCACCTTTTGAGCGGCTCGATCCATAAATATCATAAAACCAACCCCGAATAGAAAAGAAAATAACGTAATGAATTTCCCTGAGGCGAACCAATTCACCAAGTTGTGAAATACATCATTAGACTCCATCTCAAATCCCTTGACCGAATCCACAATCAAAAAATAGTTGACCAAAATAATTCCCATTAAGGCGAATCCTCGTACGATGTCCAAGAAATGCACCCGTTCTTTAAGACTCATTGGTTGTCCGTGTTCTACTTTGCTTACATTCATATTAATGCTCCTTTTCGTGTATTGGATCTAAAGATAGATCCTTCAATGAATCAATATACAGGCCAATTCTTAATCATTTATGAAGATCCAATTTTTTGAAAATAAATGTGACAACTTGATGGCAATTGATCATATTCATAAACACTTAAGATTTATGGTGTATCTTTTCACATAGCTAGATGATATATAGTAATAACATATAAGAATGAACATCATGAAGGATGAGGTGATTGAGACATGACCCATCGAATATTAGTTGTAGAGGATGATCAGGAGATCGGTGATCTTTTGCAGGAATCCCTGACACGTACAGGGTATGAGGTGTTGAGAGCCATGAATGGCAAGCAGGCATTGTATGCTGTAGATGATTCGCTTGATTTGGTGATTTTGGATGTTATGATGCCAGGTATCTCCGGTATAGAAACGTGCCAGCAAATAAGAGCCTCCTCAAACGTTCCCATTTTATTTCTGACAGCCAGATCAAGTACATTGGATAAAACAGAAGGATTACTCGCTGGCGGAGATGATTATATGACAAAACCTTTTTCAGAAGAGGAGCTTCACGCTAGGGTCATGGCGCAATTGCGCAGATATACCATCTATCAGGAAAAAAAGGAACAGGAAGAAACCTATTTAGTTGGCGGTAGCCTGAGGGTGAGTGAGGAATTTAATGAAGTGTGGAAAAGTGGGCAGCAAATCAAGTTATCTGATTTAGAATATCGGATATTAAAACTGCTCATGAACAAACGAAACAAAATATTTTCTGCTCAAAATATTTATGAAAGCGTGTGGGGCCAGCCTTATTTTTATTGTTCAAACAATACGGTTATGGTGCATATCCGAAAGCTGCGTGCGAAAATTGAAGATGACCCGGCTCGTCCCGTGTATATCAAAACAGAATGGGGGAGAGGATACCGGTTTGGCACATCGTAAATATACGCTGACCAAAAAGCTGTCACTGCTCATTTTGGTCGCTGCTATCGTAAGTGGTGTTGTCTTTTTGACACTGCAAAAGATCACCGATCACCTGATTGAAGGATATTTAAGTTCGGATGAGTACTATAAGGAAGAATCCGCTAGATACATTCAAACATTTAGCCGCTATGTTTCAGAACATGAGCTGACTTCAACGGATCGAAAAGCATTCGGTGAGTGGGTGAAAAAAGAAGATTATATTAATCTCACTGTTTACAAGGATGAAGTGCTTCAATATGACTCGATTTACTCTGCCGCTGACGAATTGGCCTATGGGAAAGAAAAGGTGACCGACTACGCAAAGCGTCATTCTTACCCGGTTCAATTTAGCGACGGAGAAGGTAGGGTTATGGTAGACGGATTTTACTCCTCTCGATATCACGATCTCGCCTTTACACTAGAACTGCTTGGTGCAACACTCATTTTTCTCCTGATTGTGCTTGTTGGCATTCGCCGAAGTCTGCGGTACTTGCAAACGATCCGTGAAGAGATTCATATTCTTGAAGGCGGTGAGCTCGATTATGAGATGACAGTGAAGGGGCATGATGAATTGGCCATGATTGCAAAGAGCATTGAGGATTTAAGAACAGCCTTTTTGGACAAGCTTCAGGCTATTGATGATCTGCAGGAAGAGAGCCGCAGCTTGGTGACCGAAATGTCGCATGATATGAGGACCCCGCTGACATCACTCATCATGAATCTGGAATTTGCGAAAAAAGAGGAGGCTCTAGCGGATACCCGCAAGGAGAAGTATATAGCGAGTGCGTATGGAAAAGCCCTGCAATTAAAGAATCTGTCTGACAATCTATTTGCCTATTTCCTGCTAGATAAAGAGCACGAGTCAGAGCTTGAAACCGTTGCAGTGAAAGAAGTGATTTATGATCTTCTATCAGATCAGGTCGCCCTGCTGCATCAGGAGAATTTCACGGTCCATATTGTAGGCGAAATGCCGGATAGCTATATTAATGTGAATGTCGAGGAGCTTGGCAGAGTATTTGATAATGTGATGTCTAACTTACGTAAATACGCAGATCCTGAAAAGGACATTCAGATCACTTTTTTATCCGACCAAGATGTCTTTGAAATCCATGTGAGCAATGCGATAAAAAAGACAGACATCATTCCGGAAAGCAATGGACTCGGAGAACGAAGCATCAAGCGGATGATGTCCCGAATGCATGGACAGTTTGAAAGTGTAGAAAAACACGATACCTACTACATCGTGCTGCGATTTTGGAATACCAAAATGTAGAGAGCAAAAACAACATCATGGAATGGGGAAACAATCTGATGAAACGATTCAACAATTTCCAAAAGGTACCTGATCTTCTGCAAGCCCTTCTGAATATCTGCCTGTTCTTTCTAGCGATTGCGCTAAGCGTACTCTTAATTAGTGAAACATGGTACATCGTACAATTCGTCTATAAAACAGTGTTTAACAAAGGAGAAAGCTATTATGGAATGCTTGGCGAGCTGCTGATCTTCTTTATGTATTTTGAATTTATCGCCTTAATTATTAAATACTTTAAATCCAACTTTCATTTTCCGCTGCGTTATTTTATTTATATTGGCATCA
Organism: Bacillus sp. Leaf49; assembly: GCF_001426125.1. Taxonomy (NCBI): domain Bacteria; kingdom Bacillati; phylum Bacillota; class Bacilli; order Caryophanales; family Bacillaceae; genus Bacillus; species Bacillus sp. Leaf49. Next base: position 224,870 of record NZ_LMRK01000001.1, on the reverse strand, counting down.
CAGCTGTCATCCGTTTGATTATCATTGATCATGAACAGGCCGTATCGACATTCTGGTGGGCACTGGCCATTCTTGCGATGACCTGTGCACTCTTTATCGCGAGCAAAAGAGATACTGCTCATGAGCATGAGGAAGTGAAGTGAGGAAGAAGAAGGACGAGTGGTCAACACTCGTCTCAGCATGTAGACAAACCCTCGCATTCGGTGTCAGTCCTGCGCTTCGRTGCTCGTCCTTCCTAGACTGCAAAGGTTTTCTATCACGCTGAAAAGAAGACAAAGGGCTAAAATAAAGTTCATTTTAGCCCTTTGTCAACAATCTGGGACGAGTGGTCAACACTCGTCTTTTTTGTGTTTAAATGAACAGTTTTTGAATATGTGTTGATTAATGAACAATGATTGAAAGATTGACAATTGATGATGATGTATCTAGAAAATATAATATAAATAGACAGGTGTTCATAAATGAATAGATGTATAGAAAAAGTATTCTGTCCAAAGCAGTTAACGGATTCACAAGTTCTTATGTTATGCTTTAGAAAAAGAGAAACCATTCTTTTCCTAGACATTGATTGTCATCATTCTATCTATAGGGGTCGATCGTATGCGAAGTATTCAAAGTTTGTTTGTTGAATGGTTACTTGTACTTACAAAGAAGAAACTAAATGTTGAGGGGTATTTAGAAGAACGAAGAATGGCGAATCAATTACCTTATGTGCTGCCTGAGAAGTTGAAAAAGAAATATCACATCACCAAAAGCAGCACGTTTTCAGTCGATACGTACATGTTGAAATCAGATTTGCAGCCAGATGATCATCAGGTGCTATTTTTACATGGAGGAGGCTATATTGAGCAGCCGCTCGTATGGCATTGGCGTTTCTTGGATCGATTGACGAAGCAATTAAATAGTACGGTGTATGTGCCAGTTTATCCTAAAGCACCGAATCATCAGTATATGGATGCAATCGAGAGTGTTCTCCCAGTTTACCAAGCTCTTTTAGAAAAAGGAACACCAGAAAAAATCGTCATCATGGGTGATTCTGCTGGCGGCGGTTTATCGCTCGCCTTTGCTCAATACTTAGCAAAAAAAGGTCTCCCGCAGCCTGGAAACATGATTCTATTATCACCATGGCTTGATGTGACATTAAGTCATCTTGATATCGCTAAAATGGTTCCAAAAGAGCCAATGCTCAACCTAGATTTACTGATCGAATCGGGCAAAGCCTATGCAGGTGATACAGATGAAACACATCATTTGATCAGCCCGATCTATGGAGAAATCAAATCGTTAGGACGAATTTCTGTTTTTATTGGCACTCATGAATTCTTTCTCCCAGATGCCCGGAAATTTAAAGAGATGGCAGACAAGCAGGGTGTTCCCATCAACTATATCGAATACCCAAAAATGAATCACGTCTTTCCTGTCTTCCCTATTCCCGAAGCGAACCAAGCGTTAAAACAAATTGTCGCTATTATTGAGAGCAAGACGTTCCCTTTGAGGGATATGACAAAATAGGATGCGAATATGAGAATGGCCAGCAATGCTCTAGCCATTCTCGTTTCTAATTGGAGGATCAAAAGTTAATTATGAACGAAACAGAACCGTTCTCATTTACAAGTATGCAGGAAGCAGCTCCTGTAGCTATTCCAGAAAGACAGTTCATTCAATCACATGACGGCATACGTCTTGCTTATTATCCGTTTTTATCAGAAACAAACACGCAGACCAATGTGATCATCATTCATGGCGGAGGCGCTCACAGCTTGGCTGGTTATGAGCATATTGCCTATACATTGCAGCATGATTTTCACGTGAATGTGTTTTTGCTGGATTTGAGAGGTCACGGACATTCTGGAGGAAAAAAGGGAGATACACCCAAAGTCACTGACGTATGGCAAGATATTTCGCAAGTTGTGGATGTCATCAAACAGCAGCACGAAGGAGCACTTTATCTTTGTGGTCATTCCTCTGGAGCTGGATTGCTGCTTCAATATCTATCTTGGGATGAAAAAAGAAAAGTAGATGGTTACTTTTTTATTGCTCCTGAATTTGGCTACAAATCTGACACAGCGAAGTCTAATCAAGTCCCTTTTGCCACAGTTCAAGTTTGGAAATTTGTGCTATCTGCGATGACAAAAGGAAGGCTGATGGGGCATTCAGAAGCTGTACGATTTCACTACCCATCATGGGTGATTGCACAAGATCCACTTCTTTTAACAGGCATCACCATCAATATGTCTCTTGCCTTAACACCATCTGCACCTCAAAAACAATTTGCAAGGCTGGACCAGCCTTATGGCATGTTTGTTGGAAGTGAGGATGAGTTATACGACGTAGACAAATTTCATCCGTATCTGACGCTTCCAAATCAGCAGGTGAAAAATCAATCTGTTTACCAAGTGATAGAAAACCATACTCATTTGTCCATTTTACTAGAATCGGGAAAAAAGATTGGGCATACAATCCAAATGTGGAAAAGTTCCAATTAACCTAAACAACTAGTCAACACTCTACCTTTTTCTTAAAAATTTACATTGACACCATCCTTTTCTATGATAAAATCATAGTGTGATAATGAGAATCGTTATCAAACGATATGACTACATATAGAATGGATAGGTGAGGTACATGTTCAAAAAATCTTTTTGGTCGCTATTAGTTGTGCTCTCCATCGTACTACTTGCGGCTTGTGGCAGTAATAGCAGTGAAGGCAAGTCAGATAGTAATGAGAAAACAAGAACCGTTGAAAGCGCTATCGGTTCAACTGAAATTAAAGGATCGCCTAAACGTGTGGTGACGTTGTATCAAGGAGCAACGGATGCAGCCGTCGCTATGGGCATTAAACCAGTGGGTGTTGTAGAATCTTGGCTTGAAGCACCTACGTATAAATATTTAAGAGATGATTTAAAGGGTGTCAAAATTGTTGGGCAGGAAACACAACCAAACTTAGAAGAAATTGAAAAGCTGAAGCCAGATGTCATCTTTGCATCAAAGATTCGCCACGAAGAAATATTTGATCAGCTGAAAGAAATCGCGCCAACTGTTGCAACTGACACAGTGTATACTTTTAAAGATACAGTAAAGTTAATGGGTGAAGCGCTAGATCAGCAAGATAAATCAAAAGAATTGCTGACGAAGTGGGATGACCGTGTCGCTGATTTCAAAGAAAAGGCGAAAAAGGACATTAAAAACTGGCCATTGAATGTCGCAGTTGTTAATTTCCGAGCGGATCATACGCGAATCTACCAAACTGGATTTGCAGGTTCGATTTTGACAGAGTTAGGATTTGAAGGGCCTAAGAATATTAAAGATAAAAAACTAGATGTTGTCCAATTAACAGACAAGGAAAGCATTCCACAAATGAATGCGGATGTGATCTACTATTTCATAGGTGAACAAGACAAGGCTGCTGAAAAAACATATAAAGAGTGGACAAGTCATCCTTTATGGAAACAGCTTGACGCAGTCAAAGCAAAAGAAGTGCATAAAGTGGATGAAATCACTTGGAACATGGCAGGCGGAATCATTGCTGCAAACATGATGCTTGATGATATTTATGATCGTCTAGGAATTGATCAATAAGTAGAACGGAGGAGAAAATGTGAACATACCATTTTCTCCTTTTTTCCATAACAGATTGAAAGCGGGAATCAGATGAGAAGTTTATTAAAAAAGGATTCGAGCAAGGCACTGCTATTTGCTGGATTCATCGTATTGATGTTGGTCTTTTTTATGCTCAGTATTTCTCTTGGGCAAACCTCCATTCCCCTCAAAGCCACTATCCATGCGTTTCTTCAGTTCGATGAGTCAGATCCAAACAGTGTCATTGTCATGACATCCAGATTATCAAGAGCTTTAATTGCGACGGTCGTTGGATCAAGTCTAGCGATTTCAGGTGCACTCATGCAGGCATTGACGAGAAATCCGCTGGCTGCACCAGATCTTTTAGGTATTAATGCAGGTGGACTCTTTTTTATTGTGATTTCGATTGTTTTCTTTTCTACCGAGTCGTTAACAGGTTATATGTGGACGGCCTTTTTAGGCGCTGCCATTGCAGGTATGCTCGTCTTTCTTCTAGGCTCCATTGGAAGAGACGGACTGACACCGGTCAAAATTGTACTCGCAGGTGCTGCGATATCTGCTCTGTTTGCGTCCTTTACTCAAGGACTTTTAATCGTCAATGAACAGTCCATTCAAAGCATCCTGTTCTGGATGGCTGGTTCAGTGTCAGGAAGAAGTATAGATATGCTGCTGCCTGTGCTGCCTTATATTCTAGGGGCGACTGTGGTGGCGCTGCTTCTTGGCCGCTCGATCAATGTCCTTTTATCGGGTGATGATATTGCGAAAGGGCTTGGCCAGCGTACGCTTCTTTTGAAGATGACGATGGGGTTACTTGTTGTCTTTTTAGCAGGTGGTTCCGTCGCTGTCGCAGGATCCATTGGATTTGTTGGTTTTCTTGTGCCGCATATTGTGAAAAAGCTTGTTGGACCTGACCACCGCTGGGTACTGCCGTATTGTGCCGTTGTAGGGGCGTCGCTTTTACTTGTCGCAGATCTTGCCGCTCGTTTTCTGATCATGCCGCAGGAAGTACCGATTGGTGTCATGACGGCGGTAGCAGGAGCGCCTCTATTTGTTTATCTCGTGCGCAAGGGGTTGAAGACAGGTGGCTAAAACATATACAGTGCGTTCAAAGGGCGGACGCATTTCATTTCAATTTTCAAAGCGGACGTTTTTGATTTTACTATTATTGACAGGCATTGCCTTTGGTTTATTTATTCTGAGCCTTTGTATGGGCAGCCGGTTTATTCCGCCTGCTGATGTGCTGCTACATATCTTCGGACAAGGCGAGGGAAATACGTTTGTATTAAATACGTTGAGGATTCCAAGGACCCTGCTTGCGGTTTTAGTGGGAGCGGCACTTGCGGTATCGGGGCTTATTTTACAAGGTCTCATTCGAAATCCGCTTGCATCGCCTGACATCATAGGAATTACGAGCGGTGCTTCGTTTGGCGCCATTATGTTCATCGTCTTTTGGATGGGCACTGTGCCTATTGCTTATCAGTCGTTGTGGGCCATTGCAGGCGCTTTTGCGGTATCATGCCTGATTTATATGCTTTCATGGAAAAAAGGCGTCAAGCCGATCACGCTCGTCTTGATGGGGATTGGGATTTCCGCCATTATGAAGGCGTGTGTGACGTTTACTCTTGTGCTCAGCGATACGATGACCACGACCAAGTCATACATCTGGCTGACGGGCAGTTTATATGGTTCTACAATGAAGGACGTCATCGCAATGCTCCCTTGGGTATTGATGATTTTACCGATTGTCATGGTGCTGGCAAGAACGATGAATGTAAAGGAGCTTGGAGATGATCTTGCAACAGGTCTCGGAGTCAAGGTTCAGGCGAAGCGGTTATTCTTTCTACTGATGAGTGTGACATTAGCCGGTATTGCCGTTGCATTCGCAGGCGGTATTGAATTTGTTGGACTGATGGCGCCACATGTGGCAAGGATGATCATCGGTCGTTCCTTTATTGCGCTTGTTCCAGCATCTGCGCTTGTTGGAAGTATTCTCGTGATGCTGGCAGACTTAGTTGCGAGAACGGCTTTTCTCCCGTTAGATGTCCCGGCAGGTGTGTTTACGGCTGCAATCGGCGCACCGTTCTTTATTTATTTGTTATATCAACAGCGAAATCGTTAAACGAAAGATGGGGGTTTTGATATGAAGCCAGAGTGGGTTGAGAGAGAATTACTTGATTTCGGGGTACACATCACAAATGGACCAATGACATCTGATCGCACACTTGCTGCGCTTTTTTCAGAAGCATCTATCAGACGTTTATTAGAAGCTGAAAAGGAAGCGATGCATGCACCGAATATAGCAGTGGCGGCGTCCATGTTTTCAAAACGCTATGCCTATTTAGCTGTTAGTTCTACTTTGTACTTGATGACGATGTATGATGCTGTCTATCGGTTTTCACCAGAGGCGTGTGTCTTTAGAGAAGATCGTAAAATTGAGCTAGATGAAACGCTCTGTTCATTTGTTCAGTCAGAAGGAGATCGTCATGAGTGGAGAGAGCAGGTCGTCCGCACGCTATTTACGCAGTGTGTCACACCACTTTTAGATGTATTGAAACGTACTTCAAGACTTCCGTATTCAATTTTATGGGAAAATGTAGCGGTACGTATCAATTCTCTTTACCGTAGCATGATGCGAGAAACGGAAGAGCCTAAAATGAAAGAGCGCGTACGGGAGGATTATTTGTTTCTGAAGAAGGCATCGGGTGATCTTTTCGGAGCGAAGCAAAATCCTTTTCAGCACAGCTTAAATTTAGATGAAAGTTTGCTAGACACATCAAATCGAAAGACTTGCTGTATGTATTATAAGCTTGAGAAAAAATCAGAGAGCCTTGATTATTGTCTCGTCTGTCCGCTTGAAAAAAAGAAAGGCACTGCTTGCTCATAGCAGTGCCTCTCTTTTTTATTCCCAAATATCGCTTACCCATTCAGGGTGATCAATAAAAGGATTGCGATTGTGCTGGTACGTTTGATAGATGATTTCGTTACGATTCCGTTCGATTTGATCGACTGGATCTTGCTTGTGCCATTTCAAGAGGACAGACATTTTGCCGTGAAGAGGGGCGCTTCCATTATTCACTTTGTTGTTCAATTCTAAATCTGGGAAGCGGTCATCGCCTTCATATCGGACGGCCATATAAAAGAGCATTCTTGCTACATCTCCTTTCACCCGGCTATGAGGTTCAAATGAGTCGCTGTCGTAGAAGTTACCCGGCGCTCCCTTGTATTCATTTCCGCCTATATCAAAATCTAAATTTCCTCGTGTGCTATTCGTTTGTACGTCTGTTGCCCGAAGGTGATGGAGATCTGTACCAGGTCCTTGGCTCGTCCCAAAATTGCCGTGAGATTTAGCCCACACATGCTCCCGGTTCCACTGTCCCACGTTTCCTCCATTTGCTTGCTTAGACCTGGAGATACCGCTATAGAGCAAGAGCACATTGCTTGGATTTTTTGGATCTTCATCCGTTTTCTTTAATGCATCCCAAACCTGGCTGTAGGATAGCTGCGTATGATCATCAATAATATCGTGTAATGCTTTCTTAAGAGCAGGCCCAGATTTGCCAGCAGCAGATTGGTAATAGGAATCAATTTGACTTGAAGCGGTTGTTTTGGCATGTTGAGCAGATGTTTCGGTTTGTAGCTGTAACGGGGAAAAGGTGATGGTTTGACTCGGTTCATTCAGAGTAAAGCCTTGAGCATTTGCAGCGGGAGGCAGCGGAGCGGCAAATGTACCGAAAATCATGATTCCGGCGGCCACAGTTCCAAATAAAGATCTTTTCATTCTATTTCCTCCTTCATAGGGAATGTATACTCTTTAGTTCTATCATATTGCCATAAAGAAATAAATGGATTTATCGTAAATTTTATGTAATCAATTCGTAAGAAAAGAGATTGCTATTTTATCAGCATTGCTGTATAAGTGGGCATATAAGGATGGACACAGCAAGGGAGAGGATGGATAACGTGAAAGAACTACACACACCTACTAGAACCATTATGACACCAGGACCTGTCGAAGTAGATCCGAGAGTCCTTCGAGTGATGAGTACACCAATTCTTGGTCAATTTGATCCTGCATTTACAGAGATCATGAACGAAACGATGACCTTATTACGATCACTTTTTCAAACAGAAAATGAATGGGCTTATCCAATTGATGGGACGTCCCGCTCAGGACTTGAAGCTGTGCTTGCCAGTGTGATCGAGCCCGGAGATGTGATGCTCGTTCCGGTCTTTGGACGCTTCGGTCATTTGCTGATTGAAATTGGACAGCGCTATGGTGCTGAGGTACATACAATGGAATGTGAATGGGGAACGGTTTTTAAGCAAGACGACATCATCGCAGAGATGCATCAAGTCAAGCCGAAAATTGTTGCGATGGTTCATGGTGAAACATCTACCGGAAGATTACAGCCGCTTGAGAAAATTGGTGAAGCATGCCGAGCGCTTGATGCGCTTTTTATTGTAGACGCTGTGGCGACAATTGGTGGAGTCGAGGTCAAGGTAGACGAATGGAAAATCGATGCGGCAATTGGGGGCTCGCAGAAATGCTTGTCTGTTCCATCAGGGATGTCACCGATCACATATAATGAACGAGTGGCAGACGTCGTACAATTGAGAAAGAAAGTCGAAAAAGGGATTGCAACACAGGACGAACTGCAAAAACAGGTAGACATTTCTCCAATCAAAAGCAATTACTTTGATCTAAGCCAGCTGCAAGATTATTGGAGCCCGAGGCGGTTAAATCATCATACAGAAGCGACAACGATGCTTTATGCACTGAGAGAAGGGGTTCGACTTGTGCTAGAGGAAGGTCTGGAGGAACGTTTTCAGCGCCACTTGTTTCATGAAAAGGCTTTAATGGCAGGACTTGAAGCGATGGGGCTTGAATTATTTGGTGATCCAGACTGCAAAATGCCGGTCGTGACGTGTATCGTCATTCCAAGTGATATCGACGGAGAAGCGGTCCGGGCTGATCTTCTTCATCATTTTGGAATTGAAATTGCGAGTTCATTTGGGCCGCTTGCAGGACGGATATGGAGAATTGGCTCAATGGGCTATAGCTGCCGAAAGGAAAATATTCTATTTGTTTTAGCAGGCCTTGAAGCCATTTTGATGAAATATGGTGCAGCCATCAATTGTGGCGCCGGGTTACAGGCGGCTCTTTCCATCTATGAACAAGCTGAATAAAAAAGGGATACTCAAAATACTCGCCACCAGCGGGTATTTTTTATTTGGGAAAAAACGCTGTTTTTTGAAAAACTAGACTTATAGAGAGCGATATCGCTATACTGAAGAAGTTCTTATCATTTTTGTCATCATTTTCATTTATTTTGAAGAAAGAGGTTTTAATATGAAAAAAATGGGCAGATTGTACATTTTGATGCTCAATATTTTTATTGCCATGCTTGGATTTGGTCTGATCGTTCCTGTCATGCCAAGTTATATTGAAGCCTTTGGCGCAACTGGGAAAACACTTGGTTTCCTCGTTGCTGCAACTGGCCTCACACAATTTGCTTTATCACCCGTCGCCGGAGCGCTGACTGATCGATTTGGACGCAGAAAATTGATTATTGCCGGGATTGCCGGCTTTACGGTAGCTCAATTTATTTTTGCATTTGCCGATCAGCTTTGGATGCTGTTTGTGTCTCGGTTTTTAGGCGGAGCTGCTGGTGCGCTGCTGATGCCCGCCATGTTTGCCTACATTGCTGATATCACAAGTGAAAAGGATCGAGGGAAAGGAATGGGGCTATTTAGTGCAGCAATGACGTTAGGTTTTGTCATTGGACCGGGTGTTGGGGGTTATTTGGTTGAGTTTGGGATTGCTTTTCCTTTCCTCATCGCTGGTTCTTTTGCAGCCCTGTCGACGCTGTTGTCTTTCTTGTTCTTACCTGAAACTTTAACAAAGGAAAAGCAGGAAGAAGCACGATTGAATAAAGAGCTTCATTTCAATCCTTTTACGCAGATGATTCAGGCTTTAAAAACGCCATACGGTTTTTTGTTTATCTTAGCTTTTGTTTTGAATTTCGGAATCATTCATTTTGAATCGATTTTTGGCTTATATGTGGACCAAAAACATGGCTTTACACCGAAGGATATTGCATTTGTCATTACAGTAGCTGGACTTGCGGGTGTCATCGTTCAAGGTGCTTTAGTAAATACCTTTGTGAAACGATTTGGCGAAATGCGTGTCGTCCGTTATGCCCTTTTAGCTGCGGCGTTTATGCTGATCGCCTGCCGCTTTGCCCCTTCCTTTTGGCTCATTTTTACGGGCTCCATTTTGTTTTTATCGGCCACCTCGTTTGTTCGTCCAGCCCTCAATACATTACTATCTAAAATGGCAGGGAATCAGCAGGGGGTAGCAGGCGGCCTCAATACCTCCTTTATGAGCCTTGCGAATATCGTCGGGCCAAGTCTTGCGGGTATTTTATTTGATGTGAATATTGAGCTGCCATTTATGTTTGGAACGCTGGTGCTTTGTATGAGTTTCATTGCTTCTATTTTATGGGCGAAAAAAGCGCAGCAACATTCCCATGCCGTATCGTAAAGACAGCATAGAAAAAACCGATCAGCACAAATGGATCGGTTTTTTTCGTCATCGCTCATACTTCACGACTGGTGATTTTTCTTTATGCAACGCATGAATCAATGCATCGTCTACATGCAAATGCTCCTTCACTAATTGAGGAGGGGTTAAGGCCATCCATTGGTTCAATGAAATATCAGCAAATCGATCGCTTTTAAACATTTCTAGAAACCAAAGGCTCGTTTGCCCAATATTTTGTATGTAATGCCCCATCCCGAAAGGAACATAACCAACATCACCTGCTCTGTAATTAAAGGTGCGAGCTGTCCCGCCTGCTCCAAAAACCGTCATTTTGGCTGTACCGGTTAAATAGTATTGCCACTCATCATTATTCGGGTGCCAGTGCATTTCTCTCATCCCGCCAGGTTTTACCTCCACAAGTGCAGCAGCAATGGTTTTAGATACTGGAAAATTGCGTGAGTCGACGATTCGCACTGTTCCCCCAGAGGTCACGATTGGTTTTTGACGAAGGAGTTGATGGGTAAATGGCGGTTTGATGCCGCCGTATGGATCAGAGACGGTTTGGCTTTCAATGGATGCCGGTGAAGAGCCTTGAAACATATAGCGCTGTTTATGTGGAATGCGGTCAAACAGCTTGATTGGCACGCCGAAATTAGCAGAAAGAATGTCTTTTGGTGTATGAGCAAACCAGTCTGTGATGGTGAACGTATCAAATTCAGAAAAAGCACCATCATCAAACACAAGGAGAAACTCACAGCCATCCTCAAGACCTTGAATGGAGTGCGGAATACCGGGCGGGAAATACCACAAGTCTCCTTCTTCTACATCAGCGATCATATTCCGTCCTTCTGCATCTACAGATGTGATCCGGGCTTTGCCTAAAATCATATATGCCCATTCCGCCTGCTTATGCCAATGAAGCTCACGAACACCTCCGCGCGTAAGCCGCATGTTCACACCAGCAATCGTTGTTGAAACAGGCAGCTCTCGCTCGGTAATTTCCCTCGACCAGCCGCCATGATTCAAGTGCATATGTGTATCAGAATATGAAAATTTTAAATTAGGAATCGTCCCCGCATCCGTTTTAGGGGGAACGAACATATCTGGGTTCTCCATATCGCGCAGAACGTCTCGCGGGCCTAAATCGGTTGCGCCGGCCCCATCGTCTCGAATCGGTTGCGGGATGTGACGAATCTCATCATCCATTTGACACCACTCCTTGTCATTCACACTTCTCCTCCAAAATATATGAGGCGTAAGAAAAAAAAATTCAATTGGAATCGGATGAAAGGTGCTTTTGAATACGCAAAGCTAATCGCAAGCGCAATGTTGCGTCAGGATCTTTTAGGCTGATCTGGAGCAGTTCTTCACATTTCTCCAGTCGATATATCACGGTGTTGCGATGAACAGATAAACGTTTGGCTGTTTCTGAAATATGGCAATGTGTTTCGACATAAACAGATAAGGTGTGGAGAAGGTTCGGATCGACTTGTGATTGTTCATATAATGGGTGGAGGTACCGCTCATAGAATGTTGTTAAATCTTTTGATGGGATGAGCTTCAGTAAATCTGACACATCTTTTGCTTGATAGAACTGAATATATTCAGCTCGTAATGAGAGCTGGCCTGATTGCAGAGCATGGGCAGCTTCACTGAATCCTTTTGGCAGATCGGTGATGAGATAACCGCTTAAGCTTACACCAAAGGAAATGGTGGCATTCACATGCTGTTTAATAAGGATCTGCATTTGTTTTAAAAAAGAGCAGATCGATTTGTTCATTGCCTGCCAGCCGCCAGTCTCTTCTATAAGGAAGATGCCGATATCTCCTTTGACAAAAAGAAAGGCGGGAAATGGACAGTGCGAAAGGGTGCTTTCAAGTAAAGCAAACACATCATCTACAAGGGTTTGCTGCTTAAGGAAACAAGTGAAATGACTGCTCTGATCAAGTTGACAGACGATACATAAATAGGGAATCGTTGTGTTTAATCCAAACATGCGTGCCAGACAGGCAACATCTTGTTCTGAGGAAATCGTGCCCTCCATCCATTTGCGAAACCATTCATTTTTGGCTCGCTCTGTCGATTGCTTGATGGCATGTTGTTTGATGCGTGAAATGGACATGGCATGTACAGCTTGTTCAATTATCAAATGCAGCCCCATGTCGTCTTGAGGATGAATGAAGGCGAGAACGACTAAATAATCATAAGCTTGTTCGTTTATATAGATAGGAAAAACAGAAACGCTTTCTTTTGAATGAACCATAGAAAAATAATGCTGCTGCGTACTGTGAAACAAGCGGAGCATTTGTATCCAATCTGGATTTGTCATACCTTGGAGTGAGGTGAAAAGAATACGTCCATACTGATTGATCAAATAGACAGGCTGATGAATTCTTTGGGCCACTTTTTGCAATGCTTCAACATGATGATCGACAATGTTCATATCCACTCATTCTCCTTTTTTTAGAGTTGAAGCCTTTGGTGAAGATGAATAAAAAAATGGACAATCGCTGTCAAAGTCTCTGATATCAATTTTATGTTATCAGCTCCATTCAATTTAGATAGAAAGTTGTGATGTAATATCACAAAAAAGATGGCAGGGCAAAATCACGTCACATCAGTCATCTTCATTCAGAAAAATGGGTAAATATGATATGTTGTAGACAGAAGAATTTCTTTCAGAAAGATGGGTATCCCAAGAAACAAAGACTTTCAATGGGAAAATCCGTTTAGACAAGCAAGTGGCAAGAGGTGAGATAGATGATTTATATCGGATTAACTGGCTGGGGCGATCATGACAGTCTGTACCCGCCGAGAATCGGCAGCTCTCAAAAGCTGTTTCACTACGCATCAACGTTTCCCATTGTGGAACTGGATGCAAGCTTTTATGCTGTTCAGCCTGAGCGGAACCATGAAAAATGGATAAAAGATACGCCAGACGCCTTTCAATTTGTTGTGAAAGCATATCAAGGAATGACCGGGCATCAAAGAGGCGAGATCCCGTTTGCTTCAAAGGAAGAAATGTTTGACGCCTTTATTCTTTCACTGACTCCTCTCATTCGAGCAGGGAAACTGGCGATGGTTCTGTTTCAATTTCCACCATGGTTTGATTGCAAAAAGGAGCACGTCCACTATTTAAGATGGTGTAAGGAGAAGATGGGGGACATTCCTTGTGCACTCGAATTCCGAAACCGAACTTGGTTTTCAGACGAGTTTTATGAACAAACCTTATCCTTTATGGAGAAAGAAGGGTGGATTCATTCCGTCTGTGATGAACCGCAAGTCGGAGAAGGGTCTATACCGCCAGTCATAAAAGCCACACACCGTGACAAAACATTGGTCCGTTTCCACGGAAGAAATAAACAAGGTTGGCTTCACCCGGCAGATCATGAGAACTGGCGTGAAGTTCGTTACTTATATTTATATAATGAAGCTGAACTAAAGGAATGGAAAAAGAACCTCGACATCCTGCATCAACAATCGAAAGATGTATATGTCGTATTTAATAATAACTCAGGCGGAGATGCGGCAGCGAATGGCCAGCAAATGATTGATTTGCTGGATTTGACGTATTCAAGCTTATCCCCGAAGCAGTTAGATTTATTTAGTTAAACGAGAGCTGTGGCTTTCAATTTGAACGATACGGTTCAGTGACAACTTGAGGGAGAGATCAACATGCTGCAGAAGCTATGGTTATATCATACAAACGACTTGCACAGCCACTTTGAAAACTGGCCAAAAATCGCAGCTTATATTGAAGAAAAGCGTCAAGTTCACGATCAGATGCTCTTATTTGATATTGGCGATCATATGGATCGAGTAAACCTTGTATCAGAAGCGGATTATGGAAAAGTGAATGTCAAACTTCTCAATCAGCTTGGCTATGATGGAGTCACAATTGGTAATAATGAAGGCATTACGTTGCCTCATGAGCAGCTCGACCAATTGTACAAAGACGCGCAATTCCCGGTGATTTTATCTAATTTATTTGAAAAAGGCAAAAGACCATCGTGGGCAAAGCCTTATGAAGTGATCACGTTGAAAAATGGACTGAAGATCGCCGTCTTAGGGGTGACCATTGCGTATACACCTGTCTATGAAAAGCTGGGCTGGGACATTACAGACCCATTTGAGAGCATACGGGAGATGCTACAAGAAGTGAAAGGACAAGCCGATGTCATTGTTCTTCTTTCCCATCTAGGCATCATCCATGATCGAGAGGTAGCCCATGACTTCCCAGAAATCGACATCATCTTAGGCTCACATACGCATCATCTTTTAGAACAGGGCGAGATGGATAATGGCGTTCTTCTTGCATGTGCTGAAAAGTATGGGCATTATATTGGCTGTGTCGAGCTGACCATTGACACAGCCAGTAGCGAGCTCATCGAGAAAAAAGCGACGGTGCAATCAGTGGACCAGCTGATCAGTGAATCCGATGAAGCGATCACGACTTTACAGAAAGCAGAAAGAAGAGCGAAGTCACTCATGCAGGAAAAAGTGACATCCATTAAATCAAAGCTCGAAACAAAGTGGTTTGATGACTCTCAGCTTCCGCAACTTTTAACAGATGCCATTAAAGAATGGTGCGAGGCAGATATCGGCATGATGAATGCTGGGATGGTGCTTGATTCATTAGAGGCTGGCATCGTCACAAGAGAAGACATTCACCGGATATGCCCGCATCCCATTAATCCAATCAGGGTGACACTTACTGGGAAGCAATTGGTCGAAACAGTGTCTCGTGGCTGTGAAGAAAAAATGGAACAGCTACGCATCAAAGGCTTTGGCTTTAGAGGCGAACTGATGGGGAAAATGCTATACAGCGGTTTGACTTATTCATTAGAAGAGGGCGAAGCCAAACGAGTAAAAGAGGTCTATGTAAACGGCGAGCTGATCCAAGAGGACGTGTCCTATACAGTTGGCACAGTGGATATGTATACACTTGGCTCTCTTTTTCCTCATATACGTGACCATGAACACATTGAATATTTTATGCCGGAATTTTTACGTGATGTCCTGAGCTGGCGATTGAAGGATGCAAAGTGAAATCCGCTCCAGCCTAACAACACTTGCCCTCCCTTCACATAGATTGTGTTGAAGGGAGTGAAGGGATATGGTGAATTTAACACCTATTACAATTGATGGCCATTCCTTTACAGCCGTCACCGTCAAACTGCCAAAGACCAATTTCATGGCAGTGACAAATGAGCATGGTTATATTATGTGCGGTGCACTTGATGTCGGGCTCCTAAATGAAAAGCTTGCAGATAGAGGAATCATCGCAGGAAGAGCAGTCGGTGTAAGAACCATCGAGCAATTGCTAGATGCACCTTTAGAATCTGTGACATATGCCGCTGAGTCGCTCGGCATTCATGCTGGCACAATTGGAAGAGATGCATTATTAAAAATGGTGAAATAAAATGAACAGATGATTCCTATCCCCCCGCCTGTCTGCATACACTTGTAATGGAGAAGGGGGGATTTTTTATTGAGATTGAACCGTCGTTATCGCCCCTATAAAAAGGGCCCTCTGCCATTTCGTTATGTCATGCTGCTTGCCATATTATTTTTTGTGCTCTCAACTGTCATTAGCCTATTCTTCATCAATCGTTCCATTAAACCAACGTTGATTCACATTGCTGAACTAGAAACAGAACGAATCGCCAATCATCTCATCCAATATTCTGTTCAGGATTTTGCAGATGATCAGGAGAATATGAAGGATATGGTTGTGATGAATACAAGTGAGAACGGAAAAGTGACAACTATCGACTTCAATGCGCAAGCAACATCGAAAGCAATGGCTGACCTGTCACGTCACCTTCAAAAAAATCTAGAGGACATTGAAAAGGGGAATTTTCAAAAAGAGGCAAAAGAAGCATTAAAGGATCAAACAGATGGACATGACGGCATTATATATAACATTCCGCTTGGGCAAGCGTCCGGAAATGCACTTATCGCCAACCTAGGACCAAAAGTACCTGTACGCTTCAGTGTCATTGGTGACCCGCATACGGACGTTGAAAAAAACATTAAGCCTTATGGCATCAACAATGCCTTGATTGATATTAGTGTGCTCATTGAGGTGAAGGTGAGAGTCATCATCCCATTCGCCTCAGAAACCATCGTCGTCAAAAACTCTGTGCCTGTCTCCATTCAAGCCGTTCAAGGAGATGTCCCAGATTATTATAATGGCAGCGGAACAAATTCAGGCGCTCCATCGATTGTTCTGCCAGAGAAAAAGGAGAAGAAAGAATAACAGCCCAATGGACGAATTGGGCTGTTTTTTTCATACGCTGTGATTGCATATAGTGTTTTTGTGATGAACGTTTTGTTGTTACGAAACAGACAGTCTTGTCCTTGCATCATTTTCATCGGTGATATAGGTCACGTCTTCAAATCCACATTCAACTGCATTCTTGTATAGCCATTCGAGTGTTCCCTTATTTTTGCAATAGATCGTGACATAGGAGCAATCGGCCACTAAAAGAACAAGCTCGCATTGGCTTTCAATAAATTCTTCATAGGTCTTAATATGAGACAATGTCCCTTTTGGATATGCTTGTAAATCGGCGAAAATCATATAATACGTCTTGTTTTCAATGAGGTGTTTGAGTTCTATACCGTCCATTTCTGTTTTACCTTCAGGAAAAAGTTCTTCATCTTTTTGGCCATCAACTAGTATATTCGAGTCTTCGGTATCGATTCGCCAGCTGAATTTGGTGATGTCGATCGGTTTTAGCACTTCTCCAAGGAAGACTCCGTATTCATTTGGAATGGTAAAGGTCATTCCTCTTTTCAAAAAACAACCCCCTAACTCTTTGTGAAGTAATCTTTCATTGGTTGTGATGCTTAGACTTTTTTTCATGTGATCTGTTCATCTTATCCTAATTAACCACTTGATTCCATACGGATCACGTGCCATGATAAATGTTCATTGTTTTCCTTTTCTGAATGGTGAAAGCTATCCTGAAGACTGATTTTTCACGATCGTCTGTTATGAAAGTGAGAGGAGGATTTGATTGATATGAAGAAAATTCATGTAAGCGGATTTTGTTTTTTGGTATTTGCCATTGTATTTAGTGCTAAATATATGTCAGCATCGATATTATTAGCTGGGAGTGACAGTTTGAGTGTGGACTTATTTAGAGGGATGTTTGACATGATTCCGCTCGAAGTAACAGTTGTGTATCTCCTTTTTTTCATCATGGGTATTCTTTTTTTAGTTTTAGGATTGAAAGAGAAGCATAAGCAGTAACAGTAGACAAGTGATGACCGGGGAAATGTTGATACATATCAAAAGGAGAAGCAAGCGGTATCGCTAAACTTCTCCTTTTATTTATCGACGTTTCCGCTCGGCTCTTTCCCATGCCCTTAAATGAGGGTAAGGATCAAACGACCATTCAGTTCGTCCATTGTCTTTATACATGCCGTAATGAAGGTGTGGCGGGAATTTTCCTGCTGTGCCAGGTGGACCGTAACCGGAGCTTCCGACTGATCCGATGACTTGACCAGGTTCTACAATCTGCCCAGCTTTGAGTCCTTTTGCAAAGCCATTTAAGTGGGCAAAATAATGATAATGATTGTGAATATCTCGAATGCCGATCCGCCAGCCGCCAAAGCGATTCCAGCCTTTCATTTCAATTACGCCGTACGATGTCGCACGAACAGGAAGACCGTAATGAGCAAAAAGATCAGTGCCCTCATGAATTCTTCTGCCTCCAAAGCCTCTCGCATCACCCCATGTACTCCTGTAGCTGTAGTCAGCGCCAACCGGAAGAGGAAACGCATGCTTTCCGAGGTCAAGATGGCCGTAATGCTTATAGAGCTTCATAAAAGATGAAATGATTCCAACGGTTTGATCACGTCCGTAATAATCCCACAGCGCAATTTTTAATTGATCGATGCTGCTGCCGTAATGGAGCAAGTATTGAGCAAACGTGAACAGGACATCTTCATCGTTATCGATTTCCGCTTTTCCATCCCCATTACCATCAAGCCCAATACCGTCAAACACTTTAATGCTTAATGGAGAGGTATCCTGCTTATTGGGATTTTCTGGTCCTATCCACATTTCCCGGGGAATGTAGATACCAATCACACCTGTTTGTTTTGGTAAATCTCTTCTGCTTTTGCGTATATTGTGTTCATACTGATCAACCGCAGCAAGTACATACCACGGGACCTGTGTGGTGATGGCGATCTTTTCATACAGTGCCATTCGCTTTTTTAATTCATCGGGCTGTTTGTTTGCCCCTTGTGCATGGACTGATGCGGGAATCATTGAAAGAGCGATGATGATCGCTAAAACCACTTTCACAAACGTCCATCTCCTTTCTTCGAACATCTCTTCTACCGTTTAGTGTGGTTTGATCACGTTATTTCATAAGAAGAAAATGTTAGTAATTTTCTTCTGTTATTTTAGGAGTCTTTTGGGTATTTTTGCAGCTCATTCCCTTGTTGTTCAATCTGTACTATGTTAAAGTGTCTAAAGAAAAGGCCTTAGGCCGAAGATTCAATTTTTTGCGGCAACAGCTGCATCCATCGTATATAGCAGGAAGATGATTGTATATGCACCTTTAACGAATTCATATGGAGATGATGGAATTGGCAAAGAAGGAAGAGCACGTAAGAAAACCGGACTGGCTTAAAATTAAGCTGAATACGAATGAAAACTATACCGGTTTGAAAAAAATGATGCGGGAAAACAACCTGCATACCGTTTGTGAGGAAGCGAAATGTCCGAATATTCACGAATGCTGGGCAGTGAGAAGAACTGCTACATTTATGATCCTCGGATCTGTTTGTACGCGCGCATGCCGTTTCTGTGCGGTGAAAACCGGACTTCCTACTGAGTTAGACTTGCAAGAGCCAGAACGCGTGGCAGATTCAGTGGCTTTGATGAATTTAAAGCACGCTGTTATAACAGCGGTTGCAAGGGATGATCAAAAAGATGGCGGAGCAGGCGTATTTGCTGAAACTGTTCGTGCCATTAGAAGAAAAAGTCCATTCACAACAATTGAAGTTCTCCCTTCAGACATGGGTGGCAATTATGATAATTTGAAAACGTTAATGGATACACGCCCTGATATTTTAAATCACAATATTGAAACAGTTCGCAGGTTAACACCAAGAGTTCGTGCACGAGCTACATACGATCGTTCATTGGAATTCTTGCGTCGTGCAAAAGAAATGCAGCCTGACATTCCAACGAAATCAAGCATTATGATTGGACTCGGTGAAACGAAGGAAGAAATCATTGAAGTTATGGATGATCTTCTTGCTAATAACGTCGACATCATGGCAATTGGTCAGTATTTGCAACCGTCGAAAAAGCATTTGAAAGTGCAAAAATACTACCATCCAGATGAGTTTGCAGAGCTGAAGGAAATTGCCATGTCAAAAGGCTTTAGCCACTGTGAAGCTGGACCGCTTGTCCGTTCTTCTTATCATGCAGACGAACAAGTAAACGAAGCGTCTAAGAAGCGTCAGGCGCAAGCATAACAAAGAAAACGCCAGAGCTCTCTGGCGTTTTTTCTCGTATTAATTTTGGCCGTAAGGTGCGTTTCGTCTCATGGTCCGATCGGAATTCGTCATGCCATTGGCATCTTCTTTCGTTGAAATATCTCCGCCTTGAGGAGAGTATTTCATTTGTTGAATCGTTTTTGTTAAAATTTGATCAAAATCACGTGAATTGGTTTGAAGACGTGAAAAATTGGCAATGGATTGAAAGTGCTCTGGGTTATCAGAGACGTACACATGATAATAACGAGGGAGAACAGAAACCGCTGTTTTTTTCACTTGATCGGCTGATTCATCTCGGTTTTTGTTGCCTGTTCGATACACAATGAGGGCATCCTCGTCTGTGACAAGTGTTGCTGCATCCTTTATATTTGGCAGCTGGATGGCTAAACTTGTAATCACGTGGGCAAGGTGCTCACGATTTAAAGCAGGGGTTCTTTCCTTTTGATCGGTTACTTGCTGGCGCTGATAACGAACATAGCCTGCTCGATTCGTATCTGCTTCTGGCATGTTGGAATTATTTCCTTCATGACGATCAGACAGGCGGATTGTCTTGCTGGAAGAATCTTCATCCACTTGCCGGTTCATGCCTGATTGAAAGCCGCACCCGCCTAAAAGCATGCATAGGAGAATAGTGGCTGTCAGTTGTTTCATCATAAATGTGACCTCCTTTTTTCTTTAGCTTCGGCTAAATCGGAAAAAACATGCTTTAGCAATTGATGGAGTTGTTCCAATGAATTATCATTAAAGGTGGATCGTTTAAAAAGAGGTGAGAAGATGATCGTCATTCAGAATGCTACCTTTGATCTTGTCAGAGAAATCAAAGACGGCTTTGATGAGGAAGCGTTTAAAGCAAGGTACTCAGATATTTTAAATAAGTATGATTATATTGTGGGGGATTGGGGCTACAACCAGCTAAGGCTGAAGGGGTTCTTTGATGACCAAAACCAAAAGGCCACATTTGATACAAAAATCAGTACACTCGATGAATACATTTATGAATACTGTAATTTTGGCTGTGCATATTTTGTCTTAAAGCGGATTAGAAAATAACGCAAAGGGGAGCGTCATGATGTATTTCGTAGACAGAAAGAAGATTGAAGAGACATTACGTTTTTTTGAGGAGCAATATGATTTGATGCGCAGCCATCAAACATGGTCAAGTCCTTTAGAAAAAAAAGCGCTGGAACGAATTGTTCATTTGCTCGTCGAATGTATTCTTGATACAGGAAATGATATGATTGACGGCTTTATCATGCGGGACCCAGGAAGCTATGACGACATCATGGATATTCTTGTGGACGAAAAAGTTGTACCAACAGAAGAAGGCACTCACCTGAAAAAACTGGTCTCGTGCCGTAAAACACTTGTTCAGCAATACCAAGAAGTGGTTCATCACGATTTGTTGCAGGTCATCAGTGAGGTAGAACAGGCGCTGCAAGTCTTCCCGAATCGAATTCGCACTTACTTGGAGCAGGAGCTTGGACCAGTATCAGCGTTTAAATAAACCATTGGAGTTGTAAGCAGCATGAAATACAAAGGCTATTTAATTGATTTAGACGGGACGATGTATAAAGGAACAGAAAAGATCGAAGAGGCGGGGCAATTTGTTCACAAGTTAAATGAGTTGAACATCCCTTATTTGTTTGTCACGAATAACTCTTCACGCACGCCGAAGCAAGTAGCAGAGAAACTGGTTTCATTCGATATTCCAGCAACGGAAGACCAAGTCTTTACAACCAGTATGGCGACGGCAAACTATATCGCAGAACAAAAGAAAGATGCCTCGGTGTATGTGATCGGAGAAGAAGGCATTCAGCAGGCCATCGAAGAAAAAGGACTGTCGTTTGGTCAAGAAGACGCTGATTTCGTTGTCGTTGGAATAGACCGCAGTATTACATATGAAAAACTAGCGGTAGGAGCCATTGCGATCCGTCAAGGTGCACAATTTGTTTCAACAAATGGAGATATTGCCATTCCGACAGAAAGAGGGCTGTTACCTGGAAATGGATCGTTAACATCTGTGCTGACGGTTACGACAACAGTGCAGCCAACATTTATCGGGAAGCCAGAGTCTATCATTATGGAACAGGCCATGCGGGTGCTCGGGACAGATGTGTCAGAGACGCTCATGGTGGGCGATAACTATGATACCGATATTATGGCAGGGATGAATGCAGGGATGGATACACTGCTTGTCCATACAGGCGTCACGACAAAAGAGCTGCTTCAGAAATATGACAAACAGCCAACCTATGTCATTGATTCATTATCTGAGTGGATTGAACGATTATCTTAATGAAAAGAGGACAAGCGTCAGACGCACGTCCTCTTTTGTGTTTTATTCTGCATTTCTTGCACTATGTGCCAGTCTACTTGATGCTGCCGCAGCAATAGCACCGACAATGTCATCTAAAAAGGTGTGGCATTCGCCTGAGGATTTATCGTTGAGTTTTCCAAGAATCCCTGGTTTTTCTTTGTCGATATATCCGTAATTCGTAAAGCCGATGGAGCCATAAATATTAACGATGGCAAAGGATAAAATTTCATCAACCCCATATAGACTTTCATCTGTTTCAAGAATGGATTGCAGCGGTTCTGTCAGCTTTTTTTGCTCAGCGAGAACATCTAGTTCAACGCCTGTTAAGATGGCATTTTGGACTTCACGTTTTGCGATGACACGTTCCACATTGTGGATGCACTCTGTCATGTCTAAGCCAGGATGATATTTTTCCTGTAAAAAGAAGACAAGGTCTGCTATATCTTGAATGGTTACGCCTCGTTCTTGTAAACGGCGTCTTGCTGTTTTTTCTACTTCGTTCATCTCATGATGATGCGGCATGTTCCTCACCCAATCCTCGTAATTTGTCCACAACGTGTGAAAAAGCTTCGGATAGTAAATAGTATTCATAAATCCCTCAACCTGCGACTACGATATGATAAGAGACTGATTTTATGAACGCAGGTGAAATCATGAAAGAAACCATTTATCACACATTTGGTATTGATGTGCGTCAATTTATGCCATATGGCAGTTATCAGAGCTTTCAAACGGCGAAAGCTCTCTTCATCATTGTTCCCGTGTCTCATTTGCGAGAAGAAGAACTCACAGAGCTTTATCATATCAGTCAGTATTTACTGAATGACGGTGACCCATACGTTGCCGTGTTTGAATTAACAAACGAAGAGAAACCGACTTTTACCCATGGAAAAGAACTGTACGCTCTATTAAAGGCAGCACCGCGGGTCACAAGCCGCTCATTTCAGCACGCACCAGAGCTGGCGGCTTTTCATGTCAGAGGGAGAGGGTTTCCTTATGAGGTGTCTGAAACAAAACGTGTCGGAGCTTGGAAGGAATTATGGGCAAAACGGTTAGACCAGCTGGAAGGCTTTTGGATGCAGCAAATGCATCAAAAACCACTTGAACGATTTGAAAAGAAATTCATTGAATCCTTTCCGTATTATCTCGGATTAACGGAAAATGCCATTCAATATTTAGTGGATACAGAGCTTGATGATGAACCAAAAGAATGTGATTCAGGTACTGTTTGTCATCAGCGCTTTTCACGTATGACCTGGCCACATGAGCAGCCGCTTCGTTTACCTGTTGACTGGGTATTTGACCATCCAACAAGAGACATCGCAGAATATTTAAGAGAAACCTTTGTCCAGCATAAGGAGGATTTAATTGAAGAGGGCTTCTCCTTTTTGCAGCAATATGAGCAGGTTACGCCTCTTTCATCATTTTCAAAGCGACTGTTATACAGCCGTCTTCTGTTTCCGCTTCATTATTTTGAAATTGTCGAAGGTTATTATATGTCAGGAGAAAATGAAAAATCTTATTATGAAGAACGATTAGATTATGTTTTAAATGATGCGAACCGCTACGAATATTTTCTCAAGGTGTTTCAAGAATTGAGTGCCATGCGCAGCGGTGGGCATCTCATTCCTCCTGTTGGATGGATTCATCAATCCGCTGATTTGAAGTTTCAGTGAACAGATGAAACGTCTCTTTTCTCTTGAGGCGTTTTTCGTTATGCTTAAAGAAATCAACCAAAGGAGTGTTCTTCTTGACGAAACCTTATGTCTATATCACAAGAAAGCTTGATGAAACAACACTTACACCATTAAAAGAAGTCGCTCATATTGACATGTGGACGAGCGAGGATGAGCCGTGTCCAAGAGAAGAGTTAGAAAAACAAGCTGCTCAAGCAGATGGGCTGCTCACGATGCTGTCAGATCAAGTAGATGAGACACTTTTATCAAATGCTCCAAATCTAAAAGTGGTCGCGAATCTCGCGGTCGGCTATGACAATATTGATCTAAAGGCAGCTAAAAAGCACGGGATCACGGTATGTCATACACCGGACGTCTTAACAGAATCGACAGCTGATTTAGCCTTTGCGCTTTTGATGGCGTCAGCAAGACGAATTGTCGAAGCGAGTGATTGGATTAAGGATGGGAACTGGACAGGCTGGGGGCCGCTTCTTCTAGCCGGTGCGGATGTTCATCATAAAACGTTAGGGATTGTCGGAATGGGCAGTATTGGAACCGCACTGGCCAAGCGGGCAAAAGGTTTTGATATGAATGTTCTGTATCATAATCGTTCAAGAAAGCCAGAAGCAGAAGCACAGCTAGGTGTGACCTATGCCGCATTTGATGAGCTGCTTACGCAGTCTGATTTCATCGTTTGTTTGACGCCTTTAACACCTGAAACGAAAGAAATGTTTAATAAGAAAGCATTTGAGCAGATGAAGAACACGGCTTACTTCATCAACGTTTCCAGAGGGCAGACGGTAGACGAAGATGCTTTATATGATGCTGTCACGACAGGAAAAATTGCAGGAGCAGGTCTGGATGTATTTAGCAGGGAGCCTGTCAGTCCGGATCACCCGTTAACGACATTACCAAATGTGACAGTGCTTCCTCATATCGGAAGTGCGAGTGTTGAAACGAGAAAAAACATGATGCATTTATGTGCTGAAAATATTGCGCTTGTCCTGCAAGATCAGCAAGCCAAAACGCCAGTTCAGGCGTAATCTCAAGCTTCCCGGCTTCGGGAGCTTTTCTCACAAAAATATTTTGAAAATATAGAATCTTGATATAAATAGCTGTTAAGCGGTTTCATTCTCATATTCTCTTATTTTATTACCTTGTCAAAATGAGGATACCCCTTTATAATGTGTGTACATTGAATGTCTGTGTTAGGTTAACAAATGTCTTTTTAGAGAGGACATTTACGGAGAAAGGTGGAATTTCAGGTGAAGGCAATTCGAGTTGGACTACTAGGATTAGGAACAGTGGGGAGCGGTGTCGTTAAGATTATTCAAGATCATCAGGATAAATTAATGCACCAGATCGGCTGTCCGGTATTAATACAAAAAGTGCTTGTGAGCAATCCCGATAAAAAAAGAGATGTGGATGTGGCAAGAGAGGTCTTCACAACTGAAGTATACGATGTGATTCGAGATCCAGAGGTCGACGTCATTATTGAAGTGATGGGCGGCATTGAAGAGACAAAACAATATTTAATAGATGCACTAAATGAGAAGAAGCATGTCATTACAGCCAACAAGGATTTAATGGCGCTATATGGCACAGAGCTTTTACATGTAGCAAAAGAAAACGGCTGTGACCTTTACTATGAAGCGAGTGTCGCAGGTGGGATTCCGATTTTGCGTACACTAGAGGAAGGTTTAGCCTCTGACCGCATCACAAAAATGATGGGAATCGTGAACGGGACAACGAACTTTATTTTAACAAAAATGAATGTCGATAAAAGTGCGTATGAAGATGTATTAAAAGAAGCGCAGGATCTTGGCTTTGCAGAAGCAGATCCGACGGCGGACGTAGAAGGACTAGATGCGGCAAGAAAGATGGCCATCCTGGCAAGACTCGGCTTTTCCATGAATGTAGACTTAGAGGATGTGAAAGTGAAAGGCATCTCTGACATCTCGGATGAGGACATTAATTTCAGTAAACGTTTTGGCTATACAATGAAGCTGATTGGAATTGCCCAAAGGGACGGAGAGAAAGTGGAGGTCAGCGTACAGCCAACTTTACTTCCTGATCATCACCCGTTATCTTCCGTCAACAATGAATTTAATGCTGTCTATGTTTACGGAAGTGCTGTCGGAGAAACGATGTTTTACGGACCTGGAGCAGGCAGCCTGCCAACGGCAACTGCTGTTGTCTCTGATTTAGTCGCTGTTATGAAAAACATGCGTCTTGGTGTGAATGGCAGTGGATTTATTGCACCGCAATTTGAGAAGAAAATCAAATCATCATCCGAAGTATTTGCACAACAATTTTTAAGAATACATGTGAGAGATCAAGTCGGAGCTTTCTCCCGCATTACATCGATTTTTTCTGAAAGAGGCATCAGCTTTGAAAAGATCCTTCAGCTTCCTGTCAAAGGGCATGATGAGCTGGCTGAAATTGTGATTATTACACATCAAACATCAGAAGAAGATTTCTCAAATATCCTGCAAACATTAAACGATCTCGACGTGGTGGTTCAAGTGAAGAGCACGTACCGAGTAGAAGGGAACGGTTTAAGCTGATGAAGTGGAATGGACTCATTGAAGAATTTCAAGAATTCTTACCAGTAAACGAACAAACACCTAAACTAACATTAAATGAAGGAAATACACCGCTGATTCATCTCGCAAAGCTATCTGAAAAGCTTGGGATTGAACTTCATGTGAAAACAGAAGGCGTCAACCCTACAGGTTCTTTTAAGGATCGCGGGATGGTCATGGCTGTCGCAAAGGCAAAAGAAGAAGGCAATGATACGATCATGTGTGCATCGACAGGGAATACGTCTGCAGCAGCGGCAGCTTATGCGGCGCGCGCTGATATGAAATGTATTGTCATCATTCCAGATGGAAAAATTGCCTTCGGTAAGCTGGCGCAGGCTGTCATGTACGGAGCAGAGATCATTGCCATTGACGGCAACTTTGATGACGCACTTAAAATTGTCCGCAGCATCTGTGAAAAAGCTCCGATTGCACTTGTTAACTCCGTCAATCCATACCGAATTGAGGGACAAAAAACAGCGGCATTTGAAATCTGTGAGCAGCTAGGCTCCGCACCAGACGTACTGGCGATTCCTGTTGGAAATGCGGGGAATATTACAGCGTACTGGAAAGGCTTCAAAGAATATCATGAGAAAAAAGGCACTGGACTGCCAGTCATGCGTGGTTTTGAAGCAGAAGGAGCTGCAGCCATCGTTCGAAATGAAGTCATTGAGCAGCCAGAAACAGTCGCAACAGCCATTCGCATCGGAAACCCTGCAAGCTGGAAACAAGCTGTAGCAGCGGCAGATGAATCGAACGGGAAAATTGATGAAGTGACAGATGAAGAAATTCTTCATGCCTATCAATTGATCGCACGTGAAGAAGGGGTGTTTGCAGAGCCAGGCTCTTGTGCATCAATTGCAGGTGTACTCAAACAAGTGAAATCTGGAGAAATTAAGCCAGGCAGTAAAGTCGTCGCTGTACTGACAGGAAACGGATTAAAAGATCCGAATACGGCGATTGATATTTCACACATCAAACCGGTCACGCTGGATGCAGATGAAGATCAAATTCTGGAACATTTAGAAAAGGCCGCACGCGTATGAGTAACGCCTCCATGCTTTTTTCAATCACAGTACCGGGAAGCACTGCCAACTTAGGACCAGGCTTTGACTCAGTCGGAATGGCGCTCAGCCGCTATTTAAAGCTATCGGTCTATGACCATGATAGCTGGCTGTTTGAAGCAGAAACAGATGTCGTGTCTGGTATTCCATCAGGCACCGATAACCTGATCTATCAAACAGCTAAAAAGGTCGCAGATGACTTTGGAAAAACACTCCCGCCTGTTCATGTCAAAGTGTGGAGTGATATTCCATTAGCAAGGGGGCTTGGCAGCAGCGCTGCTGCTATTGTCGCCGCTATTGAGCTCGCCAATCAGTTGCTTAAATTAAAGATGACCGATGATCAGAAGCTCTTTTTTGCAAGTGAGGTAGAAGGTCATCCAGATAATGCGGGTGCCTCTTTATTCGGTGGTTTACTCATCGGTCTTCATGAAGAAGACAAGACACATGCCGTTAAAGTACAGCATGTGGATGTAGATGTCGTCGTCGTGATTCCTTTTTATGAAGTGCTCACAAAGGATGCCCGTGATGTCCTGCCAGAGGATTTTTCCTATAAACAGGCCGTGAGCGCGAGTGCAGTGAGTAACGTCCTGGTCGCCGCCTTAATGACGCAGAACTGGCCGCTTGTAGGGGAAATGATGAATAAAGATTTATTTCATCAGCCATACCGCACGATGCTTGTCCCAGAGCTATCAAAGGTGGAGCACGTTGCTTCATTAAAAGGCGCGTATGGAACAGCATTAAGCGGTGCTGGGCCGACCATTTTGACCTTAGTGGAAAAAGGGAAGGGAGAAGCGTTGAAAGAACAGCTTGCCCAAAATTTCCCGCATTGTGAAGTAGATGTGCTGACGGTGCCGGTAGAAGGGGTCATCGTCGAGCATCATTCTGTGAATCAAATGAAGAACGTGCTATAAATGAGCACGTTCTTTTTTTATCCTTGTTTTTCACAACAAAAGCAGGGATTATTATTTAGAGAAGCGAACTATTTTTGGTACATAAAAGGGGGGAGATCTATTGATGAAGAAATTGATAACAGCAGAGGATTTAACGCAAATCGTGTCTGTTTCTCATCCAGTCTATTCACCAGATGGAAAAAAGGCTGTTTTTACAAAAGTATCGGTGAATGAAAAAAAGGATGATTACAATATTCATTTATGGGTTCGAGATGAAGAGACAGGGGAGCTGTCTCAATGGACATTTGATGATGGAAAGCATCATCAACCAGCATGGTCAAAAGACGGAAAGCAGCTTGCGTTTATTTTGCAGAAGCCAAAGGAAGTCCCTCAGCTCGCACTCATTCAGAGCGATGGCGGCGGCTTTCGTACTTTAACGAATATTCCTTACGGCGTCTCTCAACCTGTATTTTCACCGGATGGAGCGTTCATTTATGCAGCGGTCTCATTAAAACAAGAAGAATCTGTTCATGATGAAAAAAAAGAAGAGCGTGATGACTTTGCTCCGGCCGTATATGATGATTTGACTTATAAAGCAGATGGCAGAGGCTTTTTAGATGGGCGTCTGACGCAAATTGTAAAAATCGATGTCCGTTCCGGCGAGGTAGAGATGCTTACGAGTGAGCCGCATCATCATGTGAATCATGTCATCTCTCCTTGTGGGAAGTGGCTTGCGTATATTCAATCAAATCCTCAGACGTTTTACATAAGTGATATCTGTCTCCTTTCCTTAGAGGACGGTACATCCAAGAAAATTACCCAATCAACAGGCGCTTACACGACTGTATCATTTTCTCCAAATGGAGAAAGCCTTTTGTACATTGGACACGAACGTGAATTTCAGAATGCAACCTTCCCATCATTGTGGCTGCATGACCTGAAGGAGAAAAAGACCGTTCAATTATCAGAAATGCTCGATATGTATGTAGGAAACTGTATGGCAGGGGATAGTGTTATGGGTGAGGCTAATCAGTTTCCACAATGGACAAAGGATAGTCAGGGGTTTTATGCGCTTGTTTCTGATCAAGGGAGTACCGGAATTTATTATTTCTCTATTGAGGGCTTAGCCTATCCCGTTCGTTTAGAGGCAGAACATGTGACGAATTTCAGTCTTCATCCAGACGAATCAAAAATGCTGATCAGCCGTCTTTCGCCTGTCTCGCCTAGTGAGCTGTATGAGCTGACTTTAGGGGAATCCTCACTCAAGCAAATCACGTTTGAGCATGATGACTTTCTAAAGGAACATGTCATATCCGAACCTGAACCAATTTCTTTCCAGTCAAAAGAAGGAGACGTTGTACATGGCTGGTTGATGAAGCCTGCTCAGATGGAAGAGGGGAAGACATATCCACTAATCTTAGAAATTCATGGAGGGCCGCATGCGATGTACGGTCATACGTATTTTCATGAATTTCAAATGCTTGCCGCTGAAGGGTATGCGATTGTGTACATCAATCCTCATGGCAGTCATGGGTATGGACAGATGTTTACGGACCGTGTAAGAGGCAGCTATGGTGACGTTGATTATGAGGATGTCATGCTGGCTGTTGATCATGTGCTCGAAGCCTATGACTTTCTTGATGAAACAAGGCTTGGCGTAACAGGCGGCAGCTATGGCGGTTTTATGACCAACTGGATTGTCGGACAGACAGACCGTTTCCGTGCAGCTGTTACACAGCGTTCCATCTCGAACTGGATTAGCTTTTATGGCATCAGTGATATCGGTTATTTCTTTACAAAATGGCAGATTGATGGGGATATTTATGACTCTGTTGATAAGCTATGGGATCGTTCGCCGCTAAAGTATGTAAAACAGGTGAATACACCGCTTCTCATCCTGCACAGTGATGAAGACTACCGCTGCCCAGTCGATCAAGGAGAACAGCTTTTTGTGGCATTAAAGGAGCTTGGAAAAGACACGAGATTAGTCAAATTCCCGAAGGCTTCTCATGATTTGTCGAGAAGCGGCCACCCTGGGCAGCGTATTCAAAGACTGACCTTTATTCAAGAATGGTTTAGAGAGAAGTTATCCTAATTAAAAAACGACCCAGTAAGGGTCGTTTTCATGTCATATATGAATTAGAAAACCTGTTCAACTTCTACAACGCCAGGTACTTCTTCTAATAATGCGCGCTCAATACCGGCTTTCAATGTAATGGTTGAACTTGGGCAGCTGCCGCATGCACCAAGAAGGCGTAATTTCACAATGCCATCTTCAATGTCTACAAGCTCACAGTCTCCACCATCACGTAATAGAAATGGACGAAGTTTGTCCAGTACTTCCTGTACTTGGTCTTTCATTTCGACTTCAGTCATTAGATATAATCGCTCCTTTCACAACATATCACCATTATATTCATCTGGACGATAAAAATCTATTGATTGGTTTCAAAGTTTCCTTCTCATTATAGCACAATCTCATCTTGAAACAAAAAGTGATTTTGACTTTTTTCATACAGAAAATTCAGCTAAAATAAAGAAAGAATAGGGGGCTTGTCAAATGAACAAAACCGTTGACCTTTATGTATATGGAAGAGATGTCCTGTGCGCTAGTTGCGTGAATCTGCCTTCTTCAAAAGATACATTTGAGTGGCTAGATGCAGCATTAAAACGAAAATATCCAAATCAGCCGTTTCGCATCACATATATCGATATTGAGCACCCGCCTGAAAACGAACGCCAAAAAGAATTGTCTGAACGAATTCTTGATGATGAATTCTTTTATCCGCTTGTCCTTGTTGAGGATCAAATTGTTGGAGAGGGCAATCCGAAATTAAAAGATATTTATCAAGAAATGGAGAAATACGGGTACGAAGAGAGCAGTGAATGAGCTGTTCTTTTTTTAGGAAAATAAACAGAACAAACGTTCCTTTTTAGGTTGATTTAGAACGTTTGTTCGTTTATAATGAGATGAAAGGAGCGTGAGCATCATGAATTATTTACTAAAACAATCTCTTCATCAACAAATACCGATTGATATGATTTATATGAAGAAAAATGGAGAGTGCTCGAAACGAAAAATCATTGTACATCGTCAAACTGAACAGTTCATACAAGCGTATTGTTTATCGAAGAAGACGATCAGAACGTTTCGTAAAGACTGCATCCTTGCGCTTGCTCCTATCAAAGTGAACCATTCATCGGTACATGCCGTTTCATAATAAAAGCTCCTTCATTAGAAGGAGCTTTGAGAAAAAATTCACATCATTTTATCCATTGTGATGCTTGTACATCCAAAGAAGTCCAGATTTTAAGAGTCTTGGAACACGACCAACAAGTGGACGATCCGCCACTAAGCCAAAGCCGGCTTTTTTCCCTAAAGAGCCGAGTACGCCTTTTAACTTAAACTGCGGGTAAGCCTCAGGAAGTGGCTCATTTTTCCAGCGTTTCTGTAGAGATTGCACAATTTGCTCTGCCTGTGCCTCGGCAAGCTGTGCACTTGGTGCATGAGGCAAGCTTGCGCAGTCACCTACGACATAGACATGCTCATCTCCAGGGAGATTGTGATGAGGAGTTAAGACGACACGGCCTTGTGCATCTTTTTCAACATCCATATCTCGCACGACTTTACTTGGCTGAATTCCTGCTGTCCACACGATGACATCTGCTTCAATGGCATCGTCATGGTTGTACACAACTCCTTCTTCAACCTTCGTAATATTGGCGCAGTTAATGTTCTTCACATCATTTTCTTCAAACCATTTTTGTACATATAAACTTAATCTTTTTGGGAAACTGGAAAGAATCAGTTCTCCGCGGTCAAAAAGAATGATGTTTAAATCAGAGCGGCTTTCACGTAGTTCACTGGCTAGCTCTACCCCGCTAAGTCCAGCACCGACGATACCAACCGTTGCACCTGCACTCAAATTGTTTAATTTGTTATACGTATGTCTTGACTGATCAATGGTTTGAATGCTGTATGTATGTTCTTTCGCACCAGGGACATTGTGATACTTGTCCTCACAGCCGAGTCCGATTACCGTATCATCATATGGAATCGGTTCACGGTCGCTAAATAAGATCTGTTTGTTTTCAATATCAATTTTTTCTACTTCCCCGTATTGAATATCCAGCTTTGGATGCTCTGGAAAAGATACTCGAATGTGATGATCAGAGATCGTTCCAGCAGCAAGTGCATAATATTCTGTTTTTAAACAGTGGTAAGGATTTCGATCAATTAATGTGATAGTAACATCATCAGGTAATTGATTTGGCAATAAGCGGTGGAGAACCCGCATATTCCCGTAACCTCCGCCGATCAAGACTAAATTTTTCATGACGATTCTCCTTTTCCCCCTAGACATTGAAAAACACTTATACTAAAAAACTTTAAGTTAAAATACCAAATAAAATTATATCGAATTTACTGTGAAACCACAATAATTGTTTCAAAATAACCTACATATTCATTACTTAGTCCTAAATAGTAAAACATTTTACGGGGAATAGGCGTAACGATTTATTGAAGCTCATGTTTTGACTAATAGAAGGAATTTCGGTAGGATAGTAAGGCAAATGTGAGGTGAAGCACAGTGTTTCCACTGATCGAATTTTGTGTAAGTAATCTTGCACAAGGGTCTCAAGAAGCAAAAGAGAAACTTGAAAAAGACCCAAACTTAGATGTAATGGAATACGGTTGTTTAAGCTACTGCGGCAAATGTATGGACTCCCCATTTGCCCTTGTGAATGGAGAATTTGTTTCTGGAGAAAATGCAGAGCAGCTAGTTGAGCGTATTTATGCTTTTATAGAGGAAAACGACATGTTTTAAATGCACCACATGGGTCATGAGGTGCATTTTTTTCATATATTCAGTTTCCGTTTTTTAGGGGAAAATATAGAAAGCGCATCCAATATGTTATGCTAATAAAATATCATTAAAATGAAGCATCACACGAGAGAAAAAGAGGCATATGCATAATAAAAGCCCTTTGCCATGGCAGCAAAGAGCTTCTATGTATGAAAAACGGGGGATGATAAGATTGTCTCCTGAATCGACTCCTTTTATACTATAAAGAAACAACATTTTTGGAGGACGCTCATGACATCATTTCAATTCACGAAAATGCACGGACTAGGAAACAATTATATATACGTCAATCAGATGAAGGAACAGCTTCCAGAAGAGCAGCTGTCAGAGATAGCGATCCGCGTTTCTTCTGTTTATACAGGTATCGGTTCAGACGGAATGATCCTCATTTGCCCATCAGATGTTGCGCCTGTGAAGATGCGCATTTTCAACAATGATGGATCAGAGGGGAAAAACTGCGGTAACGGTCTGCGTTGCGTTGCAAAATATGTGTATGAGCATCAAATCGTAACAGACACAACGTTCCAGATTGAGACATTGTCAGGACTCGTTGAGGCGACCGTTCATGTGCAGGATGGTCACGTTCAGTTAGTGACAGTTGATATGGGTAAACCTCGTTTTGAAAAAGAAGCGATGCCAATGCTTGGTGAACCGGCCAGTACAACGATCAATGAACCGCTTGATTTTGGCACGACGACCTTAAATGGAACAGCTGTTTCAATGGGGAATCCCCATATCGTTTTCTATTTAGAAGACATTGAACAGGCGCCGCTCGATTCGCTTGGGCCAATCATTGAAAAGCATGACATGTTTCCAGAAGGCGTCAATGTAGAATTTGTGGAACATGTCAGTGAAACGGAACTGCATTTTCGCGTGTGGGAAAGAGGATCAGGGATTACGCAAGCGTGCGGAACAGGAGCATGTGCTGCGGCTGTATCAACGATTGTCAATGGACATGCGAAAAAAGAAACGGATATGACCGTTCATCTAGCTGGCGGAGACCTCATCATTCGCTGGAAAGACAATGACCATGTGCTGATGACAGGACCTGCTGAAACGATTTGTGACGGCACATTCTATCTCTAAACCATTTATTTGAGAAAAGGCAACATCACGTTTATAATTGAAAAGAAACATCCAGTCAAAAGGAGGGATGATCGTGAGTACACCAGTAACGATTACAGAAGCTGCTGCATTGCAGATTAAAGATATGATGAAAGAACATGAAGAAGAAAATGCGTTCCTACGAGTGGGCGTAAAAGGCGGCGGCTGCAGCGGTCTTTCATACGGGATGGGCTTTGACCATGAAGTCTCAGAGAAAGATACGCAGTTCGAACAGCACGGCATAAAGGTTCTTGTTGACTCCGAAAGCCTTGATATCATGAACGGCACCATCATTGATTTCAAACAATCACTAATGGGCGGCGGTTTCACGATTGACAATCCGAACGCGATTGCGTCATGCGGATGCGGTTCTTCGTTCAGAACAGCTACCAATACCGGTACGCCGGAAGAGTGTTAGAATTTCAGTATCAATGAATTCTGTAAATCCATTTTGAATAAAAACCTCCTCAATTAGATTATAAATTTGAGGAGGTTTTTTTATGTTCTTTTTTAAAGGTGCTTAAAATTCTAACAAGGTTTTCAACAAGTCTATTTGAAATGATTAGATATAGCATGAGCATACAGTATGTTTCGTACGATAATTAGAATTCATTATTACACCGATTTGCTTTGAAATTCATTAAAATGTTTAGGTGAAAAATAATCCGCAATTTTTTAAAATTTCATTTGTATCAAGTACGGTTGCTTCTTCAATTCCTACATTATTCATTTTCATAAAAGATTGTACAGCTTGATAACCTACTGCATAGCCTGCAAAGGGTGATAATCCGACAGGTTGATATCCTTGTTCTTTTGCAATGTTATCACCAAACATATAACTACTGACCTCAGCAAACCCTTTCGTATATAAAGCGTCTTTAATCACTTCTTTTGAATATTCTAAGTCCTGTTGATCAAAAGAAGTGACCCAAGGTCCTAGCATCTTTTCACCATAAAGTTCTTTTGCAAATGATTCAGCTAAACCTTCTATAATTAAGTAATCTCCAACCGTTACATTTCCGTAATCCCATTCAAAATAGGAAAAACGAATATTATGATGGAATTCATGCGCAATTAGAGCGGGGATCCGTGGGATGTTATAAGAGTTCGGATATATTGAGCATTGGATAAATCCCGGAATTCCTCCAAAGCCACAATACCCTTTTTGTTGTTCTAGCTTTTTCGGATCAGCTATATATAGACCAAATCTCAATTCATCAGAATTTATATGAAGGTTGTGTTTTTTGATAAAATTCATACAATAGTTCAAGGTGGTATTTGCCATTTGAAGAGCTTGAATTTCTTGTAGTTTTTTTAACGCTTGTTTACCAGTTTGTGTTTGTGATACATCAAGATAGCCAAGCATATTGGTTGCCATGATGACATCATAGCCATTTTTTTGTGTAGCTTTTAACGGAACGTTTATCATATTCCACATCTTTTCAAAAGGCCTCATCATGTTGTATCGAAAAAAGTGTTCTTTATTTTCTTTTAGCGAAAACAATTTTTCGTATTGAGCGATTGTATCTTCAATGATGATGTTCATCAGCTTGGACCTCTTTTCTGTTGATCAGCAAATACTTTCATGGCTTCACTCATGAATGAAGCCAAGCCCTCACCATATTGATCTATATTTTTTGTAAATCGTTCATCTTGAATATAAAGTTGACCTAATCCATAAAATGCCTCGAGGGAGTATTGAGTAAAGTGATTATTTAAAAATTCATACCATTCTTTGATGGCGGCTTGTACCTCTTTGGATTGAGGAGTGAGGTTGCGGAGGGATGCTAAGTTATGAAAAACTCTATCCCATCTTAAAGATAAATCATGTTGTTCATCTTTCGACAATCGACTTAATTTGAAGTTCACGTTATCAATGGACTGATTCCCCCAGCGACAGCGAGCTTCTTCTTCATATTGGTTGAATTTCATGTTCATTCCCTTGAACCTCTCTTTATTTGTTAGGTGAATTTCTCCCGTTATATGTTTTAGCGTCTTATCAATATTTTCAATCATTCTATCGAGTGTATTTCGTTTTTCCATCAACATTTTTCGTTGTAATATAAATGCTTCATGTTTATCAAATGACGGATTGTTTAGGATTTCTTTTATTTCCTTTAAGTTAAATCCCAGTTCTCTGAAAAATAATATTTGCTGTAGTGTTTCAAGGTTTTCTTCTGAATAAAGCCGGTAACCAGCATCCGTGACTTCTTTTGGGGTCAACAAACCAATTTGATCATAATGATGAAGTGTACGAATACTAATATCAAACAATTCAGCGACTTCTTTTACTTTCATATTCAACACATCTCCTTATGATATTCACTATAAAGTATGACGTTACGTCAGGGTCAATAGAAAGGGATCAATGAAGGTGTAAAAATGAAAAAAAGACACTCATTCAGCGTCTCTTTCTCAAATTGTTTCTTCTATTTTCAATAGTTCTTTATCCAAGACATCCACCAACTCTTGGGTGCTAAACATATAGATCACCACTTCTTTATTGCCATCTTCCACATGGACTTCAATTTCAATTTTAATCTTTGCTGGTTTTTCATGGTACACCACTTCAAAGATGCCCATTCTTTTTGTTTCATTGTTTTTATTCATTTTTTGAACGTTGGTGAGTATCTGTTTGATTTCTTGATCACTCAAACCAGCATCTAAAACCGAAGTGGATACACGCTTTAAAAAAGGTTCTAGCTGATCAACATCCATATTCAATCCGGCAGCGAATTGAGCATAATGTTTGTTATAGTCTTTTGCAAACACTTCAACTGAACCGCCAATCATCAGTAACAAGCTTAAACTAATCATGAAACGCTTTATCATCTTTCCACCTATCCTTCATGACGATCTTCTACTTCTTATATCGGTTGAACCAATCAAACCTTCATTCATTCCATTCCTTCTTAAACAATTTGTAAATCGCTCAATTTTGTTACAGCTTGTCCTCACAACTGGCTATTTCCCCTCGAAAAGAGTATCATGAGAACCAAACATAAACTGTCATCAGAAAAGAGGTTGCTGAGGTTTGAGTGAACAAATCAATTGCAGGAACTGTCATGAACTGATTCCGTATCGGTCCAAAACATGTCCATCTTGCGGGATAGACAAGCCGCTTCCGAAAAAGGAACGTGTGAAGGATCGGGTAATTTTGGTTGTGGCAGGAATTGTTGTGGTGTTACTTGCTGCAATGGTACTTGGAATGGCGAATGCCTATATTGGGATTTTTAAATAAACAAAAAAGGAGTTCCGCAGATGGAACTCCTTTTTTTGATCCGTTCTTATTTATTTTCAAATAAGCTTGTGGAATGGAGCGGCTGTACACGGGCTTTCGGGTCCATGTAGGCTTTCGCGTTGTTCACAGCAGTTGGTGCTTCACCAAATCCGCTTGCGATTAATTTGACTTTTCCTTCATACGTACAGATGTCTCCTGCCGCATAGAAGCCTTCGATGTTTGTTTCCATCGTGGATTTGACCACGATAGAGTTCTTTTCGATTTCAAGGCCCCATTGTTTGATTGGTCCAAGGGAGGAAACAAAACCGAAGTTGACGATCACATCGTCCACATCTAGTACTTGTTTTTTATCGCCTTTCACTTCTTCAAGCACAATTTGTTCAATGCGTTCTTCACCAATGAGCTCAGTTGGCACAAATGGTGTCAGCACATTGACTTTCGAGTTGTGCAAGTTTTCTACACTGTGCTCATGTGCACGGAATTTATCACGACGGTGAATAATCGATACTTCTTTTGCGATTGGCTCAAGCATCAGTGCCCAGTCGACCGCAGAGTCTCCGCCGCCAAGAACAGCAACACGTCTACCAGCGAATTGGTTCAGGTCATTGATGAAGTAATGCAGGTTGCTTCCTTCAAATGATTCTGCTGCATCTAGCTCAAGCTTTCTCGGTTGGAATGCACCGTTACCAGCTGTAATGATGATTGTTTTTGAATAATGAACCTCTTGATTCGTAACGAGTTTGAAAATACCGTCTGCTTGTTTTTCAACCGTTTCCACAGCTTGCTCTAAGCAAATGGTTTGATCAAATTTATCCATTTGTTCCTTTAGATTATCAATTAATTCTTGTGCGCGGATTTTTGGGAAACCAGCCACATCATAAATGTATTTTTCAGGGTAAAGAGCGGATAGTTGACCGCCGAGCTGAGGAAGGCTTTCAATGATTTTCACACTTGCCTGTCTCATGCCCCCGTAAAACGCAGTAAACAATCCGACTGGGCCGCCCCCGATAACGGTAATGTCATATACCTTAGAATCTTCTTGCATTCCTTAATCCTCCCAAATGAAAATTGTTATCACTATATCATATCATACCACATATCGTCGTTTGACTTGTTTTGAAAAACTTGTCGTTTTTTGATGCCGATGCTGTGAAAAGGGGAAAAAAGAGAGAAAGACCGTTTATCCTAAGGATTTTCAGTTTAAAGCCTTGAAAAAAGGAGCAGAACTCGCTATTATTGTTAAGGGAACTAAATATTAATTTTTTATGAATTTTTGTCGGATACGGTCAAATGCTTTCGTTTTTTGTAGGTGAAAGTTCAGATTTTCACATACTTATTTTTTTGTTTAAATTTCATAAAATGCCGCAAAGCGGTTGAGAATAACGATATGTAATTCTTTATCCGTTTTACAGCAAATTTAAAAAAGGTGGATGTGATTCCAGTGAATAAACCGAAAATCGTTGTATTAGGTGCAGGTTATGGCGGATTAATGACTGTAACAAGATTAACAAAACAGCTTGGCACAAATGATGCGGACATTACTCTTGTGAACAAGCATAATTATCATTACGAAACAACATGGTTACATGAAGCAAGTGCAGGTACTCTTCATCATGACCGTTGTCGTTATCAAATTAAAGATGTGATTAACAGTTCCCGTGTCAACTTTGTACAAGCAACAGTTGAAAGCATTAATAAGGAAGAGAAGAAAGTTGTGACATCAGATGGCGAACTTTCTTATGACTACCTTGTTGTTGCGCTTGGTGCTGTTCCTGAAACATTTGGTATTGCAGGACTGAAAGAATATGCATTCTCAATCTCTAACATCAACTCTGCTCGTCAGCTTCGTGAGCACATTGAACTTCAATTTGCGACATATAATACGGAAGCTGAAAAGCGTCCAGAGCGTCTGACAATCGTTGTCGGCGGTGCAGGCTTCACAGGTATTGAGTTCCTTGGTGAGCTTGGAAACCGTGTACCTGAGCTTTGCAAAGAGTATGATATTGATCAAAAAGACGTGCGTATTATCTGTGTAGAAGCTGCACCAACAGCTCTTCCAGGATTTGATCCTGAATTGATCGACTATGCGATGAACTACCTTCAAGGTAAAGGTGTTGAGTTCAAAATCGGTACAGCGATCAAAGAATGTACGCCTGAGGGCATCATTGTTGGAAAAGACGATGATACAGAAGAAATCAAAGCTGAAACTGTTGTATGGGCTGCTGGTGTACGTGGTAACCCAATCGTTGAAGAAGCTGGATTTGAAAACATGCGCGGCCGCGTAAAAGTGTCTCCAGATCTTCGTGTACCAGAAAATGAAGATGTATTCATCATCGGTGACTGCTCATTAATCATCAATGAAGAAATTAATCGTCCATACCCACCTACTGCACAAATTGCGATGCAGCAAGGTGAAACAGTAGCGAAAAACCTTGCAGCACTAGTAAAAGGTGGCACGCTTGAAAGCTTTAAGCCAGACATCAAAGGAACAGTTGCTTCTCTTGGTGAACACGACGCTGTAGGTGTTGCGTTTGGTAAAAAACTTCAAGGAACAAAAGCTTCTGCAATGAAAAAAATCATCGACAACCGTTCATTATTCATGGTTGGCGGACCAGGACTTGTTCTGAAAAAAGGAAAATTCAAGTTCTTCTAAACCGATATAGACAAAAACGTGTATCCCTGTGGTACACGTTTTTTCATGTTTGACGGAATATTTTCTCACTTGGTACTGGACAGAAAAATATGTTATGATGAATTATCAGAAAATTTAGATTAAGGAGTGAGCAATATGAATGCACAAACGAAAGAAAAAAAGTCAACTTGTCAGTATTGTTCAGGAAAAGGATATTTTCAGTTATTGCTCGGCGGATCAGAAACATGTGAGGAATGTAAAGGGACAGGAAAGAAGCATTAATCTTACGGCTTTTTCCATTGATTGACTTCATCTCTATTTCCAAGTTAAACTAATGATGGGATATTTGGGGGTGGAGATGAAGTGATCAGTTTACCAGTCGTTATCATTTCAGTTATTTTATTTTTCGTGTTATTCTTCGGCATTGGCTTTTTGCTGAATATGCTGCTGAGAATGTCATGGATTATGGCAATTTTATATCCAATTGTATGCCTTTTCATTATCAATAATCAAAAGATGATCGCTTATGTAAGAGAACCAGGCATTGCTTTTTCCGGGATAGGAGACCGCATCGTTTCTCTTGCTGCGGCAGATATCATCATTTTATTAAGTGGTCTAATTGGTGCCATTGCCTCAGGTTTTGTCATCAATGCCCTTCGTAAAAGAGGCTATCAAATGTTTTAACTCACTTGTCTACACGCAAGTGGGTTTTTTTGTTTCTCCTTTGCATAGTTTCCATTTTGTTTGGAAACAAATAGATGGGTAGAGGAGTGACAAATAGAAATGAAAACATGGATGAAACGATTGTTCATGACAGGTCTGTTTATGCTTGCCTTGATGACAAGCTTTACGGGCATATCTGGCGTAGAACCAAGTGATCTCGCTGCATGGGTGAAAGAGACCGATGCCGGTAAGCACGTATCTTCTTTTTTAAAGCATCCAAAAAGGCAGACGATGGCGGTGAAAAGTGATGATTTGCGTGCTGTTTCTCTCGAAGAAGCATTTAATTGGAACGATTATCCGAAGCAAAAGGTTGTCGCCACAGGTTATACAGCAGGAGTAGAATCAACAGGTAAGACGAAAGAACATCATGCATATGGCATTACATATTCAGGCGTCAAAGTAAAACGTGATTTATATTCAACCGTGGCAGCGGACCCATCTGTCTTTCCGATAGGAACTGTCCTGTTTATCCCCAATTATGGCTATGGTGTAGTCGCAGATACTGGGAAAGCGATTAAAGGTCATAAGCTTGATTTATATTATGAAACGGTTGATGATGTGTATAGAGAATGGGGTAAAAAAGTGCTGGACGTTTATGTGATTAAAAAGGGTGAAGGGACGCTGACAGAAAAAGACTTAAATCAGTTGAATGAAGCAGAATCGATGCAAGTGTTCCGGCAGCAGTTTCAAGCCAATAAAGAATAAAAAAGCTTTGGATCTCAAAAGGTCCAAAGCTTTTTCGTTTCTACATGAAGTAATAATCTAAGATGAGTGTGAGCAAGATTCCTGTTAAGCCGCCGAAGAAGACTTCAATCGGCTTATGCCCAAGAAGCTCTTTCAATTTCTTTTGCTTCTCTTTTTCTTCCGCATTTGGGAAGTTCTTTGCCTCGGCAACAAACCGGTTAAAATCTGTGACCAGTTTGTTCAGGACAGTTGCCTGTTCTCCTGCCTGTCTGCGAACACCTGTCGCATCAAACATTGTAATAATGGCAAAGATGGCGGAAATGGCAAAAATAGATGTTCCTAGCCCGTGCTCTAAAGCAACTGCTGTTGAGAGTGCTGTTACTGCTGCGGAGTGTGAACTTGGCATTCCGCCTGTGCTTGTAATGAGCGACCAATCTAGTCGTCTAGAAATGATAAATTGAATCGGTACTTTTACAAATTGTGCAAAAAAGATGGCTGCAAGGCTGGCAAGCAGCGGAAAATTCGTCAGTACGCTCATGAACAAGAAACATCCTCTCTTTAAGAAAAAATAACGTGCGAAATGATAAAGTATTTACCCTAGTAAGATAAAAAAATGATGGCAGTAAGAACTGTTGCCAAGTCCATGTTCATTATAACATTAAAGAAAGTAGATGTGGAACGAGGAGACCATGGACAGGCTGCTATGGATCGCTGCCGCTTTTTCATGATGCCCTTCCGCGTGCCAAAATATAAATGTTCTTCAAGGGAAGACAGGCTGGCAATGATCGTATCAGCACATAAATTTTGATATAATAGAAGTTCCAATGTGAAATATGGAGTTCATTGAAGGAGCGTGTGATAAATATGTTTTTCTCGACAAATGAGTTGCAACATAAAGATACACTGGCCATCGGACTTTTTCAAAAGAGCCAATTATCAGGAAAAGCAAAAGAAATGGATGAATTACATGGAGGAAGAATCACTGAATTACTAAAAGAAGGCGATATTTCGTCTAAGCGAAATCAGCTTTCGAAATTTTTCCCATCCCCTGAAACCGGCATTAAACGTATTTATTTTGTCGGGCTTGGGAAGGAGTCAGATTACACGTTTGAAGAGGCAAAGGAAGTGTTTGCGCATTTATTTAAAAAGCTTCATCAAGATAAAAAGCAAGCAGTTTCGGTTTTGCTTGATACATTTACAGGAAAGGATCTGCCTGTTCAAGATGCAGCCCATGCCCTTTCTGAAAGCTGCCTTTTAGCTACATATGAATTACAAGATTTTAAACATAAAACGAATGAACCGGATCGCTTTATCGAATTTGTTTATGCAACAACGGATCATGATGCTGCCGAAATTCAGGCAAGTCTGAAAGTGGGCGAAGTCTACGGACAATCGGTCAATTCGGCTCGTACACTTGTGAATATGCCGCCGAACATGCTCACGTCCTCTGATCTTGCATCCTATGCGGCAGAGCTTGCTTATAAATATGAATTCGAGATTGAAATTTTAGATAAAGAACAAATGGAAGAGCTCGGAATGGGCGCTATTCTAGCCGTTAATAGAGGCTCAACAGAACCACCGAAGCTGATTGTATTGAAATATCAAGGCAAGGAAGAATGGACAGACGTCATCGGTCTTGTCGGTAAAGGGATTACGTATGATACAGGCGGGTATTCCTTAAAGCCAAGAGCAAGTATGGTGGGGATGAAAACAGATATGGGCGGCTCAGCCTCTGTTTTAGGTGCAATGGAAATCATTGGTGAACTTCGTCCAGGGCAGAATGTCATTGCGGTCATCGCCTCAACAGATAATATGGTCTCAGCAGATGCGATGAAGCCAGATGACGTCATTGTCTCACTAAGCGGCAAAACAATCGAAGTGCTTAACACGGATGCAGAAGGCCGTCTTGTTTTAGCAGATGGTGTGACCTATGCGAAGCAGCATGGTGCCTCTGTGCTTGTGGATGTTGCGACATTAACAGGCGGTGTCATTGTGGCACTTGGGAATGAAACAACAGGCGTGATGACCAATAACGATGAACTGTATGCCCAGTTTAAAGAGGCATCAGAAGAATGCGGGGAAATGATTTGGCAGCTGCCAATCACCGAAAAAGATAAAAAACGAGTAAGAAACAGCAAAATGGCTGATCTGAATAACTCACCAGGTCGTGATGGTCATGCGATCATGGCAGGTGCATTCATTGGGGAATTCGCTGAAGACACCCCTTGGGTTCACTTAGATATTGCAGGAACAGCCACGACAGAAAAGCCTTCATGCTTTGGTCCAACAGGAGCAACAGGTGTGATGGTCAGATCATTAGCAACATTTGTGGAACGATTTGAACCGAAGAAATAACGACGGAAGCTCTGCCAACTGGCAGAGCTTTTTATGTAGGACATACGCCATTTGACGAAGTAAATTTTCTATGGTAACATACGTTGGTACTTTAATTATCTACTACATTAGTAAACTAAAGGATTTCGGAGGTTTCACCATGAATGCAGTTGTTTTAGCGGTTGTTTTAATGTTGATATTAAGCTTGCTGCGGGTCAATGTCGTGATTGCGCTGGCACTTGGCGCTTTAGCGGGCGGACTTGCAGGTGGATTAGGTCTAGGGGGAACAGTTCAAGCGTTCACTGACGGTCTTGGCGGAAATGCGACAGTGGCGATTAGTTACGCACTATTAGGTGCATTCGCAGCCGCACTGACGAAAACGGGTCTTCCTGATGCCATGGTCGAAGGAGCAGTAAAGCTTCTTGGAAAAGAAGGCGATTCAAGAAGAAAAACATTATCAAAAGTGCTCATTATTCTGGTCATTTTGATCGTATCTTGTTTTTCTCAAAACGTTGTTCCTGTTCATATTGCCTTTATTCCGGTCTTAATCCCA
This sequence comes from Bacillus sp. Leaf49, assembly GCF_001426125.1. Classification (NCBI taxonomy): domain Bacteria; kingdom Bacillati; phylum Bacillota; class Bacilli; order Caryophanales; family Bacillaceae; genus Bacillus; species Bacillus sp. Leaf49. The sequence goes on along the minus strand of NZ_LMRK01000001.1, from coordinate 180,551 downwards.
CCATTATTAAAGGTGTTTAACGAGCTTCAAATTGACCGCAGACTGCTAGCATGTGTGATGACTTTCGGACTTACTGCACCATATATTTTACTTCCGGTCGGTTTTGGACAGATTTTTCACGGAATGCTTCGTGACAACATGAAAGATGCAGGTTTAACAGTGAATTTAGCAGACATTCCGTATGCGATGCTGATTCCTGTAGGCGGCATGGTTCTTGGCTTGATCGTTTCACTCTTTGTCTATCGTAAGCCAAAAACATATGAAAATCGTGACATTACGGATGTAGAAAAATCAGCATATACAAAAAAGAGCTTATTTTTTGCTGGACTTGCGATCCTTGTATCACTTATTGTTCAGTTATATCTCTCTCAAAGCCTTGGAGTCGAAGGGATGATCTTCGGTGCGCTTGCAGGCTTGCTTGTCTTGTTTGTAACGGGAATGATGAAACGCGATGAAGCAGATGCGCTGATTACATCTGGCATGAACATGATGGCATTTATCGGATTTGTCATGCTTGTTGCAGCTGGATTTGCCAATGTTTTAACGAAAACAGGAGATATTGAATCTCTCGTCAAGGCATCTTCTCAATTTATCGGAAACAGCCAAAGCTTAGCGGCCATTTTAATGCTACTGGTGGGTCTGCTAGTGACAATGGGCATTGGCTCATCATTTGCAACGATTCCGATTATTACGACGATTTTTGTACCGCTTTGTTTACACTTAGGGTTCAGCCCAATGGCGACTATTGCGATTATTGGTTCAGCTGCGGCTGTAGGAGATGCAGGTTCACCTGCAAGCGACAGTACACTCGGACCAACATCTGGACTGAATATGGATGGACAGCATCACCACATTTGGGGTACATGTGTCCCAACATTCGCCTTTTATAATATCCCGCTCGTCTTGTTCGGCTGGCTTGCGGCAATTATGCTATAAATGAAAAAAGGTTCCTTACTCATATAGAGTAAAGGAACCTTTTCTGATATTAGGAAGCTGTTTGTTCTTTTCGAAAGGATGTGGCTTTTGAAACTGATCGATAAATTTTAGGTGCCAGCATCGCAAGGAGGATGGTCAGTGCATAGTCTTTTACCATAAACCAAATCATGAATAACCATGTGGTTTGATAAGAGATTGGTGCGTTCAGCCATACATTTAATGCGATGTACGTATAAGTTGTCCCGATCACATACATCACGGTCGTTCCTGCAATGGCTGCAAATAAAAAGCGGCCAAAACCAGGGTTTTGTCTTTTTTCAAGAATGAATCCGGCAAGCCATGCAGCAGGAATGTATGATAACACAAAGCCACCGCTTTTTCCTAAAATAACGCCGAGACCCGCCGAGAACTGTGCGAATACAGGTGCACCAGCGATCCCAACAAGAGCATAGACAATCATGGCCAATGCGCCAAGTCGTCTGCCCAGCAAAAGACCAGCAAGTACACAAAAAAACGGCTGCATCGTAAGTGGGATTCCGCCGACCTGCAAAAATGGCACAATGGATGTGATATTGGCTCCGATAGCCATGAGTGCAGCAAACATCCCGACGAGCACAAAGTCAGCTGTTCTTGTCTTCTTTTGCATGATATTTCCCCCTGTCTTATCTGTACAAATAGATTAAGGGGAAGAGGTTCTTTTGTCAACTCATTTTTATTTTAGGTTAACAATAAAACCCGCCCCTGAAAAGGGCGGGCTGGATATTAAGCTTCGGTCATGGAAGAGGTTTCAAGGGCTTTACTAACAGGCACATAATCATAGCCGAGATCACGAGCGACAGCTTCATAGGTGATATGTCCGTTCATCACATTGACGCCTTCAGCAATCGCCTTGTTTTCTTTGATCGCTTTTGCAGCGCCTTTATTTGCAATCTGCAGTGCGTATGGGACCGTGACGTTTGTTAAAGCAACGGTCGATGTTCTCGGAACCGCTCCTGGCATATTGGCAACAGCATAATGTAAAATGCCGTGCTTTTCATAAGTAGGCTGATCATGTGTTGTGATATGATCGATTGTTTCCACAATCCCGCCTTGGTCAATGGCTACATCGACAATGACAGAACCAGGCTTCATTTGTTTCACCATTTCTTCTGTGACAAGGGTTGGAGCTTTGGCACCTGGGATGAGAACCGCACAAATGAGCAGGTCTGCCTCGCTCACTGAATCTGCAATGTTAACAGGATTAGACATTAACGTTTTCATTTGATGACCAAACTGATCGTCCAGCTGACGTAATCGTTCCGCATTTAAATCAATAAGAGTGACATCTGCGCCAAGTCCGATCGCCATTTTCGCTGCATTTGTTCCAACGACACCGCCGCCAATAATGGTGACTTTCCCTCTCGATACTCCTGGCACGCCTGCGAGCAGAATGCCTTTTCCGCCTTTTGGCTTTTCTAAAAATTGAGCACCAATTTGAGCAGCCATTCTACCTGCAACTTCAGACATTGGCGTTAATAGAGGGAGTGATTTTCCGTCCGTTACCGTTTCATAAGCAATGGCTGTCACACCTTTTTGTTTTAATGCTTCAGCCAAGGAGGGCTCTGCTGCAAGATGCAGGTACGTAAATAAGATCAGACCTTCTCTGAAATATGAATATTCTTCTGGTAATGGTTCTTTTACCTTCATAATCATATCAGAAGATGCCCACACATCTTTCGCTTGATCAAGAATCTCTGCACCAACAGATACATAATCGTCATCAGTGAATCCGCTTCCAAAACCAGCGTTCGTTTCAATTAAAATCTGGTGTCCAGCTGAAAGCAATTGAGATGCTGCTCCTGGTGTTAATGCGACCCGGTTTTCATTGTTCTTAATCTCTTTCGGAATGCCGATGATCATATCAATTCCTCCTATGCTTATCTATTGATATTGTATGTCTAGTGTATCCTGAAAGTTTAGAAAATTCTTCAGTTGAATGAAAAAATTAAAAAACGCCTCTTTGTGAAATTTCACAAAGGGACGTTTTTTAGCTTCATATCAAGATAAATGGTCATTTTCTCATTCATGTTTTTTAAATCAATTTCTGCAATGTCCGTAATCCGCTTCAGTCTGTAGTTCAGTGTGTTGATATGAATATTTAACTGCTTTGCGGCGATATTGGCGTTGCTGTCACAATCAATAAATCGTTCAAGGGTCTCGACGAGGTTGGAATGATGCCTGAGATCGTAATCCTCAAGCTTTGATAAAGAGTAACTAGAATAAGACGATCCCTTTCTTTTTTCTGCAAGCACATCTAAGTATTGATAAATACCTAGTTCAGAAAAGCTGTTTAAACGTTCTGTTTCCACAGGAAAGCGTTCTTTTGTTTTTAAGACGGCCAGTGCTTCTTTATAGGATGGCTGAATATGAGTAATGTGATCGTAAATTCCACCAATGGCCGCCTGAACGTCATGGAGCTGATACCGATCAGACAACTGCTTTAGCATGCCGCTTGTGAATTGTTTAATATCTTGAAGCGGATGTTCTGTTTTTGGCGAGACAAGAATAATGAATTCGTTAAAATCAACAGTCGTTAAAAGCACCTGCACTTGCTGCGTTGTTTCAAGTAGATAGGAGAGCTTCTTTTCCGTATCTTCTGTCAGTTCATCACGAAGGCGAAAGATAATAATGGCATACGTGTCTGGACACCTCATCCCAAGTCTCAAGAAGAGATCAAGCATCTCATCCTTTTCATGAATATGTCCTGTGAGCATCTTCCAAAATAGCTCCTGATTGCGTTCTTCTGTTTTCGTTTTTCGAATTTGTAAATTGAGTAATTTGTTTTTCACGGCATGTGCTGCCATCTTGAGAAGGTCCATTTCTTCATCTGAAAAAGGCTGCGTGGATTCAATCGCCCAGATAAAGCCGAGCACCTCTTTGTCTTTCCATATGGAAATGGCAACCCTGCTGGATAGACCGACTTCTGCAATTTGAGGTACGCGAAGCGGTTCATCTGTTTTAAGGAGTGTAGGAATGATACCGTCTTTCCAAAGCCGATTAATGACTTTTTCCGGTACACGGCGGGAGATAATGGTTGAAGTTCTGGCGGGATCAGTGAAATCATTATGTGTGCTATAGGCTAATAATCGATGATGAGTATCTTCTATAGTAATAGGGCAATTGAGCACATCACTAATTTGGTCTGCCACATCCTCTAAACGATCAAGGCTATACTTAAACGGATCTGTCTTTTTTGTCATAAAAAACCCCTGCTTTTTCGAATATTTCACGTACTTACATTATGAAGAGAATCAGGTACGTAAATCAATAAAAAAATGCCATAATCATTAAAAAAACAAAAAGCTTGAGAAATGAGCACATTGGTCATGCGTTGATCACAAAAAGAAATAGTACAATAATAATGTAGTAAAAAATCAATAGGCGGAAAGATTCATCGAAGTGCACGCCCTTTTATTAAGAATATATGACCAAAAAATTGTTAAATACTAGATAAAGAGCGAAAAAACAGTAATTCTATAGACTCATTTTGTAAAATAAAAACAGATTTGTTTGACTGTGTATCATTTCTGTTTTTATAATAATAACGTCAAAAAATAAGTGGATTAGCCCATTATATGGCGGCTATGCACGGGAGGTAATGAGGAATATGTCAGGAATTATTCGCGTAACCCCAGAAGAACTAAGAGCGACCGCTAAGCAATATGGTGTTGAAAGTCAAGAAGTGTTAAACCAAGTTGATCGTCTAAATAGAATGATCTCTGACCTAAAAGGAATGTGGGAAGGTGCTTCTAGTGAAGCATTTGCTGATCAATACGAACAGCTTAAACCTTCATTCATCAAAATGTCTGATCTATTAACAGATGTCAGCAATCAGCTTGATCAAACTGCAAATACACTTGAAAGCACTGACCAAGACATCGCTAGCCAAATCCGCGGCTAATCAAGGGGATTTCCTTTCTAAGTGTGAAAAGCAGAAAAAGCGCCGAGTCTGTCAGTTGATGCCGGCGCTCTTTCTATTTTGTGAGGTGGAAATTTGTGTATATCGATATTACCATCGACTTAAAAAACTATGATGGCAGTGTGTTTGATTTGAGACTATCAAATTATTTACATATTAAACAAGTCATCCATATCGCCTGGCAGGCAAAACAAATCTCACTACCTAAACGAGATGGCGGATGGGTGCGTGTAGTCAATAAGAAAGCTGTGTTTTCAGGCGAATATAAGCTGTCAGACTGTGGAATCACCACAGGAGACAGGCTGGAAATACTATGAAAGGACTTTTGTAAATGGCAGATAAAAAGAGTTCCTATTTAGAAGAACAATTAGAAGCAATCATGAAAAAAGAGGAAGGCACTTACACCTTCATTTTTCAAAGAGAGACAATTAAACTCTTAGACGGTTTAGAAGCGGCACCGATTAAAGACATCAATCCTTCATTTAAAAAAGAGATCCAATTAACCGAAGGTGAGGTCATCATTTCGATTCAACCGCCTCCTGCCTATCAGGAATTTCGTTTCATCCATGCAAAGGATGAAAAAAGCAAATGGATTTTTTCATACCAGCTTGTCGATGCAGTGTGCAAACACGACGTGAAGCGGCTGCATCCTATTGTTTCTCCTGAAAACATTGTTTTTCATCAAGGCTTAGCGCCTGCATTTTTGCATTACGGGGTCAAAGAAAGCATCCCGCCATATGAAACCGACCAACAACGTTTGTTAAAAGAGGTCAAAGCCGTCATTCTTCGAGTGGTGGACCATGAATATCAGTTTCAAGAATATTTGGCTTATCATGATACGTTGAAATTATCTGAGCAGGCAAAGGAAATAAGTGATACACAGTCGCTGGAAGAATTGTCTGCTTTGATTCAACAAAAAATAGAAGCCATCGAAGCAAAAGAAAAGACGCTCTTAACCATTCCAAAAAAGAAATGGAAGATCGAACGATACATTGGACTTGGTCTCCTTGTTCTTTTGATTCCTGCATTGGTGTATACCATTTACACGTTCTTTTTCGCCATGCCGAAACAAGAAGCGTATGTGGAAGCGAACAAATATTATCTCAACAAACAGTACAGCCAAGTGGTGGATACGCTCGAAAAATACAAAGCCGATCAAATGCCAGTCTCTCTTCAATATGAACTGGCCATTTCGTATGTGCAAACGAATCAAGGGAATCTATTGCTTGACCAGCACAAAAAAGAAATCACGGATACGTACACATTGCAGACAGACCCGCAATACTTCCTGTTCTGGATTCATATTGGACAAGGCAATAGCAAGGAAGCTCTGGATATTGCAAGGGTGCTCGGGGACGACCGATACATATTTACAGCACTCGTCGCCTACCGCAATGAAATTCAAAATGACGACAGCCTATCTGCTGAAGAAAAACAAAAACAGCTAGACCCAATCATTAAGGAAATGGCGAAGTATGAAGAAAAAGAAACAACGGAGACGAGCACCAATGACTCCTCAGATGCAAGCCAAACAGATGAAACAGCTGAACAAAAAGAGCAGTCAAAAGCCGATCAGGAGAAAAAAGAGAAAGAATCTGATGCAAAAAAGAAAACCTCTCAGACGAAAAAAGATGAGAAAAAATAATTCTTTCGATACAACTGACAGTTGGTGCTGTCCGATGAGGAGGTGGAGCGTTTGAGTCTTCTATGGGTTTTTTATGAGGAAGATTATCAAACCGTCCGTTTAGATGAGCAGTTCAACCGGGAAGCTGTGATTGGACCTGAAATAGAGCATACAGTAACGATTCCTTCCCTTTCGTTTGATGAAGGATTGATTCGTTTATCTCCAGATGAAACGAATGACGGCTTTTCTCTTTATCAGGGCGAAAAAAAGAAAGGTCACTTACTTCCACATGAACCATATCAGGTTGGTTCACTCACACTCATGTTGATGGATTCACATCATGATCAAACCATTTATTACCTAGGAAATAGAGTCGAAGTGACTATTTCAAGTGAAGAAATAGATGAAGCGGATGTGTGGAAAGAACAAGCTCATTCAATGTTTCAAGATGCCAAATCCTTCACGTTGGAAAAAATAGAAGGCACTTGGTATGTCATTCCCCAAGATGAAACGATCTATGTGAACGGGAAACAGCTGCACGGTCCACAGCAGCTTCTTGCTGGAGATGAGCTGTTTTGGAACTTTTTGACGCTGTCATTGAAAGATGATGATTTATTGCAAGTAACAGCATTTGAACCATTTCAAACACGTTTAGAAAAAACAAGGCCGCCGAGTACCGAAACGAAACAAAAATATCCTTTATACAGACGAACACCGCGTTTGATTTACGATCTGCCAGATGACCGGGTGTCTTTCAGCTTTCCTTCACAGGAGAGTGAAAATAACGGCAGAGGACTTTGGCTTGTGGTTCTCCCGCCGCTTGTCATGCTGATTGTCATGGGGATCGTGGCCCTTGTACAGCCGCGAGGCATCTTTATTGTCGTGTCGATGGCAATGTTTATTATGACGTTAATTACATCGTCCGTTCAATATTTTAAAGAGAAATCACAGCGCAAAAGACGAGAAGAGAAGCGGCAACGCGTTTACTCTCTTTACTTAGAAAATAAGCGGAAAGAGCTGCAAGAGCTGTATGACCGTCAACAATTTATTTTAACGTATCATTATCCATCATTTGAACAAATGAAATATTTGACATCAGAAATCAGCGGGCGTATTTGGGAAAAGACGCTTGTCAGTGATGATTTTTTACAGCTGCGTCTAGGGACAGGTGCAGTTCCTTCAAGTTATGAATTATCGACGAGCGGCGGCGATATGGCCAATCGTGACATCGATGACTTAATGGAACAAACCCAGCATATGCAAAACGTCTATCGCGAGGTAAAAGATGTACCGATTACGTTCGGTCTTGCGGACGGTCCAACCGGATTAATAGGAAAACCAGCAATTGTCAAAAATGAGCTTCACCAGCTTGTCGGCCAGCTTGCTTTCTCGCACAGCTATCATGATTTGAGATTTGTTTTTATCTTTAATGAACAGGAGTATGAGAACTGGGAATGGATGAAATGGCTGCCGCACTTCCAACTTCCTCATACATACGGGAAAGGGTTTATATACAACGAACAAACACGTGATCAGCTATTGTCTTCTATTTATGAAATTTTGCGAGAGCGTGATCTGGAAGAGGAAAAAGAGAAAAAAATCTTTACGCCTCACTTTGTGTTTATCGTGACAAACCATGAACTCATTGCGGAACATGTGATTTTAGAATACCTAGAAGGCAGCCGGACGGATTTAGGCATCTCAATTATCTTTGCGGCAGAAACAAAGGAAAGCTTGGCAGAAAATATTTCAACGCTTGTTCGTTACATTAACGAAGAAGAAGGAGATATTCTCATTCAGCATAAGAAGGCCGTACGAATTCCATTTCAGCTGGATGCACATGAGCGAGCGGACAATGAGCTGTTTGCCAGAACCTTAAGAACATTAGATCATCAAGTCGGGATGACCAACTCGATTCCAGAAACAGTCTCCTTCCTTGACTTGTTTCATGCCAAACAGGTAGATGACATTGGCATTCGTGAAAAATGGCTGACATCTGAAACAGCAAAGTCATTATCTGTGCCTATCGGTTATAAAGGAAAAAACGATATTGTCGATCTGAATCTGCATGAAAAAGCACATGGCCCACATGGTCTATTAGCAGGAACAACGGGATCAGGAAAAAGTGAGTTTTTACAGACGTATATTTTATCCTTGGCTGTACACTTTCACCCGCATGAAGTGGCGTTCCTGCTCATTGATTACAAAGGGGGCGGAATGGCGCAGCCGTTCCGAAATATTCCGCACTTACTTGGTACGATCACAAACATTGAAGGCAGCAAAAACTTTAGTGAAAGAGCGCTTGCCTCTATTAAAAGTGAACTGAAGAAAAGACAGCGCTTGTTTGATCAGTATCATGTGAATCATATCAATGACTATACGAAACTCTATAAAGAGAAAAAGGCGGAACAGCCGATGCCTCATTTGTTCTTAATCTCTGATGAGTTTGCTGAATTAAAAAGTGAAGAGCCAGAATTTATTAGAGAGCTTGTTAGTGCCGCGCGGATTGGACGAAGTCTCGGTGTCCATCTCATTTTGGCGACACAAAAGCCTGGCGGGGTCATTGATGATCAAATTTGGAGTAACTCCCGCTTTAAAGTCGCATTAAAGGTACAAGATGCATCAGACAGTAAGGAAATTTTGAAAAATAGTGATGCCGCGTCGATAACCGTGACAGGTCGTGGATATTTGCAAGTGGGGAACAATGAAATCTATGAATTATTCCAATCGGCGTGGAGCGGTGCACCGTATATGGAAGATGGCTACGGATCAGAAGATGACATTGCCATTGTAACGGACACTGGACTGATCCCATTATCAGGGGTGAGTACAGAGCCGGCTGTGAAAAAAGAGACAGTGACGGAAATTTCCGCTGTTGTGGATGAAATTGAACGTATGCAACAGGAGCTTGGAATTGAAAAGCTTCCGAGTCCATGGCTTCCACCGCTTGAAGAGCGTATTCCAAAAACACGTTATGCATCAAGTGAGGAGCACGTCTTCCATTTCGCTCTTGTCGATGAGCCAGATCAGCAAAGCCAGCATCCACTTTCTTATCAAATGATGGAGGATGGAAATATTGGTATCTTCGGTTCATCCGGCTACGGCAAATCACTTGCTGCAACAACACTGCTTATGAGCTTCGCAGAAAGATATTCACCTGAAGAATGGCATGCATATATTTATGACTTCGGTAACGGCACCTTGCTACCGCTTGCCAAACTTCCGCATACGGCTGATTATTTCTTAATGGATCAAATGAGAAAGATTCAAAAGTCGATGAAGCGTCTTCGTGAAGAGGTTGAATATCGCAAGCGTTTATTTAGACAGCAGGAAATGAGTCATATCAAAATGTACAATGCGCTGAATGAGAAAAAGCTTCCATTCATATTTATCGTGATTGACAACTTTGACATTGTGAAAGACGAAATGCATGAACTCGAATCTGAATTTATTCAGTTAAGCCGTGATGGCCAATCGTTAGGCATTTATTTCTTAATCACAGCGACTCGTGTCAACGCAGTCCGTCAATCTCTTATGAACAACTTGAAAACAAAGATTGTCCATTACTTAATGGATCAAGGAGAGGCATACTCCATTATTGGCAGACCGAAATTCAGCTTAGAGCCAATTCCAGGACGAGTCATTATCAACAAAGAAGAGCTTTATTTTGCCCAAATGTTCCTGCCAGTTGAAGGAGAGAACGATCTCGAATTGTTTGAGCATTTAAAACAAGAGATCCAGCTTCTAGATGCTCGCTTTGAATCAGCTGAAAAACCAAAACCTGTGCCGATGCTTCCTGATAAGCTGACCATTTGGGAGCTAGAGAGTCGCTTAGAAGAACAAAAACAGCCGTATGACATTCCAGTCGGACTAGATGAGGAATCTGTTGCACCTGTTTACTTTGACTTGAAGAAGAATAAACATTGCCTCATCATCGGTCAAACGCAGCGAGGGAAAACAAATGTGACCAAACTAATGCTTGATCAGCTATTAGTAGCAAAACCTGAGAAGCTGGCCGTCTTTGATTCGATTGATCGGGGGCTCTCTCATTATGCAAAAGAAGAAAACATTGATTACCTTGAAACAAAGGATGATATCACAGAATGGGCAGAGGAAATAGATCGTTTATTCAAGGTGCGTGAAGAGATGTACGTCGAAGCTGTGCGCCGGGGAGAGATTGATCAGTTGTCGTTCTCTCAAATTGTGCTTGTGATTGATGGCATTACGCGTTTTCAGCAGACAATCGACCCGCGTCTTCAAGATCAATTGGCAGATTTCATGAAATCATATGCACACTTAGGCTTCAGCCTGATCGCATCAGGAAATCATACCGAATTCAGTAAAGGCTATGATGCACTGACAAACGAAATTAAACAGGTTCGTCATGCCATGTTACTGATGAAAAAATCAGAGCAAAACATCATACCGCTTCCGTATGCAAGACAAGAACCAGAGATTCAGCCAGGATTCGGATATTTGGTTGAAAACGGGAAAGAGAAGAAAATCCAGGTTCCTTTATGTGCGGTAGAAAGGAAGAGTGTTCAATGACAGAGCAGCAAAAAAGCTCCATCAAAATCGTGTCGACCATGATACTGATTCTCGTCTTGCCGGTTCTATTTTTCCATCTCATTGGGGATGATCCGGCAAAACAGAAAAAGAATGCCACACGTAACATTGCCGTGGTCAATGAAGATATGGGGGCGAGCGAAAGTGAAAATACCGCTCGTTTTGGACAGGATGTGGTGGCGGCATTATCAGAGCGTCCAGATTACACATGGACAGTCGTCAATCGAAGTGCGGCAGAAAATGGCCTGAAAAATAGAAAGTACGATGCAGTTCTCTATATTCCATCTGACTTCTCTAAAAATGTGCTGAGCTATGATAAGGATCATCCAGAGAAGGCATCTATCCAATTCTCAATCCAAGATCAGCTCAATGCAGTGAATAAAGAAAAAGTACAAAGAGAGCTAGAAAATGCTCAAAAGAAAATGAATGAACAAATGTCGACTTTATATTGGAGTTTTGTATCACAGGAAATCGGCAATGTCAGAGAAGAGTTTGAGCATATTGTTGGCAAAGAGGTCGAATTCCAAAACACGATGTACAACTTCTATAAGCCAAATTCAAACAAACTATCTGATGCCGTCCAGCAGCAGAAGAAACAAATAGAAGAACTAAAAAATGCGATGGCCGATTCACAAAAACAGTATAAAGACGGTTTAAGTACAACAGAAGAAGCGAAAAGCCAGCTAAAGGATTTCGTAAAAGTAGTCGATCAATATCAGCAGTATCAAGACAAACAAAAGGATCTCTTGATCAAAGCGCAATCGACAAGCAAAAAACAAATCCAGCAAGGACTCAAACAGCTTGCGGAGATTCAAAACCAAAATGCCCGCAGCTTTAGCGATCAAATGGGCGGACTCAAAACCGATATCAATGGGGTCCAAAGTCAGCTTAAAACAACGGACAGCGCAATTCAATCTGTTCAAAAGTCGAGGGAAGAAGCAATCCCTAAGCAATCGTCGGGATTAACGGACCTTGTGAAGGCGTCTCAAGAAGAACTGTTGAAGAATTATGAAGGTCAGTACTTAGATGTCTATAAAAGTAAGATCATCGCCTTGCAGAATAAGCTAGAGGCAAAAAGGGAAGAGCTAATGAACGCGCCCGAGCAGCCAGCTGATCCTGATGATGACGGGCAATCAGATCAAGATAACGAGAACCCAGAAGAGATTGGCATTAACTTAGATGATGAAACAAATGAACTCTCGCAAATTTCATCGGAAATGAACGATCTAGCTGATCAATTAGAAGATCAGACTGCACCTCCTACTAATGAAGATGATAAAGAGAGTGAAAATGGTCAGGATGCTGTTCAGCCAGATAACAGCGGCACGAATCAATCAAAAGATGACCTAAAAGCACTGTCTAATCGTTTAGAAGAAGTGAAAAAGAAGATTCAAGAAAAATCGGCCGCTCATAACGACCAATTGAAAGACAAAGTAAGTCAAATGAGTAAGGAGCTTGAAAGCCTCACGAAAAAAGTAGAGAAGCTTGAAAAGATGATTCTAAGGTTACAAGATCGATATAACGTCATTCCGAATGAAATCAAAAATCAGGAATCCTCTATTTTAAACAAAGTGCAAGAGCTGAAACGAGTAAACTCGCCGATTGGCAACACTTTGGATACAAAAATATTTGATCAAGAGTTTAAAACAAATTCAACAAGCACCAAAAAGTTAATGGAATACTCCAATCAACTGTCTCAGCTAGAGATGATGCTTGGGAATCTATATCAACCAACAAACAACTCATCTCTACTAGACACAAAAGGAGATGAAATCCAGTCCATCCTTTCCATCAAAAAAGAAGAAACGGAAAACTGGGATACACTCAAAAATCAAATGCTGACGTCAAATGATGATGTGTCTACCTTTATTGATGAGATGCAAAAATTCTCAGATGGCTACGCAGAATACATTTCGACTCAGCAGGCAAGCATGGAACAGGAGTTAAATGCCATTTCTGAAAGTGCGGACACAGTAGCTGAACAAATGGCTGATCAAGGAGATGCTGTGTATACGGCAGACCTTGCGGGCAGTTCGATTGTTGTGAGTGCACAGGATTCAATTGGTCAGGAAGTGCTTCGTCTTTCTGAAAATATGAGTTCGTTAACTGACCGCCAAAAAGGGGTGGCGGATTATACGAATAATATTGAAGAAAGTGTCACAACCGTTCAAGAAAAAGCAGATACGTTGAACGAAAACTGGAGTAAGAATGTCAATTCTACGAAGCTTGTTCAACAAGATTTAAAGGGTATTTTAGGCAACACTTTAGACGATCAAGGCAACAGCAACTATGTGTATAACCATTTAGCCAATCCGCTGAAAATTAGCGGCGATGTGCCAGAAGAAAAAACGCAGACTGTACCGCCAGTAGTCATTTTGGTTATTGTGATGATCAGCAGTTTGTTGATTGGCTTTTTTAGCTCGTACTATGCGTCAGCGCCAATGCTGGTCAAAGGTGCACTGTTTGGTATTTTAAATCTGCTAGTCGGGCTCATGATCAGTCTGTTTGGACTCAACATTTACAAACTAGCTGATGACCAAGCCATTCAATGGTCGATCTTTACGATTTTGCTGCTAGTGGCATGCTCTGCCTTCATTCGCACAGCTTTCCTTTTCGGTTCAATTGCCGGATGGATGGCAGCAACGGCGCTTATTTTCTTCTTTGTTGCACCGTTAATTGATTTGGTCATGCCAAACTTCCATTTTACAAATCCAGTGACAGACGTGTATCTGTCCATCCAATATGGAAATGGAGACAACTTCGGTATGGGCATCACAGGGCTACTGATTTTAACGATATTGTTCATGGTCATTCCACTAGTGAAGAAGCTATGGAAAGACAAAACAGAGGAACGTGATGTCACTCATGAGACTTAATCTATTCGTCAAAGGGATGGCACTTGGTGTCATATCCCTTTTTCTCCTCAGTCCTGCTGCTTTTGCTGCTACAGGTGAAGATACGGATACGAATGTCAAGCCGAATGAATATCAAGAAAAGAACCTCAATATTAATTCGAGTATATTGAGGGATCAAACGAAATACGAACAAAGCAAAACAACATCTAAAGTCAAAACGGACATTCACTTTGCTGACCCGCCTAAGACCTCTGGTGGTCAACTTGCGCCGCAGCTTTTTAGTGATCTGAAAGACAATCCGCCTAAAACGCCAGCTCGTATGATGAAAGAGATGAATATCTCTTTCAGCGATTCGGCTGTATCAACGCCTTCTGGCGATGATCATGAAAAGCAGAGATCGGCGCTTCTACCAATCATTTTTGGCATCTTGATCGCCTTTGGCATCATGGTCATGATCATTCTCATTCCAAAGGTGAATGTGAAGACGGAAAAGAAATAGCCTGCCTTATGAAAAGGGCAGGCTTTTCTTTATGCAGATGCAGATTGCTTGATGTGAGACCGATTCACTATTTAAAATAGTGTTATCAAGGGAGGAGATTGTCATTCGAATTTCAATCGTCACAGGCGGATCAAAAGGATTTGGTTTAGCACTTGTCAAACAGCTACTTTCACGCGGGGATAACGTGTATACCGCTGCAAGAAGTGAGTCGCCACTATCCCATCCACACCTCACGCATTCACAGGTCGATCTCACTGATGAGGTATCGGCTGCAAAGTGGCTTCAGGGCATCTTGTCCTCGCAAACTCTCGCAGACGCTGATGACGTCTTGCTTGTCAATAATGTAGGAATGGTGACTCCTATCAAGCGTGCAGGGCAAGGCGGAGAAGATACGCTTCATCAGCATTATACGCTGAACCTTGTCATCCCTGTTTTGCTCAGTCACGTGTTTGTGAGGGAGACACAATCTCTTGAAGGGAAGAAAACCATCGTGCATCTTTCTTCTGGGGCAGCTAAAAACCCGTACAAAGGATGGAGTGCCTATTGCAGTTCAAAAGCAGGGCTTGATATGTTTATGAGGACTTTACATGAGGAACAGCAGGACGAAGCATATCCTGTCACCACGTTTTCCTTTTCACCCGGTACGATTGATACGGATATGCAGGGAGAGATTCGGAAATCCTCCAAACAGGACTTTGAACAAATTGAACGGTTTCAGCAATTACATGAAACAGGTACGTTAAAGAGCCCAGATGAAGTGGCCGGTATTTTACTCGACCTTCTAGCAGATGACCCAGCTGGCGGTTGTGTATATGATGCCCGTGAGTATGAAAAAAAGCAGTCATAACGGCTGCTTTTTTCGTATTGTACAAGCAAAGACAGCTTATCGAGCATAAGCTAATTTTGAGACTCATCGGAAATATGACAGAACATTTGAGTTTCTTTTCAGAATATGTTAGGATGCTAAAAATATAGATAAGGAGGGGTTTCCATGAGAAAGGTTACATTAATGGATGTTTACACCCATCCAGTCGCTCAAAAATATTTAAATCGTTCAGGAAAAGCCCACGCCATTGCTTGTGCTTATCACGCATTCAAACTGGCGATGCAGGCGGGGATTAACCCGGATCTTGCTGTGAAAGCAGCACTCTTGCATGACATCGGCCACTATGAATGGTATACAGCAGGCGGAGAATGGGATTACGAGACATATAGACGAAATGATATTCATGCCATTAAAGGGGCAGAGCGGGCACATAAACTGCTCATACGGCTCGGCGAGGAACCAAAAGCAGCCAAAGAGATTGCCCTTGCGATTTTGCTTCACACAGATTCATATTTGCCAGAGGGCGACCTGCATAAGGACACACTCCAGCAAATTGTGAAGAAAGCAGATGAAATGGACGAAGAGCCTGGTGGACACCATCATTACAGACAAATAGATGAATCACTTGCGCTCAAAAAAATTGCTGATTTGGATGAGAAGGTGCAGCAGGCGCTTCAGCCCATGAAACGCTCTGTTTAATATGGAATATCTCCATGAATCGTTCCGTGCTGATCCACATACAATGTGCGGATCACAGTACGGTTAAATGCCGACGTCCCTGACGCAGTGAGACCTGTGTAATGAACCGTGACGGAATAAGCACCTTCTTTTTTCAATTGAACGGCAGATGAAGAGCTCGTTTTCAGTGGATGATCCTTCTCGGCATCTTTAAAATAAGTGGTCTCTACAGTTTTGCTTAATCGTTTAATCAGCTTGCTCGAATGTGTCGATGCATCTCCTGATTTCGCTGCAGCGATTTTGATTTCTTCATTCAATGGTGAATCAAAGGATACAAGTAGCAAATAAGGATCCTTTTTTCCTGAATTTGATCGAATCGTCCATTTTCCTGGAACGGGTTTATTGATTTGCACATGGTGTGAATAGGCGCCTTCATATGGGAATGATGCTTCGGATGTCGTCAAATTGGTTAAGACATCTCCATTTGGCGCAACGATTTCCGGATTGGCTTCCTGTCTTTCATTTAACCACTGAATCGATAGGCCATTCGTTCCTTCCTCTACATAGAACGCTTCTGTTTTATCCTTTTCACTTTCTCCACCTTTCACATAAACGTTTGTATTTAGCTCTGAAGAGACTGGTTCTTGCTCTTGTTCGTCTTCGCTTTCAGCGCTTGCGGTACTTGCACGCAGCTGTGCCTGAAATACGGGGAACATGCTTGTGCCGTTTTTGATCGAAAAGTGATCCCATTTTCCTGTTAAAATATTGTTTGCATATGCTAGCTTTGTGCTGCTGACCGTCACAGCGCCATCGTTTGCACCAAAGCTTTTTAAATACATGCCGCCTAAATAAAGCACTCCGCCAAAGGTTCCCCAATCTGAACCAGAATAGGTTACATATTTATGAGGGAACGTCTCCAGCTGGTCGGTTTCACTTCGAAAAGCTGCCATCATCCCGGTTTGCAGAGAATAGAGCGCGTCGCTCTTTTGTCCAAGGATTTGCGCAAGCCAGCTTCCGCCTTTGCTATAGGCTAAATCCGCAAGCGGCGTCCCATAATGTGGAGAGCCAAGTGTGATGACTTTCTCTACATATGGATGAGCGTTGTAATACACGAGTGCAGCCTGCGTATCCACTCCACCTTTACTATGACCGATTATGATCAGTTTTCTGCCGAAAAATTCATAGATTTCTTTTAACTTTTCTGCTAATAGTTTTCCATTCTTTTTCATGTCCTGATCTGGATATAAATCTATGAACGCGCTTTCGTATCCGTTCAGAACAGCTTGTTTTGCCATATCGTTTCGATCAGACCATGTGGAGGAAGAACTGTTTATGCCATGTACAAAAACAAGTGGGGGTTTTGACAGGTCTTTTTGTACCGGTTCTTCGCCTTTAAACCACTTCCCTGGTGTACCAGGTGCATCTCCAATTGTGCCTGCGTGCGCATAACTTGCAGAGGATAGTAAGAGCATGACAGCAACGATACAGATTAATTTTTTCAAGATCATTCACCTCTTCAAATAATTTAAGATGTTGGCAGCACCAATCTATTATACTTCTAAAAATTGTAAAAAAATACGAAATGTAAAAATACGGTAATAATGTTGTGGGTTTGCTGAGTGACACTCACATGGGTCATTGCATACGCTGTGGGTAAATACACAAGTAAAGGGGCAGGTAGCATGGCACAACAAGGAAGTCCACAGCTTGTTTCATTAGTTGATCCATATGTTTATCAAACATTGCAGAAAGTAGTCGGTATGAGATTGATTGTTCAAACAGTGAAAGATACAGTACGTGGAAAATTGAAGGAAGTGATGCCGGATCATATTGTGATTGAGGCGGGGGCAAAATCAGTGTTTTATGTGCGGATCCAGCAAATCGTGTCGGTGATGCCTGATCACAGTGAAAGAGTGTAAAAAGCAGACGCATAGATGTCTGCTTTTTTCAATGCTTACAGAATGTATATCTGGAAAAAGTGCATGATATACCAATTGTTCTTTTTTTTTCAAAAAATATGGTTCTAAAACAAGAAGCAGTTGACAGAAGGTGGGTTGAATAGTAGTTTTTTAATAAGGTCAATACGTAACAGGAGGAGCATCTTTGTTAAAATCTAAAGTTCATTTTTGGACATTCCAAATATTACTGGTTTTACTGATTGTGTATGTATCAACAAAAGTTTCGTTTTTATTTCAGCCGATCATTTTATTTGCTTCAACGTTGTTTGTTCCTATTTTACTGGCAGGTATTCTCTTTTTCATCTTTAATCCGATTGTTCGATTTTTGTCGAAGAAGATACCTAGGACGCTCGCCATTCTGATTATTTATCTCCTATTCATCGGGCTTATCACGTTTGTTGTCAATGCTGCTGGACCTGTCATTGTCACGCAGGTGGGTGGACTTGTCAAAAGCTTCCCGGGGTATGTCACGGACATGCAGAAATTTATCAACGACTTCTCGCATTCTAAAACATTTACATGGATGATGAACCAAGATTATGTGTCTGTTTCGAAGTTTGAACAGTCGATCGTTTCGACATTAAAAGATTTACCGGAAAATATTGCTTCCAGTATGTCGGCGGTGTTTGGCGTGATTGCGAATATTGCCCTCGCTGTCATTACCGTTCCATTCATTTTATTTTACATGCTAAAAGACGGGCATAAGTTTCCGGACAAGCTCGTTCAATTTTTGCCAATGCCTTACCGTAAGGAAGGATTGAAGATTTTTAAAGAATTAAACGATACGCTTGCTGCTTACATACAAGGGCAAATCGTTGTTTGTTTATTTGTCGGAGTTGCTTGTTTTATCGGATACTTATTAATTGGTGTGAAATATGCGCTCATTCTCGGCATCATTATTGCGGTGACAAATGTCATTCCATATCTTGGGCCATATCTTGGTGCGGCGCCAGCTGTGCTCATTGCTTTTCTTGATTCGCCTGGAAAAGCGGTTGTGACTGTTATTGTCATTCTTGTTGTTCAGCAGATCGATGGAAACGTCATTTCTCCATTGATCATTGGAAAACGTCTCAACACACATCCGTTAACAATTATCTTGCTATTAATTGGGGCAGGAAGTTTTGGCGGAATCCTTGGCATGATTTTTGCCGTTCCTGTCTATGCGTTGCTGAAAGCCATCACACTCAATATTGTCAGATTGGTTCAGCTGCGTCAGCGCTCTCGAAAAGAACAGCATTTAAACGTTTAGGGCAGATGCACAACTTTTCCCTTTTTGCATAACATAACTCACATAAGCGAATAGGGAGGAGAAGGAAGATGCCTGCGATTGTTGGACCCATCCATATTGAGTCTTTAGGCGGAAACGGCTCGGCTACTTTTGGTGACGTTCTCGCCATTGCCCCTTTGGCTGTAGATCACTCGACCGGTGGAGCGGGAGCTTTTAATTCAGGTGATTATATGTCCCTGACAAGCGATCCGAATGCCACTATGCTTTGGGACTTTACACTGTTTGGCCAGCCTCAATCATTTAATGCATAAAAGACAGCTGATCATATGACATATCAGCTGTCTTTTTTATGTTGGATAGACACGTATTGTTCCGCTAGGCATATGATGAGGGTAGTAAAGGTGGTGGAAAGATGCCAGCAATTGTTGGACCCATTCATATTGACCGTGTCATAGGAAACGGTTCTGCACATTTCGGCGATGTGTTTGCTATTTCGCCAAAAAGTGTGGATCATTCCGCTGGTGGTTCAGGCACCTATAATGCAGGAGACTTTGTTCAATTCTTCAACAATCCGAACGTCACATTTGTTTGGGATTCAAACCTGATCAGCCAGCAAAAGAGCTTTAACGCATAGCCAGCTTTGAAAGGGTCTCCTTTTCAGAAGCTGTCTTTTTTTATGGTACAATGGATAGAAGAAGGAAGAAGAAAAAGGGGGGAAAACACATCAAATGAAAATAAGAAAAGCGCATCTGACAAGCGGGCAACCAACAACCTACAATGTATATTTACATGAAAATAAAAAAGAATATAAAACGCTTGTCGCTGTACCTGATATGGAATGGAGTATTTCTATCGCGTATGAAGACGAAAAAACGCAGCTTGAGCAAGCACTAGAACAATCTTTAAACAAAAGAGTAGAAATAGACGAAGCCCGTGAACTTGCACAAAAAATTGTGCACTGGGTCACAGAAATGTAAATTCAGAAACCAGGAGTGAACACAGCAATGAAAGAAGAATCCGTAGACTTTTATTTGCAGCAAGGGATATTTGGACATGCTGAAACAAAACCCGATGAACGAAGAATGTTTCTCGGCTCATTAAGAGAACGTGCTCTTCTCGCTCTGACAAAAGGGCAAGTATCGAGACATAAATCGTATCAAGAGGTAGAGCAAGTATTGAAGGCAAACCGAGAGGCCACTGTTCTTTTAAATGGTGAATTGTCATATGCTTCTTATTCTCCATATGTCAAAATGGCAAATGCCGCTGGTTGTTCTTTTAAAGTGGTCAACCATCACGACTCACATTCACCGTTTGGGCTTGTGATAGAGGTGCCGCATGCGATCAATCAAGAGCACATCTATATAGAAGATGAGCTTTTTCAAAAAGCTTTTTCTCGTGAATCTGTTGAATAGGTTTCCCTAGTGAAATGAATAAGCTATAATGATTCAAAAGAGCATATGGGAGAGATGCGGATGGGCAAAGCATTGATTTGTATTGATTATACAGTTGATTTTGTTGCAGACGATGGAAAACTGACGTGCGGAAAGCCTGGACAGGCGATTGAGTCGAAGATCACAGAGATCACTTCTTCATTTATTGATGAAGGACACTTTGTTGTTTTTGCCGTCGATCATCATGAAGAGCAAGATCCATATCATCCAGAGACAAAGTTATTTCCGCCCCATAATATTCGCGGGACAGAAGGAATTGAACTTTACGGAAAACTAAGTTCACTATTTCACACGTCAACACATTTAAATCATGTCTATTATATGGAAAAAACAAGATACTCTGCTTTTGCAGGCACTCAATTAGAAATGAAACTGCGCGAGCGTGGCATCACTGAACTTCACCTAGCCGGAGTGTGTACCGATATTTGTGTACTTCATACAGCTGTTGATGCATACAATAAAGGCTTTGAACTTGTGATTCATGCGAATGCCGTAGCGAGTTTTAATGAAGCGGGGCACGAGTGGGCACTTTCTCACTTTGAGCATACGCTTGGTGCGAAAGTGGTTAAGTAAGGGAAGGAGAATGGAAGTTGGAGCATCGGTTTATTGACGACAGTTTATCACTACATACAGATCTTTATCAAATTAACATGGCAGAAACGTATTGGAGAGACGGCATTCATGAGAAGAAGGCAGTCTTCGAACTCTTCTTTAGAAAGCTTCCATTTGACAACGGCTTCGCTGTATTTGCTGGTTTAGAGAAAGCGATTGAATATTTATCGGACTTCTCCTTCACCGAGAGCGACCTTGCATATTTAAAAGATGAACTCGGTTATAAAAGCGATTTCATTGAATACTTAAGCGGATTGTCTTTTACAGGGACGCTTCATTCAATGCGAGAAGGAGAAATTGTCTTTGCGAATGAACCTATTATGCGCATCGAGGCAACACTTGTTGAAGCGCAGCTAATTGAAACGGCACTGCTCAACATCGTGAACTTCCAGACGCTAATTGCAACAAAGGCGGCTCGTATTAAAGGAATCATTGAAGATGAGACAGCATTAGAATTCGGAACAAGACGTGCGCATGAAATGGATGCAGCCATGTGGGGAGCAAGAGCAGCACTGATCGGCGGATTTCAGGCAACAAGTAATGTCCGTGCAGGGAAACGCTTCAATATTCCCGTATCAGGCACCCATGCCCATGCCCTTGTACAAGCATATCGCGACGAATATACTGCATTTAGAAAATATGCCGAAACACATACAGACTGTGTCTTTTTAGTGGATACATATGATACGGTCAGATCAGGCATTCCAAATGCGATTAAGGTAGCGAAAGAATTCGGAGACAAAATCAACTTTATTGGAGTCAGACTTGATAGCGGAGACCTTGCCTACTTGTCTAAAAAGGCGAGAACGATGCTGGATGAAGCTGGATTCCATGACGCCAAGGTCATTGCATCAAGCGATCTTGATGAACACACCATTATGAACTTAAAAGCACAAGGTGCAAAAATTGATGTATGGGGTGTTGGAACGAAACTGATTACCGCATTCGATCAGCCAGCTCTTGGTGCTGTATATAAGCTTGTATCGATTGAAGAAAACGGTCAGATGAATGACACGATCAAAATTTCTTCTAACCCAGAGAAAGTGACAACACCAGGCCGTAAACGAGTGTATCGCATTATCAATCAATTGAATCATCACTCTGAGGGAGACTACATTGCCCTTGAAGAAGAAGATGTTCAAAGTGAAGATAAGCTGAAAATGTTCCATCCAGTTCATACATTTATCAGCAAATTTGTGACAAATTTTGTGGCAAAGGACCTTCATGTCCCAATTTTTGAACAAGGGAAGCTGGTGTATGATAATCCAGATATCCAAACGATTCAAGCATATGTGCAGGATAGTCTCGGACTCTTCTGGGAGGAATACAAACGAATCAGCAAACCAGAAGAATACCCAGTCGATTTGAGTCAAAAATGCTGGGATAATAAGATGCAGTTTATCCATGATGTGAAAAATAAAATCAAAAAAGAGCTTTATGAAAGCTGATTACCCCGGGAAAGGAGATCATCAAGCCAGATGGTCTCTTTTTTTTCATGTTGGACGATTCAAAATGAACCTTATGGGCAATCATTTGGTATACTGAAAGCACATCTTGTTTGTCATTGCATAAAGGAGGAATGGAGCAGTTGAGGGTGTTTGTTGCAAGGCAGCCTATTTTTAACAGAAAAGAACAAGTCGTATCATACGAGCTGCTTTATCGAGATAGTGAAACCAATACATATAGCGCTGAAGATGGTGATCAAGCGACAACGGACCTCATTATCAATAGTTTTTTAAACATTGGCATCGAAACACTGACAGAAGGAAAACGATGCTACATCAATTTCACCGAAAGCTTGCTTTCGTCTGATCTGCTCACTTATTTTGATCCACATCAGCTTGTGATCGAAATATTAGAAAATGTACCGATTACCCCGGCACTTATTATGAGATGTAAGCAATTAAAAAAGTGGGGATACACGATTGCGCTCGATGATTTCTTTCTGAGCGGAACACATTTTCATGACAAGTTACTCGATGAACTCCTCTATTGCATTGATATTTTAAAAATTGATTTTCTGAAAACAACATGTGAAGAACGAAGAGACATTTTACATACATATAAAAAGTATCGACTTCGATTCCTTGCTGAAAAGGTAGAAACGCGAAAAGAATATGAAGAAGCGTTAGAAGCTGGCTTCCATTTGTTTCAAGGATATTTCTTTAGTGAGCCGCACGTCATTTCGGGACGAGCCTTATCGACTAGCTTCCACGCATACCACCAGCTATTGAATGAGCTGAGCAAGGAGCAGCCGAATATTCAGACCGTGACGCATTTTATAGAAAGTGATCTTTCCCTTTCATATCAATTATTAAAAATGCTGAATTCTGGCGGTATGAGACGTCTTTATCAAATCAAGAGTATTCGTCAGGCGATTATCTTGCTTGGGTTTAATGAAATACGGCGATGGATCTTTATCCTTTCATTTAAAGAACTGAATGTCCAAGCCAACTCAAGCCAAAAGGAAATCATCAAAATGTCGTTCATTCGTGCCAAAACGTGTGAACTCATTGCTAGTCGGACTGAACGAGAGCATCCCGCTTCTTATATGCTAACAGGTATGTTTTCACTCATTGATACGCTTGTCAGGGCGGACATTACTGAACTTGTGAAAGAACTGCCTCTTTCGGATGAAGTAGGTGAGGCACTGCTTGGCTATGAAAATGACTATTTCCTAGTGTTAGACGTTGCCAAACGTATTGAACGAAATGAATGGTATGATGAGATGTTAGGTGGAAGTCTCCCTAAGCAGGAAGCCTACGGCTGTTATATAGAAGCCATTGAATGGTGTCATAAAATGTTTGAATCTTAAGAAAAGCCGCTCCCACTAGAGCGGTCTTTTTCTTTGTTATCCCCACTGTAAAAGTAGAAAAAGCCTACTGGAAGAGAGGGATAAGTAGATACGGATGCCTTCTGGACTAAAGCGGATATCGATATTGCTTTTCACCCCAATCTGCTTCAGCATTCGAATCACACTTGCGGTGTCAGCACGTTCAGCAGCTTCCATGATTCGCTGTCCAAACGAAAGCGAACCGGAAATCTGCTGTGTAATGAGGGATGCATCAGCCACGAGACGGGTTGATTCCTTTGCAGCCTTTTGAAACGCATGAGCATCTACTGGAGGAAAAGTCATAGGTGTTCGCGGGTATGCGTTCCCCATTGCGGGAACCTGCAAAGGCGGATAAGGAACATAGTAAAACACATGGTCACCTCTTCTCTCATTGAAGTGAATTTGGACGGATATCTGTTCTAAATGTATGAAGAAAATCCGAATAAAGAATCAAAATGATCTTTCTACCTTTGCATATTCATCATAAAAATAGGTACTTTTGCGGTCAATTTCGGTGAATGTCGCCAAAAAATTGCGGTGTCTACAGTAGAGCCTGTCGTCTGACCTATAACATGAAAAACCGAGGAAACAGAGGGGATCGTATGTTCTGTATCGTGAGAATTGTGACGAATGATGCCTGTTCATGTCGCAAAAATGACGTATTTCCTTTGAAATTGAGATAAAAGTATCATTTGAAAAGTCTGAAAATGATGAAAAAAGACCTATTGAATTTTGCGGTATCACGCACACATTTTGTGCATACTTTTCGGTGAAAAAATACTCAATAGCATTTACACTGTTAGTAACAGATCAAATACTTATGACCCAATCAACATACACAAATACATTGATCTTCCAAAAAAGGAGAGTGGAATCGATGGAAAAGTATGAAATCGAAGAACTTAAACAATTATTATGGAAACTTGAAAACGAAATTAGAGAAACAACGGCTTCTCTTCATAACATTAACAAAAGCATTGATCAATACGACAAATATGAATATGTGAAAATTTCTTAAAGACTTGATAACCATCAAGTCTTTTTTTTATCCAAATACATACAAAAAAAGGATATATTATTATATAATTGTTAAATAGTGATGTCAGTGGACATTTGCTTATTTCTTTTTAGTAAAATAAGAGGCGAGAGGGTGAGGATCAAGATCGAGTATGCTAAACTATCTAGAGAATACAAAAATCAAGCAGAAAATGTCTGATTTTATTCAACATGCAGTCAGGCAAAATGATTTACAAAAGCTGCTTCTCGAATTTACAGATATAAAGAATGAATTTCCTTTTGGACAATTGGCTTACCAACATTATGAGGCATTTGGCGGACAAGACGAGCAAGCGATTACAAAACTGGCAGCAGGGATTGAACTTCTCATCTTATCTGCCGATATATTAGATGATATTGAAGATCAGGACAATGATTCGTATCCTTGGATGAAATGTCAGAGCGGAATTGCGATTAATGCGGCGAATGTTCTCTTTGCATTGAGCTTTGATGTGTTTTCAAAGCTTGATCATGGAGCGAAGCTTTTAAACAATGTATATTCTTATTCCATTCAGTCAATGCAAGGGCAGCATATAGATATGACACTGGAGCCAGAGAATGAGCAGGATTGTTTAAATATCATGAAGTTAAAAGCAGGGTCACTGTTTGTGTTACCTTGTGTGTTAGGTGTTGTTTTGGCAACAGGTTCTTTTGAAAAGAAGGTAGAAGAATATGCTTATTACCTAGGAATGGCGGAACAGCTTGAAAATGACTATCTAGGTCTTTTTAATAAAGATAATGTTGACTTTAAAAGAATGCAAACATTACCGCTAGTTTACTTGAAAAATGAGTTTAATCCATCTAGTTCAGACTTGCTCAGTTATTTTCAATCAAAGGATAAGAGTGCCGGCTCTGAAGAATTAAAGGATAAATTAAAAAAATCTGGTGCTCAACAATATGTATTTATTATGAGAAACCTTCTCAGAAATAAGTTTAAAGAAGCATTCAAGAAACTACATTTAGAGGCTTCAAAAAAGAAAAAACTGATACTTTTTTTAAATGGAGATGGAGAAGATGAAAATTCAGGAATTGGTTAGTTATTTAGTGGAGAATCCTTCAACATTAAATCAAATTGCTAATGGGAACGCATCATTGCTTCACGTTGATCAAGAAACTGCAAGTATTATTGTTGACGGATTCCAGAAAGAAGACGTTATTAAAGCAATCATATGGGCAACTGCTTGAGTAGATAAATATTATGAGAAAGTTTTACTCTAAGTTAACAGTTATATTAGTTATCCTTAGCTTCATCTATGTGATTTACATCTCTTATATCAACGTATTTAATATTTTTGTTGGAGCAGCTGTTAAGGAAAATAGTCAGGGTCAACTTGAGGTAGTGGATGTCGATAATTTTACAGATAGCTATCTAGCTGGAGTTAGGAAAGGCGATATCATACTTGAAGTGAATGGGAATAAAAAACCAGTTGAAGAAGTTAAAAGAGGTTTTTTAGCTAATGTTAAAAGTTTAGTCGTTGATAGACATGGTGATAAAATTGATTTAGAGAATGTAAGGTTATTGAGTCAAGCGAATCTGTTTATTTATCTAATACCAGTCATTCTTTATTCCATCTGTCTATTTTGTATATTTATGATTTTAAAAATGAATAAAGCAAACCAAAAAGAGTCAGCTTATATTTTAGCTTTATTTCTTTTGGCGGTGTCTATAGGTTATGTAAGTTCTGGTGGTTCTGGAAAAGGAGAGGCTATCAGTCGTATTCTTGTAATCGTTACAATGAATATTGTACCTCCACTATATATGCACTTTATGTATCAATATTTAAAAGAATTAGGAACAGAAATTATTCGTCGTCGAGTTCTTTTTTATTTGTATCTAGTTCCAGTGACTAACGTTTTATTAGTTTTATTCTATAAAAATAAAGCAGGACCAGTAGATCTATTAGCATATGTCAATTTACTTTCATTTTTTGTTCTGGCTTTCCTTTCGATTATTATCACTATAAGGGCTGCTAAAAAATTGAAAGACAATGAAGTCAGCAATGTACTTCGAGCATTTGCACTCATTTTAATCTCAGCATTCAGTCCATTCATGCTATTTTTTATCATTCCTTATTTTTTTGGTATATATTTTATTTCACCGTATGTTGTTGCATCGTTTGTTCTTTTAATTCCTTTTTTCTTAGTCTATCAATTTATGTCAAATAAGCTATATAATGTTGATTTCTTTATGGGAAGGATTAAATACTACGGTTTTTTAGCAATTACACCGACAATACTAGTGGTTGTTCTTTTTGATTTTATTCAAAAGCCAAATGCAAATTTCTATACAGTGAAATTTACGATTATCACGTACATTCTTATGCTTACCGTCTTCTACTTTAAAGAAATTATCGATTTCCGTTTTCGATTGAAGCGTTTTTCAGAGAAGCATAATTATCAGGATAGTGTATTTAAATTTACACAGCTTATTCGTGAGGCGTCATCACTTCATCAAGTATTGTATCATTTAAAATACACCATCTTAGAAGTACTTGTTGTGAACAAAGCCTTTGTGCTTGAAGTGAAGGCAGATGGACAAATTGTTGAAATTGATGAATCAATAGAAGAAAGCCAGCTATGGAAAGAGTATGTGGATCAATTTCAAGATATTTTAGGTGAAGTTGGTAAAATCATTGGGCTTGATAAAGGGTTTATGATGAAAATTGGTGAGCGGGGCGGTCACTCGTTTGTGATTTGCTGTTTATCTAATTTACGGACACCTAAGCTGACCCGCGATGAAATTTCATGGCTGAAAACATTGGCATTTTACACAAGTGTCAGTTTAGAAAATGTCGTCAAGATTGAAGAATTGATGGAGCATCTGGAGGATTTGAAACAGCGGGAAGCCAATCCCGCCTGGCTGAAGAAAGTCATGTTCGCCATGGAAGAGAAGCAGCGCTCAGATTTAGCGAGGGATCTTCATGATTCTGTGCTGCAGGATTTGATTTCACTGAAGAGACAGTCCGAGATGTTCTTAACCAATTTCCAAAACAACCAATGCCCAACATCTATTGAAAATTCATTGATCTCATGGAATGAACAAATGTCTAAGGTGATTCAAACCACGAGAGAAACATGTCATGAACTTCGGCCGCAGCTCCTCTATGATTTGGGGTTAGTGAAGGCAATTTCGAAGCTGACTTCGCAAATTCAAGAGGAAGCGCCATTTCATATTAGGCTGAATACAACCCGCTTTGATAAAAAACTGGACATTGATATTGACTCACAGCTGAATATTTACCGGATAGTGCAGGAGCTGCTATCCAATGCGTTGAAGCATTCTAAGGCCAGCCAAGTCTTAGTGATGCTCATTTGTATTAAAGATCAAGTTGTTCTCCATTATGAGGACGATGGAGTCGGATTTGATGCAAGCCAGCTTGATCAGCACACGATGAGCATGGGTCTTTCTGGCATAAGGGAACGAGTCAAAGCTCTAAATGGAAAGCTTCAAATTCACACAGCACCTGAAAAAGGGCTCAAGGTGAAAATTGAAATGGAATTGTAACGATTTCTTAAGGAATAAGACTTGGCATCTGCCAAGTCTTTTATATAAAATGGAAGTGAGTGATTTAAAGGGAGGAAGACATGAAGAAGATATTGGTCATTGATGATCATCCGGCTGTCATGGAAGGGACAAAAAGCATATTAGAATCAGATCAGCAGCTATCAGTCGATTGTTTAAGTCCTGATGCAGAAGGCGCCTTTTTAAAGACGCATGACTTTTCCATCTATGATGTGATTTTGATGGATTTAAATCTCGGGGATATCAATGGAATGGACATTGCCAAACAAATTCTAGAAACGAATCAACAAGTGAAAATTATCATTTATACAGGATATGAAGTAGATGATTATTTCGAAGAGGCCATTCGAGCTGGATTGCATGGTGCAATAAGTAAAACAGAGACAAAAGACAAAATCATTGAATACATACACCGCACATTGCAAGGAGAAGTTGTCATTCAGCTATCCTATTTAAAGAAATTAATTTCACAGCAGCAAGAGAAGCCAGAACAGGCGCAGCAGACGGATCATGAGCTGTTAACAGAGCGTGAATGTTTAATCTTAAGAGAAGTGGAAAAAGGGTACACAAACCAAGAGATCGCCGATGTGCTTCATTTGAGCAAACGCTCGATTGAATACAGTTTGACCTCCATCTTTAATAAGCTGAATGTTGGATCTCGAACAGAAGCGGTGTTAATTGCAAAATCGGAAAGTGTTCTGTAAACGTGTGAAGGGAGAGGGCCTTGATGGATGTGAGTGGTTCAAATACACTGCTTGAGGCACTGGGGATTGAGATTGTGGAATGCAATACGTCACGATGCGTGGCGACAATGCCAGTCGATCACCGAACAAAACAGCCATTTGGATTACTGCACGGAGGAGCATCAGCTGCTCTAGCAGAAACAGTGGCAAGCATGGGTGCTGCTGCTCATTTGGATTTAACGAAGCAGGTCTGTTCAGGTATTGAAATCAATGCCAATCATTTAAAATCTGTACGTGATGGAGTGGTGACAGCTACAGCTGTTCCTGTACATGTAGGACGGCGTACAATGGTATTCCAAATCGATATAAAAGATGATCGAGACCGTCATATCTGTACGTCAAGATGTACACTCGCTGTCATTGATCGCATATAAAAAAGCTCCCGGTGCAGCGGAAGCTTTTTTTAATACCCTTTTATGAACATGCGGGTAAAGTGAACAAGACCTGAATGTCAGGTTCTTCATTTATAAATAAGAGTCTTCTTTTCGTTTAATGACAAAGTTACGGAAACCGCCATAATCATCTTGGACACTTCGTTTGTCCATTTTCACACCAGTGTTGTAAGCGGCTCTTCCGATCAAATGAGCGCCGACTGGTGCGGTCAGAAAGATAAAGACAATCCCAAGCAGGATTTTCGCAGAGATGATCCCTGCAAGAAACCATTCATGAAAGAACACACCAACTAAAATGAGAACAACACCAAGTGTCGATGCTTTTGATGCAGCATGCATACGTGTGTAAACATCCGGCAGGCGAAGGACACCAATGGCTGAAATTAAACAGAGGATGGCGCCAAGCAGAATAAAGAAAATTACGATCGCTTTAGCGATGACGATCATTTTCAATCACTTCCCCTTTCTCAAGGAATTTGGAAAAAGCGACAGTGCCGATAAAGGCAAGAATACCGAGCAGTAAAATAATTTCAAAGAACGTCGTGGTTTTCAGTAAGATAGACACGATGGCTGTCATCCCAATTAAATTGATTCCTATCGCATCAAGCGCACTAACGCGATCAGGAATAGAAGGTCCTTTGATGACCCGTATGACAAAAAGCAAAGTAGACAGCGCAAGAATCCCAAGTGACATTTGCAAGATCAGTTCCATTACTTACCGCTCACCTCCTGAATCGCTTTTTCAAATGATACCCGAATATCGTGGATGGCTTTTTCAGCATCTTCAATATCCATCGCATGAATATATAAAATCGAACGATCATCCGAAATATCGATGACCAGTGTACCAGGTGTTAATGTAATCATATTAGCCAGTATGGTGATTTCCCAATCTGTTTTTAAATCTGTACGAAAGGCGAAAATACCAGGCTTGATCTTTAGCTTTGGAGATAACACCGTCTTGAGTACACTCAAATTGGCAAGAAGCAGCTCTCTGATAAAAATGATGACGAGCTTGAAAATCGCATAAAGGGCATAGCCGTAAAAACGTTGCGGGAAGAATCGCCGTAGCATAAAAATGGCGATCATCCCTAGTGCAAAGCCTGATACAAAGTCTGCAGCTCTGTATGTATCATTCATAAACATCCATGTAAAGGCGAGGAGAGCGTTTAATAATATTTGAAAGGCCATGTTCATCTACTCCTTCAGCACAGCTTGAATATATTTTTCTGGTGTTGAAAGCATTTCCGCAGCTTGATTGATATAAGGTGCAATGAATTCTGTGCCTAATCCAATCGCAAGCGATAAGATAACAAGCAGTACCCCAGGATACACCATTCCTCTAATGGATGGCTTTCTTCTTCGCATATCCTGTTCCTCTCCCCAAAACGCGAGCATGAAAATTCTCATAACAGAATAAAGGACAAGAAGACTGGACAGTAAAACAAGGATAGAGAACGTCATGTACTCAGCAGAAAACCCACCTTCAACAATTTTCAGCTTGCCAACAAATCCACTTAGCGGAGGAATACCCGCAAGTGATAAAGCCGATATGAAGAACATCCAGCCGAGTAGAGGCTGGGATTGAATCAGCCCACCCATTTTTTTCAGATGATTGGTTCCAGCATACACAAACAGTGCCCCTGCAAGCATAAATAGAGCTCCTTTGATCACCATATCGTGAATGAGGTAATAAATGGCGCCTTGGAGTGATGCCGGTGTATTGGCCGCAATCCCAAACAAAATGACACCAACAGCTGTGACAATGTTATAAATCACAATTTTTTGCACATCAGAATAGGCGATAGAGCCAATGACACCGAATATAACCGTTAGAGCGGCTAGCCAGGCCATAATTGTATGCGTAAAACCTGTATCATGTATAAAGATGAGCGTAAAGACCCTGGCAATCGCATATAGCCCGACCTTTGTCAGCAGTGCGCCAAACAAAGCTGAAATCGCTGCTGGCGGTGCATGATAAGACCCTGGCAACCAGAAATAAAGCGGGAAGACCCCAGCTTTTAAGCCAAATACAATCAGGAACAGAATGGCAATCACGGTGATTAACCCTGTTTGCCCAGATTCAGCTATTTTCACACTTAAATCAGCCATGTTCAGTGTGCCTGTGACTGCATATAAACACGCTACGCCAACAATAAATAATGCCGATGAGATAATATTAAACACAATGTATTTCAGTGATTCACGAAGCTGAGGCTTTGAACCACCCAGAACAATGAGCATATAAGATGCCATCAGCAACAATTCAAAGAAGACAAACAGGTTGAAAATATCTCCCGTTAAAAAGGCACCACTCACGCCAGCTAACAAGAATTGGACACCAGAATAATAGAACAGCCGCTCTCTTTCTTTCCCAATCGTTTGAAAGGAAAAAAGAACTGTGACAAGTCCAACAATGGAAGCGGTCAGCACAAGAAGTGCAGCAAACTGATCGGCCACAAGGGCAATGCCAAACGGTGCTTTCCAGCCGCCCAAGTAAAGAGTTTGTATGCCGTTTGTGAAAATCGTTTGGACCAAATAGACATTACAGATAATGGCTAAAAGAGATGCAAACACACTAAAGCCTCTCGACAGCATGGTGTTTTTATTCATAAAAATCAATAATGTAGCAGCTAGTAATGGAATTAATATAGGCAGGATCACGAGATTATTCATGCTGATCATTTCCTCTCATTTGATCCATGTCATCTGTTCTCAGCTCTTGGAAGGCACGGAAGGCCATCACGAGCAAAAAGGATGTTACACCAAAAGCAATGACAATGGCTGTTAAAATTAATGCTTGTGGCAATGGATCTACATAGGATGTGAGCCCCTCTTTCAAAATAGGAGGTGCTCCCTTTTTTAAGCCGCCCATTGTTAATAGAAGCAAATGGACGCCGTGACTTAAAACGGCAGTACCGACGATGACCCGCAGAAGGCTTTTTGAAAGCATTAAATAGGTCGCTGCCATAAAAATGATTCCGACGATAATAGACATTAGAAATTCCATTATTCCTTCTCTCCAATCGTTTGAATAATGGTCATGGTGACACCAACAACAACTAAATACACACCGATATCAAACAGGACCGCTGTCGCCAGTTCTGTTTTCCCTAGAAACGGCAGTTGGAAATAATCGAATGCATGGGATAGGAAAGGTGCTCCGAACAGAAAAGATCCCATACCTGTTAGGATGGCAACGAGCAAACCGACACCAGCCACATAAATAAAGTCAAATGGTAAAATGCGTCTGACTGTTTTAAGGTCGTAGGCTAAAAGCAGAAGAACGACAGCACCAGCACTCATCAAACCGCCAATGAATCCTCCGCCAGGATTGTTATGTCCTGCAAGAAATAGGTGAAGTGAGAAAAGCAAGATGATGAATGCTGTAATTTTAGTTGTGACTTGTAAGAGCATATCATTCGTATCAATCTTTCTCATCGCCGTACGCCTCTCTTCCGTTTACCTTGTGCTTTTACCTTCAATAATCCATAAATACCGAGTGCCGCAATGGCCAGCACTGTAATCTCAAAGAGTGTATCAAAGCCCCTGAAATCGACAAGAATGACATTGACAATATTGTCTCCGCCAGCCAGTTTGTAGCTGTTTTCAATGAAGTACGTTGAAATCGTGTCAAGAGACTGCTGGCTTGTTGAAGCGAAAGCAAGACAGGTGACAACGACTCCAACACCTAATGAGATGATCAAATTTGTTAATTTAAACCTTCGTGTTTTTTGCTTCAGACTCAGCTTTGGCAAATGATAGAAGCAAAGTAAAAACAGCGCGACAGAAATGGTTTCAATAATGAGCTGTGTCAGCGCAAGGTCAGGTGCTCTGAAAATCACGAAGAACAATGACAGCGTGTAGCCCATAACACCTAGCGCAATAATAGCTGTTAAGCGTGAACGAGCAAATACAGTCGTGACTGTCGCTGCGACCATCACAAGTGAAAGGATGACTTCGTACGTGCCGATTGATGCAGCATGCTCAGTTTGAAAAGAGAAGGCTTGCTTGTAGAACATCACGCTGCCAAGCACGATAATCATAAACCCAAATACATAGACAAGATAGTCACGAAGGAATCCTGTCATATAGCTGTTTGTTAGGCGGTAAGCCCCTTTTTCTACACCTATAAGCGAACGATCATACAAAGCGTTAAATGACCATTTTTCCTTAAATATGTTGTACATTGGGCGCCATTTTGACAACGTTAAATAGCCAATGGTACCGAGCGCAACTACACCAATCGTCATGTAAAGCTCTGGCTGGAATCCATGCCACGCTTCAATTTTTACGGCAAAGCGGCTTCCTGTTTGAATGGCTTCTGGAATGATCGCTTGAATGGCAGGTTCAATGACATAATAGGCAAGAATATTAGGGAAAAAGAAGAACGTGACCACAAGTGCAGCTAAAATAATTGGCGGGATCAGCATACCAATCGGTGCTTCATGCGGTTTTTTCTCTAATTGATCGACATTCAGACGGCCTCTAAATGTTTTGAAGACGATCATCATACTGTAGATGAACGTAAACACACTAGCGAGCCAAGCGATAGCAGGGAAGACAGCCCCCCATGTTGACACATCCGTAAAGCTGATGTCAGAAATCCGGATCATACTTGTGAAAAATAGCTCTTTACTTAAAAACCCATTAAAAGGCGGGAGTCCAGCCATCGAGAATGTACCAATTAACGTAATCGTAAAGGTAATTGGCATGATGGTCATTAATCCACCTAATTTGCGAATATCACGTGTACCTGTTTCGTGATCGATAATCCCTGCTGCCATAAAGAGACTACCTTTAAAGGTTGCGTGGTTAATGAGATGAAAAATAGCAGCAAGAACGGCTGCGCCAAAAAAGGCAGGGTTGTTTTCATGAATGGCAGCTGCGCCTACTCCTAGCATGAGCATAATCATCCCGAGTTGACTCACTGTCGAGAAGGCCAGAATGGCTTTCAAATCATTTTGCCGAACGGCGTGGAAAGATCCCCAGAATAGTGTGATAAGTCCGACAATCGAAATGGTCCAAAACCACACCTCTGATATAGCAAAAATCGGACTAAAGCGGGCAACCAGATAAATACCGGCTTTGACCATAGTAGCAGAATGTAGATAACTGCTTACAGGGGTTGGTGCTTCCATAGCATCAGGCAGCCAAATATAAAATGGGAACTGCGCTGATTTCGTGAAGGCCCCTAGTAAAATGAGAACCATCGCAGGGATGAAATAAGGTGATGCCATAATGAGCTGAAGCTGATTGACTGCTTCGCGAATACTGAATGAATCAGTGATCAGGTAAATGAGGATGAAGCCCCCAAGCATAGCCAATCCGCCAAACACAGTAATAAGCAGTGATTTGGTTGCTCCGTAACGAGAACGCTCACGCTTATACCAATACCCAATTAAGAGGAAGGAAGAGATACTCGTTAGCTCCCAGAACAAATAAAGTACGACCATGTTGTCAGAGAGAACAACACCAAGCATAGCGGTCATAAACATTAATAAATACGTATAGAAAGAGCCAAGCTGTTCTTTTTCCTTTGATAAGTAGAAAATACTGTACAGTACCACAAGTGCACCAATACCTGTGATGAGTAAAGCAAATAATAGGCTGAGACCATCTACATACACAGTGAAATTCATCCCTAGAGAGGGAATCCATTCAGCTTGTGAGAACAACGTTCGTCCATTAGAGGTGATCTGGAGCATTTGGATGAAATAGGTAAATAAAAGAATAGGCAAGATGAGAACAAACCATCCTGTATGTATACGCCTTACGTATTTAAAGAGAAAAGGGACGACAAAGGCAAATAAAAAAGGTGATAGGATGGCGAAGTGAATAAGCTGCAAGAAAATGAACCTCCTTTGATCAATATAAATTCACGTTCTAAAGAACTGGTAATTAAAATTATAGCGTAAATACAGACATAGTGCATTGGTTTGAACTGATTTACGACAAATTGAATTTGTTTTGAGTTCTTTTGACCACAAAAAATATTTTATCAAAAATGAAACTCGTTGTATATTGTTTTGTATTTCGTACATGCTTTTCTTAAAGGAGCTGATCAAATGAAACGAAAGATCGCCATCAGCTTAAGCATATTCTGCACGATTTTAGGAGGAGCATTCTTGATTGAACGAAATGATCAAAAAAGGTGGCAGGCCGGGAGTGAATGGCCGCTATTTTCTGAACAACTCCTCCATATGACCTATCCTCAGGCGAAACAGTATCCTTTTCAGCCTCGGGAGTATATACGAATTGTATTAGCTGATGAATGAGGATGTATGGGAGAAAAGAAATATAAAAAAAGCATGTCCTTTTCGTAAGGGACATGCTTTTTGTTTCTTTTTTTAAGTAAACATTCTAAGTAAGATTGTTGCGCAAATAACGGTTGCTGCTCCGCCAAGACGTGTAGAGACTTGAGCGAAAGGCATAAGGCCCATTCTTCCAGAAGCTGAAAGAATCGCAACGTCACCAGTACCGCCTAATCCACTGTGACAGCCCGTCACAATGGCAGATTCAACTGGATACATGTTCATGAATTTACCAACAAAGTAACCAGAACCAACCATGCCTAGAACAACAGCAATACATACACATACGAAAGGAATCGAAATAACAGTGGCCACATCATCAAGTGGAATGTATAGAATTCCTAAACCAACCATTAGAGGCCATGTAAAGCTTTTCGATACAAACTTGTAGAACTGTTGTGAGCCGTTTTGCAAATGCTGAGGCATCACGTTTAAGTATTTGATTAATGCAGCAAGAACAATCATTAAGATTGGACCTGGAATATGAACAAAACTTTCTAATAAGCCGCCAAAGATAAAGGTTGTACAAGCAACAAGTACACCTGCACCCATTAAGCTGAAGTCAACTTTAGTATCCATGTCAGGCTGTTCAAAGATTTCATTTGCTTCTTTTGATTTAACAAGTCTTCCGTTCCCGTTTAGTTCAGGACGTTTTTCACCAAGCTTTTTCATTGCGCCAGCACAAATGATGGCAATGACGTTCCCAATGACAGCAGCCGGAATCAATTGAGAAATTAATGACTCTGCTGATACACCAAGAATTTGTGAATAAGCAATTGATAATGGCAATATTCCTTCACCGACACCACCGGCAATAATCGGTACAATGATAAAGAAGAACGAATGATGCGGTGTGTAACCAACTAAAAGACCCACTAGAATTCCAGCAGCCACAGCTGTAATTGTACCTGCAACAAGAGGAACAAACATACGAATAAGGCCCTGTACTAAAACAGTTCGTTGCATCCCAAGAATACTACCTACTACAAGAGCAGATATATAGAAGTATAGGAAGTTCGACGTTTTCATCAGAGACGTAACCGCTTCCAACGAGTTTGGATTCAGAACATGAAAAAAAACCAGGAACGATGGTACGAATAAAGAAAGAATCGCCGGTCCACCAATATCTTTTAAGATTGGAATACGTTGTCCTACATCTCCTAGGAAAATCCCCAAAATCATAATAACAGCGAAACCACCAAGCATATTTGCTGGAATTTTATTAAAATAAGCGGCAGTTAAAATAATCGCTGCAAGTACTATATACACAGGTAGATCAATAACACCAATTTTCCAAGAAAGAATTTTTCGGAAAACGCTTTTATTATTGTCAGAATCGTTTGTAATCGATTTCAATTGTTGTGTATTAGCCACATAAACACCCCCAAATGCTATTTGTCTCAATTGTAGAAGATTCTGTGACACTCATCTATTTATTAAACTAAATTAAGTGTAATAAAAGTAAAATAAACGGGGGTTTTGTCGTTTTTATCATACAAAAATCCCCTGAAGATAGTTTGTCCTTCAGGGGATTGATCATACATGGTATTTATTTATCGTTTTCCTTTTAAATAAGGAGTACCAAGTGCTTTTGGTGCGTCTGCTCGTCCAATGAAGCCAGTAAGAGCTAGGATCGTCAGCACATATGGTGCAATGAGCATGTACACGTTCGGGATATCTTGAAACAGCGGAAGCAGAGAGCCAATGATGCTTAAGCTTTGTGCAAATCCAAAGAATAAAGCAGCGCCCATAGCGCCAAATGGGTGCCATTTCCCGAAAACAAGGGCGGCTAACGCAATGAAGCCTTGTCCTGTAATGGTGGCGTGTGAGAAATCAAGAGCGATGGTCGATGCATACACAGCTCCGCCAAGACCGCCAAATAGACCACTAATGAAGACGCCGATATAGCGCATTCGGTATACCTTGATTCCCATTGTATCAGCTGCCATTGGATGCTCTCCGACTGCACGAAGTCGTAAGCCAAACGGCATTTTAAATAAAACAAACCAAGCGACAACCGCAAGAACCAATGCGAGAATGGACGTATAATACACATCTTTAAAGAAAATATCACCAATGATCGGAATGTCACTTAAAAGGGGAATATCTCCTTTATAGAAAGGTTCTGTAATTTTATCCGTTTGTGCTTTTCCATAAATCAGTTTGACAACAAAAAGCGTAGCACCAAGGGCAAGCATGTTAATCGCAACACCACTGACCGTTTGATCTGCTCTGAACGTAATCGTGGCCACAGCGTGAATGAGTGAGAACACGCCGCCAATGGCCATACCAACAAGTAGACCGAGCCACGGGGTCAAGGCACCAAACGTATCAGCAAACATTAAGTTAAAGATAATACTAGAAAATGCTCCGACGACCATCAAACCTTCAAGACCGATATTGACGACACCTGATCTTTCTGAAAAGACGCCTCCAAGAGCGGTTAAAATAAGTGGTGCAGCATAAACAAGTGTAGCCGGGACGATGATTTCAAGAATTTGCAGAAATCCCACTTATTTTCCCCCCTTTTTCTTCAATTGTTGAATGACAAGACGGATGATATAGCTTGAGGCAACGAAAAGAATAATGATCGCAATCACAATATCAACGACCTCAGTCGGTACGCCAGATTCAAGCGGCATGTTTAAAGCACCGACTTTCAATCCACCAAGCAATAATGCCGCTAAGACGACACCAACAGCTGTATTTCCGCCTAATAAGGCAACAGCGATTCCATCAAAACCAACGCCAGTGAATGATCCTTTAATCGAAGCATATTCAAATGTTCCGAGTCCTTCCATCGCACCTGCAAGACCTGCAAAGGCACCAGAAATGAGCATCGCATAAATGATGTTGCGTCGAACGTTCATCCCAGCATAATGAGAGGCCTGCTGGTTCATCCCAACTGCGCGTAATTCAAACCCTTTAGAGGTTTTCTGGATAATAACCCACATGACAACAGCCGCAATAATGGCAACAAAAATCCCATTATGCATTCTAGAGAAATCAGTGATCTGCTCAAAAAAACCAGATCGAAGGGAAGCTGTTGCATCAATTTTTTCTGTTTTATCTTTATTGTTTGTTAAGACATTTGAGATTAAATAATTTGTGACATGAAGGGCAATGTAGTTCATCATGATGGTGACAATGACTTCATGTACGTAAAAACGAGCTTTTAAAAATCCGGGAATAAAGCCCCATAATGCACCAGCAGCAGCTGCTGTGATCAGTGCAAGAGGCAGATGGATATACATAGGTGCATGGACAGTTGTGCCGATCCATACAGCAGCTACCCAGCCAATCAGCATTTGACCTTCTACCCCGATATTAAATAGGCCTGTCCGAAATGCAAAGGCAACAGCAAGTCCTGATAAAATATAAGGAGTGACTTGTCGGATGGTTTCTCCCATATAATATGTTTCACCGAATACGCCATTCCAAAGGGCGCTATAACCTTCGATGACACTATAACCGCTTGCCAGCATAATGATGGCCCCAACGAAAAGACCAAGTACAATGGCTATAAGCGGAATCAGCAGATTTGTTAAGCGATTAGACATTTGCTTCTTTCCCCACTTCCTGTTGCGTACTTCCAGCCATTAACAGACCAAGTTCTTGCTCTGTTGTTTCTTTTGGATCAACAATGGCAATAATGCTGCCTTCGAAAATAACAGCAATCTTATCACTGACATTGATAATTTCATCAAGCTCAAAGGATATGAGCAGAACAGCTTTGCCTGAATCCCTTTGTTCAATCAGACGTTTATGAACAAACTCAATGGCTCCGACATCAAGTCCACGTGTCGGTTGTGCGGCAATTAATAAATCAGGATTTCGGTCAACTTCACGGCCAATAATGGCTTTTTGCTGGTTACCGCCTGATAGCGCACGTGCTTCTGTATATTCACTAGGTGTCCGTACGTCGTATTCAGCAATGATTCGTTTTGCTTTTTGATAAATATTTTTCATATTCATCAAGCCAAACTTCGAATATGGACGCTGATAATACGTTTGTAAGGAAATATTTTCTCCAATTGAAAAGTCAAGGACAAGTCCGTGCTTATGACGGTCTTGAGGAATATGTCCGATACCAGATTCTGTGACCTTACGAGGCGGGAGATTTTGAATGGCTTTCCCGTTTAGCATGATCGTGCCAGATTCGGATTTTTTCAGACCTGTAATGGCTTCAATTAATTCAGATTGACCATTTCCGTCTACACCCGCAATTCCGACAATCTCACCAGCTTTCACTGATAAATTGAGTTGTTTCACGGCTTCAATTCCTCGCGCATCTTTGACAGTGAGATCTTGAATTTGCAAGACTTCTTCAGCAGGGGAGGCTGCTTTTTTGTCTGTTTTAAATGAGACTTCGCGGCCGACCATTAAACTGGCAAGCTCGTCTTTGTTTGTGTGTTCCACATCAAGTGTACGAATACCTTGCCCTTTTCGGATAATGGTCACGCGATGACAGGCATCCATAATTTCTTTTAGCTTGTGGGTAATTAATATAATGGATTTGCCTTCATTAATTAAGTTTTTCATAATTTGTATGAGTTCTTTTATTTCTTGAGGTGTTAAGACGGCTGTTGGTTCGTCGAAGATCAAGATGTCAGCGCCGCGGTATAGTGTTTTTAAGATTTCTGCTCGCTGCTGCATACCGACTGAGATGTCAGATACTTTAGCGGCAGGGTCTATTTTCAGTCCATAACGGTCAGAAAGTTCCTGCACTTGCTGAATGGCTTGTTCTTTGTCAATCTTTCCAAATTTCTTTGGCTCTTTTCCTAAAATGATGTTTTCAGCCACAGTAAATGTATCAACTAGCATAAAATGCTGATGGACCATTCCAATGCCTAAATCACTTGCATCATTTGGACTAGAGATTGTAACCGGTTTTCCGTGTACCTTGATTTCACCTTTTTCAGGCTGATACAGTCCGAAAAGCACGTTCATGAGCGTTGATTTTCCAGCGCCGTTTTCACCAAGCAGCGCATGAATTTCGCCCTTTTTTAGCTGCAGCGTAATGTTATCATTTGCTACAATGCCAGGGAATTCTTTGCGTATATTCAACATTTCAATGACATAATCCACAGGTTTAACCGCTCCTTTTTTAGGGTGCTGATGAAGATAAAAACTAGCAAAAGAAAAGCTGCAAAACAAGGCTGCAGCTTTTCTTTTACCACCTTTTACGAATAAAGAGGAGGTAAAGGAGAGGCAAGGGGATAAGGCGCGCTTATCCCGATGCACAAATTAAGCTTTAAAATCTTTTAGTTCATCACGTGTTGCAGGGATTTTCACTTCACCCTTGATGATTTTTTGTTTCCATTCTTCGACTTTCTTCAATACATCTTTATCAAGATTCTCTTGAGATGGAGAGATGTCAACGCCGCCTTCTTTCAGACCGTAAGTGATCACTTCGCCACCAGGGAATTTACCTTCTTTTGCTTTTGTTGTTAAGTCTTGTACCGCTGTGTCTACTTTCTTAATCATAGAAGTAAGAGTGACACTTTGTTTTGTTCCAGGTACTTTACCTTCATCATACTGGTCTTTATCAACACCAATGACCCACACTTTGCGGTCAGGATCAGCTTTTTTCAGGTTTTTCGCTTCTGTGAAGACACCAGTTCCAGTTCCGCCTGCTGCGTGGTAAATGACGTCAACGCCAGATTTGTACATACTTTCAGCTGTTGCTTTACCGATGTCTGCTTTATCGAATGCCCCAGCATATTTCACTTCAACTTTTGCTTTTGGATTAGCTGCTTCAACGCCTGCACGGAAACCAACTTCGAATTTTCTGATTAATTCAGAATCAACGCCGCCAACAAAACCAATTTTGTTTGATTTTGTAGAAAGAGCCGCTGCAACACCTACAAGGAATGAACCTTCGTTTTCGTTAAATGTAATGCTTGCTACGTTGTCTTTTTTTACAACTGCATCAACGATGGCAAAGTGGTTTTTCTTACGTTGATTCGCAATTTCAGTAATAGAATCTTGCATTAAGAAACCAATTCCGTAAATCAAATCAAATTTCTCACGAGCAAGTGTGTTTAAGTTTGTTGTATAGTCAGCGTCTGATTTAGATTGTAAGTAATCAAAGCCGTTTTTACCTTTTGTTAAATTGTTGTCTTTCCCAAATGCTTGTAAACCTTCCCAAGCAGATTGGTTAAACGATTTGTCATCGACACCACCGACATCAGTTACCATTGCAACAGTGAATTGATCTTTATCTTTTTTGTTTTCACCGCTGTTTGAGCCAGAGTTGCCGCATGCTCCAAGGATGGTTCCTGCTGCTACGACTAAGGACAATGCAAGTCCAATTTTGCGCTTCTTCAAAACATAACCCCCTATAAAATTTAAAAGTTTCAGAAAAGTCTCGCGAAAAAAGACCGACTCTTGCCTTCTCCTATCCTTCTGAAAAGGGTATTTTATCCTGCATTCTTTTAAAATTGATGGAAACAGGAGAGAAGATGTAAGACATCAGACTTATATCTCGTTGAACTAATCAATCATAATTTATCATTTCCCATCGAATAAATAAATAGAAATTTGTTTTATTTTTAAAAAAATGTTAAAAGGCTAAATTCGATGTCTTTTTATGTGCTGAAATATGATATAATGCCGCTTTTATGATGTGCTCTACTACAGTGAAACCGCTGATATCAAGGGGTTTGTGACATCGTATGCCATAAAAAAACATCTGGCCTTTGTGAAAGGTCAGATGTGTCAAATTAAAGATATTGCTGTATCAAATTCATGTTGCTTGTATTCAGTTTATATTGGAAAACAGGGCGGCCGATTGTCCCGTATGCCATCTCCACATCAACCACTTCGATATCCTCAAGAAATTTCAAGTATTTTCTAATCGAAACTTGGGAGATTTCTGTATGATTGGCTAGGTCTTCGGTCGTGAAAGCCTGCTGACCGAATGATTGAATGCTTGTCCAGATGAGTTTGAGTGTGCTCTTCGTTAAGCCTTTTGGCAGCAGGACTTTTTCCGCCTCTGCTTTTTTATGAAACAGCTTCGCGTCTAAATCATTTTGAGAGATGCTGTTCATCGTTTGGTATAGGGCATGTTTTCTTTTATATTCTGCCAGTGCTGATTGGAAGCGTTCGAACTCAAAAGGTTTGATTAAATAGTCGACAGCTCCGTTTCGCATCGTTTGCTGTACGACATCCACTTCATTTGCAGCTGAAATGACGATGACGTCAACGGAATGCTTTTGCTCACGAATTTCTGATAATAGGGCGAGCCCATTTTGTCCAGGCATATAAATATCAAGCAATACAAGGTGAATGATTTCTGATTTTAAGATGTCTAGTGCCTTTTGAAATGAGGTGGCAATCCCTTTTAATTCAAATCCTTCTATTTGGGTCAAGTAGCGTTTATTCAGCTCCCCGACCATTGGGTCATCTTCTACGATCAACACATTAATCATGTGAATCCTCCTTTTGTTTATATGGAATACGGAGACTAAAGGTCGTTCCTTCTCCTTTTTCGCTTGTGACGATCATATGTCCGTTCAGTTTTTTGATGCTTTGGTCAACAAAGTAAAGGCCAAAACCTCTGTCTTCTCCTTTTGTTGAAAAGCCTTGATCAAACATAATGTCCTGTTCTTCTTTTGTCAGACCGACACCTGTGTCTGTAATTTCAATATGAAGCTGCTCTTGGACATATCTGAATGAGATGGAAATATTTTTGTTCTCTGTATGGGAAACGGCATCGAGTGCGTTATTTAACAGATTACCGATGACCGTAATAAGGTCATGTGTGACTGCTGGGTCCTCCGAGTTTGGTACCTGTGTACTGCAATTGACTTCTAAAGCTGCGCCTTGTTCTCTGATGTAGCTTTGTTTTCCTAGTAAAAACCCGGCTAAGACTGAGTTTTTCACATGGTTGATGATTTCATTTGTTTCTGTCTGCTGATAAATCGCAATATCTTTAATATAGGTGCCAAGGTCATCATAGTTCTTCAGTTGAACCAATCCTAAAATGACATGGAGCTTGTTCATAAATTCGTGTGACTGGGCACGAAGCGCATTGGCATACATCTTCACCCCGCTCAGCTGCTCAGCCAGATGTTTGACTTCTGTTTTGTCACGGAAGGTTGCGATCGCTCCGACAATTTCTCCTTTTACCGTAATCGGTACCTCATTAAAGACCAGCTCCAATCCGTTCATTCTGACATCGCGATCAAGCAGCGGTTTCCGTGTTTCGATTACTTGCTTTAAGCCGCTTGAAGGAAGAAGGGCCTGTACATCTTGTTCTCTAGGGTCAACCATAATGCCCATATTATGAAAAAGACGTTTAGCTTCTGCATTTGCCAGCTTGATTTTACCGTGCTGATCGACGGCAAGAATGCCTTCTTTTGTTGACTCTAGCATAGCGCTTCGTTCTTTTAATAAGGTGGCAATTTCATCTGGCTCTAGTCCAAACATAATCTTCTTTACTTTACGTGCCACAATGAGTGCGCCGATAATGCCAGATAAAAGGCTAAGCGATGTGACAAAGTAGAGCGGGAGCAGGCTTTGATGAATAATTAAATCAATTTCCTTTAATGTAATCCCAACAGCCACAGCCCCGAGCTGCTTGCCATCTTGGTTATAAACAGGAACAAAGGCACGCATGGACTTGCCAAGTGTTCCAGATGCGGTACTAAT
Organism: Bacillus sp. Leaf49; assembly: GCF_001426125.1. Lineage (NCBI taxonomy): Bacteria > Bacillati > Bacillota > Bacilli > Caryophanales > Bacillaceae > Bacillus > Bacillus sp. Leaf49. Next base: position 135,844 of record NZ_LMRK01000001.1, on the reverse strand, counting down.
ATGTTCTTTACCCTGTAATGCCGGTTTTTCATCACCGCCAGCAAATCGCTTCCCAATCTTTTGCGGATTCGGATGTGTTTTGCGGATACCGTTCATATCCATGACGACAACGAATTCGGTTTTGGTGATACGCTGCACATTGGTTGTATATTTCCGTAGTGCTGTATATGATTGATCTTTTTCCAATGATTTTGCTGTGATCGGAGCCTCTGCGACCATTTTGGCAGTGGAGAGGGCGATATCACGTTCCTGCTGATGAATATTTTTGGCTGTTTCTGACCAGATCGTAAAGAATGTGATACAGAGGGAGATCAGGACAACAATACAGACAAAGATCGTCAGCCGTGTTTGCAGTCTTAAAGTTTTTTTCACGAGTATACCCCTAACGCGCAATTTTTTCGTAATAGTAATACTTTAACGGGAAAATGTAAGTTTGTGAAGGAATGTACGTGCAAAATCACAAATTTGATTTAGATTCCAGTTTACTTGGAAAGCATCTTGTCAATCCGTTTTAAGTGAGCCATAATAAAAATGAGCTTATGAGAAAGGATCTATTTATGAAAAATACATATTTGACTGGATATTTTCCGCTGATTTCGATTTTGCTATTCAGCTCTGCCTTTTCTATTTTTACAGTAGGTATCACGACTGACTTCTTGACCCAAGCAGGGATTTTAAAAGGAATGCTGGAATTTTTCTCTGAACAGGGCATTCGTCTTGCTTTATTTGCCGCATTTGCACTTGTTTATTTTATGATTTTATCTGCTTTAAAACTCATTGCAGATACGGTGTTAGAGTTGGCGCTGCTCTTTTTTGCAAAGGACCCTGAAGGGGAGAACTTAAAGAAAATTCGGATTGCATCGGTTGTCTATTTGTTTGCCAGCTTACTTGCATTTCTATTGACGCAGCAGCTTATTTTGCTTGTTGGGCTTTTTGTTTTAGCAAGTCTCGTCTATTTTATCTGGGTTGTGGTACGCATTTATCAATCACTTTCCATGCTGAATTTAATTGGGTTTATGATGTTTAATCTGCTGTTTTGGGCCACGTTTTTGATTGGCATTTTGTACTTATTTATTAAGCTTTATAACAGTGTGATGGCGAGTCTGCCAGCTTAATCAGACGAAAGAAAGCATCCTCCGATGATGGAGGATGCTTTTTTTATGGAAGAAACCGTTTCTGAATTTCAGGTGTAGGCATCATACAGGATGTTTTTTGACCAAACCATTTGTAGCGATTCTTTGCAATGAGCTGATAAAACCAGTCACGGATTGGACGAGGGATCGCGAGGAGTAAATAGCTCCATCTGTATATCCCTTTTAAATGCCGTGCGGCTTTTAAGATGCCTGTTGACTTCATATAAAGGGTCCCATTTTCAATATAAATGAATGAATTGAACTCATCTAAAGGCAAGCCGTTTTCTTTTAAAACACGCTGCCCTGTATCTGATTGTAAAGAAGCAAACATCATCCGCTCATTCGGGTCGCGCTTGATGATAAACTGAACAGCACCACTGCACACGTTGCAGACACCGTCAAATAAAATGAAGTGAGAGGGTTGTGTTGAATGCATTGCAATCAATCCTCCTGTTTATCTAGCGTATTGCATAGTTTGTTTCCAAATACGTAAGTGCGGGCTTGAACTATAAATCGATTCAACGGTTCCTCTATCTCTTCCGACCCATACACCCATTGTGTATTGATCTGTCAAGCCAACAAACCAAATGTCTTTGTAGTCATTGGATGTCCCTGTTTTTCCCCCAATGTAAGGAGAATTGAAATTCGCCTTTTTCCCTGTTCCACTTTTCACAACAGATGCAAGCAGCTTGCGCATTGTTTCATTTGTACGCTGAGAGTAGATTTGCTTCGGCGACTCTTTCCACTTGTAAAGGGTTTTGCCGTTTAAGTCTGTGACCTTTGTAATGGAGTGATTTCGCGTATAGGCACCTTGATTGCCAAACACGGTATATGCATCGGTTATTTCTAGCGGCGAGAAGCCTTTTGTAAATCCTCCAAGTGCAGAAGGGAGGCGGTAATCATCTGCGACAATATGTTCGAATGAAAACTTTTCTAAATAGCTGAAGCCTTTTTTGACACCGACTGTATCAAGCATACGAATCGCTGGTGTATTGTAAGAATTCTTAAAGGCTGTTTCAAGTGTTACAGTTCCATACGTTTTATGATTATAGTTTTGCGGGCAATATCCGCTACTGCAAAACTTGCCGGCACTGATTTTGCTTGATGCCGTGGCACCGGTTTGATCAATATAAGGGCCATAATCTAACAGCGGCTTAATTGCGGAACCTGGTTGTCTTTGCGCTTGATAGGCGTAGTTGAAATCAAACTTTTTATAATTCTTCCCGCCAGCAAGTGCGACGATTTGGTGGGTTTGGTGGTTAATGACTGCTGAACCGCCTTCCACACCTTGATAAGGCAATTGTGCATTGAGCTGATAGACCGCTCTTTGTTGTAAGGAAGGGTCTAGTGCTGTATAAATCTTCACACCATCTTGAAGCAATGCACTAACCTTTTCTGATAATTCTTTTTGAATCGCCTTTTTTGCGCCAGCTGTTTTGGCTTTTTTCAATCGTTTTGTAAAGCCTTCCTGATCAGACACCAGATCGGTAAATTCTTCATTGGCGTATGTCACATAGTCAGGGTAAAGATTTTTCTTTTCACTTAAGGACAAGCTGATTTTTTCTTTCACTGCTTTTTTGTATTGCTTCTTCGTAATGACACCATCTTTTTCTAAAATACCAAGCAGCCGTTCCTGGCGTTTCTTTGTATGTTTGAATTGTTTCAATGGGTCATACAGCGTAGGGTTGTTAGGAATCGCAGAAATAAATGCCATCTGTGCAAGCGTCAAAGAACTAAGCGGCTTATCAAAATAGTAATTAGCCGCAGAACCGACACCGTAAACCCCGTTACTGAAATAAATCGTATTTAAATAGCTTTCGAGAATTTCCTCTTTTGTAAATTTTCGCTCGAGCTCATAGGAATAGAGCAGTTCTGTAAACTTTCGGCTGAATGAACGTTCATGACTTAAATATAAATTACGGGATAACTGTTGTGTGATGGTGCTAGCGCCTTGGCTAATGCCATGGTTTTTCACATTTGCGGCAAGGGCACGAATCACGCCCATAAAGTCAATGCCTTTATGGTCATAAAAGTTGCGGTCCTCTGATCGGAGGAACAGCTCCTTGACGGAATCAGGAATTTTATCGTACTTCACGAAAACACGGTTCTCATCGTTTGATACGATCTCAGAGATAAGAGAACCATCTCGATCATACATATAACTGTTTTGGGAAAAGTCTACCTTTTCCAGCTTGATTTTTTGATCAAGCACTTCGTTAACAGGTTTTACACTTGCGGCTTCTTCCTTTGATAGATAAAAAGTCAGAACAAATAATGGGATGAGGGCAGCAAGTAATAACCAACCAATGATTGCACGAAACATGAGGTCACTCACTTTCTTCGGATTTCTAGCCATATCGTACCATTCTTTTGCGATTACGAGAAGGTTATTTTTAGAAAAGAATAGACGTGAAGTCTAGTAAACAAGGCATTTAGACAGAAGAAAAGAGTATCTGATGATGGATCAGACACTCCTCTCTTTTGTCTTTGATTGTGAGCGGACCGCCCATAAAAATAATGCCCCGAAAAGGAAAATGCCGGCGGTGACATAAAAGACAGCTGGAATTCCGTAATGACTCGCCACAATACCGCCTATGACGGGTCCGACGACATTTCCAAGAAAGCGGAAGCTGACATTGTAACCAAGCACTTCCCCTTGCATAGAGGCAGGCGCTTTGATGCGAATATAGGCCGTCGTACAAGGAATGATGCCGCCTAGTGCCATCCCGTATAAGAAACGGAAGATCACTAACATCCCGTAGGAATCTGCCATCGCTTGCGGGATGAATAAAATGGAGGAGAGGATGAGAAGGGCAAGCAGCACCTTATCGTGACCAATACGATCTCCAAGGTCTCCCCATTTCCGTGTAAACAGCAAATTGCCAAGCCCTGTTGCAGAAAACGCCAGCCCTGCATAAAAGGCAAGATTGACTGGGCCGTGTAAATCATGAATGTACAAGGCTAAAAGCGGCTGAATACTAAAGTTCCCGACTTGCGTAATAAATGTGAGTAGCATGGTGACGACAAGCAAAGGCTGTTTGAAAATATGGACAAGGACGTCCTTCCGTGAGTAAGAAACCCGTTTTGCTTCTTTTGAACGGATCGGCTGTTCTTTCACACCGAAGATAATGACAATCGCTGACACATATATGACAGCAGCTGTTAAGAAAAATGTATAAATGAATCCGACACTGTCTGCCATAAATCCACCCATTAATGGACCGAATAAGCCTCCGGCAACATTACTCATCTGCATCGTACCAAGGGTCTTACCGGCTGTTGCCTTTTCGGTCTGTGCAGAAATCAGTGCCATCGAAGTCGAAATAAAGCCTGTCACAAGCCCCATGAAAAGCCTTAACGCAAATAGTTGATAAACGGTTTGAACAAGCCCCATTAATAAAATGCTTGTTGCAATCCCAATGCCGTTAATGAGCAAAATCTTTTTATAGCCATGCCGGTCACCAATCCGTCCCCAAATTGGAGAAATGAGAAAGGCTGTTAAAAACGTAACCCCAAAGACATAGCCGCTCCATCTTTGAACAAATTCATTCGAATAACTGCTATCAAGAGACTCTATGTAAAGTGATAAAAAAGGGACGATCATTGTAATGCTGGCAGATACAAAAAAGTTCACAAACCACATGATGTACAAGTTTTTCTTCCTGTTTGTGATAAAGACCACCTTCTTTATTTATTTCGTGTTCCTTAATAATTATAAAGGAAAATAAACGATCTTTCATCTGATGAATAGGTTGGGCATAGTGAATCTGCATTATTTTCACGAAAATGAAGTGATTTCAAAGTCCGTCTTAATATAATAGTAGCAGGATGGAAAACAGACGAGAAAGTGGGGTGAGACTGATGGAACAGAAGACGCTGCTTGTGGTCGATTTTGAATTTACGATGCCTGATGGGAAATATCATCCGCAAAATTTTTTCCCGGAAATCATTGAGGCCGGTGTCGTTAAAGCATCAAATGAAACGATCATAGACACATTCTCAAGCTATGTCAAACCGAAAAAGTTCCCGAAGCTGACAAAGCGCTGTAAATCGTTCCTTGGCATTACGCAGCAGGATGTAGAAAGCGGGATTTCTTTTGAGGCGTTTATCGAGAAGCTCGTGTCACTCGATGGGGGAGAAGACTGTGAGATTATCACATGGGGAAATATGGACATGAAGGTACTGAAGCAAAACTGTATGCTCAATCATATTGGTTTTCCTTTTAAGGGGAATCAAAGGGATCTGGCTTTTGAATATAAAACCTTTTTTGGGGATAGAACACTCACAGGACTTCGGAAAGCAGCTAAGGAGTACGGCAGTGAAGGAGCTGGTAAGCATCATAAAGCACTCGATGATGCCATGACCACTTATCAGCTGTTCACCCTTTTTGAAAAAGATCGATCCTATGTGGAAAATCCGCAAACAACCAAAATTGGTGAACTCATTGACTTCTCTCACTTTTTTGATTCGGCAGATTAGCGGGCGTCTTCTGGAAAATAATCTTTTTCAAGAGAAGAGAGGCACGCTCTTGATTTTTCAGCCCACTTGGAATCATCCGCACTGAGCCCTTTTTTCAATTTGTCTACGGCGTCTTTCATTGATACTTGATAATCAGGTATGTCGCCATCATAAGGCTTGACCATATGATGAGGGATGTTCGTCTGTTCCCTAAAGGCCAAAGCCCGTCTTTCCTGAAAAAAAGGTACGTCCGCTTCTTTTGGATGATGCAGGTCACCTTGAGTGGGGTGTGTTAAAACCGCTTTTACTTGAACGAGATAAGTAGATGGTTTAATGTCTGTCACTTCCCCAATGTAAACACCTGTTTTGTAAAAACCTTTCACGATTTGTCCAATCTGAATGTCTGTCATATGAAATTCCTCCATTTCCTTCGCATAAGAAGGTATTTCCTTTCTTTTAGCCAATATAGTGAAGTAAACGAGCAAAAGGGGGAAGAGCGGAACATGTCGTTCATCATATTCTTTCTACTGTATTTTCCTGAAGATAAAAGGGAGTATATCCCTGCGGCAATCACGACGGTGCTTTTCTTTGCTGCTGCATTTATTTGCTTTCGTCTGATCGTTCGTGCTTCTAAGAAGCAGGAGCAGATCGATGAAAAAAGGACAAAAAAAATGGATTGATCATTTTCTTCTTGTATCTTCAGGAAACTTCACGGTGACTGTTGTACCAGACTGCAATGAGCTTTTGAAACGAATCGTTCCATGATGATTTTCAATGATGGAAAATGTCACTGTCAACCCAAGCCCTGTTCCTTTATTTTTCAATGTGTAATAGGGTTCACCAAGCTTTTTCATTTGGCTTTCTGACATGCCTACACCGTTATCAACGAAATAAAGGCAGATTCGATGATTTTCTTTTGAAGCAAACAGTTCGATTTTACCTTCGTGTTCGGGCGCTGCTTCGATTGCATTTTTGATTAAATTAATCATGACTTGTTTGATTTTCGTTTCATCCCCTTGGATGTATAAGTCTGGTTCTATCGATTGATGAATCGTGACCGACTTAAAATTCGCATAGGATGTCATCAGCGATGCACACTCTTCAAGTAATTTAGATAAATTGAGAGATTCAATTTGATAATAATTTTGTTTCGCAATATCAAGATAGCTCGTAATAATATCCTGCGCACGGTCAAGTTCAGATAAAACGAGATTTTTATAATCTTTATTGGTTGACGGCTCTTTCGTATTGTCACTTGAAAAGAGCAGTTGGATAAATCCTCTCACCACCGTCAGTGGATTGCGGACTTCATGGGCGACACTTGCTGCAAGTTCACTCACAATCGTCAGTTTCTCTGATTGGACAAGCTGTGTTCTCATTTGCGCATTCTCTTTCACAAACTCAATGGAATAAATACTCAGCACAAGAAAGAATATGTAGTAAAGAGTTGAGAAAAATAATTCGAGCAGCTTTTGTTGCATAATGAATGCAGGGCTGTACTCAATTAAGCTGACCACAAGCAGTCCAATGTAAATAAACATCCCTTTTGATAACGCAATCATGACTCCGTATAACAGCTTTCTCTGCTTAGAATATTGGCGCCATTTCCGGTAAAGCAGGAAAGGAATGAAAAAGTAAATCGGTACAACAATCAATCCAACCCATAAAAAAGAGCCATACATCACGAACTTTACGGTTGAACTAACTAAGATAGCGACGATTCCGGCGGTATATCCCCCGTATAAAATAGCCAGTACAAGGGGAATCGATTGAAGCCCAGTCTGCAAATCTAAAATCGAACCAACTGGATACATAATACATAGTGCTGATGAAATGGATGCAAATATGGTGATGAGCAGTTTATTCGTTTTAGGGAAATGAGCAGGGGTCCGGCTTAGCCATAGTGCATGATATAAAAAGATTGGAAATAGAATAAAAGATACATGGAGCAGAAAATCCTTGAACATTTCCATTTAAATGCTCTCCTCGTAAATAATTGTAATTCCTCTCATTATATCATTTCATGTACAAAGTAGATATGATAATAGGAGGGTTTTTTTCTTTAAAAAGAACACCCGTTAGGATGTTCTTTTGATAGAAATGGTTTTATTCGGATGATTGAGTGAATGCTTGATGAAGGCGCTTCAGACCTTCTTTCACTGTTCCAGCAGGACAGCCTAGATTCATTCGAATAAAGCCGTCTCCTTCGTGCCCATATACGTTTCCGAGCTCTAGTATGACCTTGCCCTTTTTCAGCAGATTACGTTTCAATTCTGCTTGAGTGAGCTCATAATTACGAATATCCAGCCACAATAGATAAGAAGCATCTGGTTTCATATAACGCATGCTCGGCAGATATTCATCAATATAATCCATTGCGATCTTCATATTATTTTCGAGATAAAGAACAAGTGAATCAAGCCACTCATCTCCGTGGCGATAGGCCGCCTCCATGGCAGGAATCGCAAAGGCATTCAGTTTAGACAATCCATTTCTTTGCACTTCATTGGTGAAAAGGGTTCTTTTTTCTTCATCAGAAATGATAATGGCAGATGCCTGAAGACCAGCTAAATTAAATGTTTTACTCGGTGCAATACACGTTACCGTGATGTTAGCTATCTCATCAGAAAGGCTCGCAAAAGGCACATGCGGCTGCCCGTAAAGCATCAGATCGGAATGAATTTCATCTGACACGACGGTGACACCGTACTGTACACATAAATCTCCTACACGCTTTAATTCCTCTTTTGACCAAGCTCTCCCTGAAGGATTATGCGGATGACAAAGAAACATCAGCTTTGCTTCTGGCCTGCTTAATTTCTTCTCTAAATCATTAAAATCCATCATGTAACGGTTGTTTTCTATTTTTAAAGGGTTGGTTGAGACGATACGCCCGTTTCTTTCAATCATTTGATAGAAGGGCGTATACACCGGTGACTGAATGACCACTTCATCATTCGGAGCTGTAAAGGCTTGTACCGCAAAACTAAGTGCTGTCACGATACCTGGTGTGAAGGTGACGGCATCTGTTTGTATCGTCCAACCGTGTCTTCTTTTGACCCAGTCAGCTACTGCTTGCTGCGTATCCTGATCCTGAAATGCATAGCCGAATACGCCGTGATCTAATCGTTCTTTTAAAGCATCAAGCACGACTTGGGGCGCTTTAAAATCCATATCTGCTACCCACATTGGCAGCGCATCTGTTGTCAGGAACAAAGACTCTGCTTGATCCCATTTGACTGATTTTGAACCTTTACGTATGATCTGTTCGTCGAAATTCATGAAACCCACCTCTAGCCGTTTTTCAACCATTCTTGGTTGTGCTAAAATAAACATCACAAAATTTATTATAAGCGGTGATACCCATGAAAGATAGTCAAGCTGTAGAAGAGATGATTCAAGTCATTAAGGCATGGGACCCTTTTCAATATGGAGAGGACTTTTACGAAACGGAGCCTGCTGACGTCATCAGTGCCTTATACGACGCAGAAGACCCGTTATCTTTCGCGAAAGACATTCAAGCCATTTACCATCACTCGTTTGATCAGCTTCTTCCGATGGAAAGCTGCCAGCATATCGCAAATCAGCTTTTTGTCATAAGAGAAGGTAACTCCTGCTCGCTTTAAGACAGGCTGAAATGACCAATTTGATCAGACACAAAGACCGGATTTTCCTCAGGGATGAGGTGCCCGGTTTTTTTTAATGCATGCAAGGTTGAATGCGGTAGATCCTTGTGCAGTCTTTCGCCAATTTGAATAGGAACGATCCGGTCTTCCTCCCCCCAAATCAGCAGGACAGGTGTCTCCATTTTCTTCAAGACATCTGACGCTAAATCGCCTTCCCTGTGCCGAATCAAACGAAAAATACCTCTGAAAATTTGGTCATCTGAAAAAGGCTTTAAATATCCGTCCACCATCTCTTGATCAATAATCGAATGATCATGCACAACAGCGGTTAAATTCTTCATAATACCTTGCTTGAACAACTTTCTTTTTAAATAAAGATAAAAATAAGGAATATATGTGCTGTAAACAAGCGACTTTTTGGACTTATTCATATACCCTGAGCTGCACAAAAGAACAGCTTTTTCAAATAGGTCGGGACGCTCAGATGCAGCATATAAAGCAATTTGTCCCCCCATGGAATGCCCCACGAGGATCGCATGCTGAATCTGCAAATAACCAGCTAGTTCAATAATGATTTTTGCCATGTTGCGATAGCTGTAAATGAACGTATTCGATTTTTCGGACTGCCCGAATGGAGGCAGATCAATCGCAATTAAATTGAAGTCTTGTTTCAGAAGCGGGATGAGCTTTCGATAGCTGAAGGTAGATGAGAAAAGACCGTGAATCAAAATCAATGTCTTCTTACCTTCATTTGGATAGTGTTCGTAATAGATATCTAAACCGAATTTACTTTTCATATAGGATGGCTGTACAATGTCCACACTCATCAACTCCGATATTTGATACTCACTCTCTGTTAGGTGACTGTATTGTACCCTAAAAAGTGGATTTTAAGCTACGATTAGAATCTTTTCCCTGCTTAGCATAATGGGAAAAACGTGCTATAATGTTCAGAAGATTTTTTAAAACTAGCTTTTTACAATCAGAGGTGTGAAATCAATGAAACTAACCGAAAAAGAAACTGAAATATTAGAGATTTTAGATGAAAACAGCCGCGCCGATTTAAATACAATTGCAAAAATGGCAGGTGTGACATCAGAAGAAGCAGAAGCCATTATTCAAAAGCTCGAAGATCAAAAAGTCATTATTGATTATTCGACCATGATTGACTGGCGAAAAGTAGACGGACACGAAGGCGTTACAGCGATGATTGATGTGAAAGTGACCCCAAAAAGAGGCGTCGGTTTTGATGAAATTGCTGAACGCATTTACAGGTTCCAAGAAGTGGAGTCCGTGTATTTAATGTCAGGCGTGTATGATTTATCTGTTGTGATCAGAGGAAGATCCATGTCTGATATCGCCCGCTTCGTATCTGAAAAATTATCGACACTTGATTCTGTTGTTTCAACCACTACCCACTTTATTTTGAAAAGATATAAGCATGATGGGAAAGTCTTTGAAACAGGGGACGATGACAAAAGAATCGTGGTGTCTCCTTAAATGAAAAAGTATTATTTATCTGAAACGGTACAAAGCATTCAGCCGTCAGGTATTCGGAAATTCTTTGATTTGGCAGCCACAATGGAAGGGGTTATCTCCCTCGGGGTCGGCGAACCGGATTTCGTGACAGCTTGGAATGTGAGAGAAGCTAGTATTATGTCTTTAGAACAAGGACTGACCTCTTATACAGCAAATGCTGGGTTGCTCTCTTTGCGAAAAGAATTGAGCCATTATTTATATAAGCGGTTTCACATTGAGTACAGTCCTGAAGAAGAACTCATTATTACCGTTGGCGGCAGCCAGGCGCTTGATTTGGCCTTTCGCGCCATTTTAAACAGCGGGGACGAAGTGATCATCCCAGAGCCTTGTTTCGTCGCATATGGGGCTCTGACGACACTTGCGGGCGGTGTACCGGTTTATTTAAGTACATCGGCTGAAAAAGATTTTAAAGCCGATTCTGCTGATCTTCGTACGAAGCTGACGCCGAAAACAAAAGCCATCTTGCTATGCTCTCCATCAAACCCAACAGGGTCTGTTTACTCGAAAGAAGAGCTTGAAGATATTGCTCAGTTTGCAAAGGAGCATGATCTTTTAATCATCACAGATGAGATTTATGCAGAGCTGACTTACGATGAAGCTTTTACGAGTGTGGCGGCGATTCAAGATATGAAGGAAAGAACGATTTTGATTTCAGGCTTTTCCAAAGGATTCGCTATGACGGGGTGGCGCTTAGGCTATGTGGCAGCACCGCCAGTCCTCCGTGATGCCATGCTGAAAATACATCAATATTCTATGATGTGTGCACCGGCTATGGCACAATATGCCGCAGAAGAAGCATTAAAAAATGGACTTGAAGATGTGGAGAAAATGAAGAAAAGCTACAGAAGACGCCGTAATTTGTTTGTCGGCTCTCTCAATGAACTTGGACTCACTTGCCACCAGCCAAACGGAGCGTTTTACGCTTTCCCGTCCATTAAAAGCACAGGCATGACTTCAGAACAATTTGCCGAGGAGCTGCTGCTTAGCGAGAAAGTAGCAGTTGTCCCTGGAAATGTATTCGGCCCAAGTGGTGAAGGACATATTCGTTGTTCATATGCGTCATCACTCGATCACTTGCAGGAATCACTTTCAAGAATCCAGCGTTTTTTGCAGAATAGACAAGTGCAAGAAGAGGCACCTGCTATCTTAAAATAAAAAAAAGGCATCAATCCATCTGGACTCATGCCTCTCAAATTAGGGGGGAATACTAGAAAGCATTCTTGTTTTCAGGTATTCCCCCTTTTGAACGGATCTAAACCCAATTAAAAAATATTTTGCGTAAAAGACCGTTCTGTGATATAGTTTTTAATTGCGTATAAACGAATATTAAAACATTTATTTAGGAGTTGTTATCATGGCGACAAAGTTTGAAGTAGGCAGTGTTTACACTGGTAAAGTAACAGGATTACAAGCGTATGGTGCGTTTGTTGCATTAGATGAAGAAACTCAAGGACTTGTGCACATTTCTGAAGTAACTCATGGTTTTGTAAAAGACATTAACGAGCACCTTTCAATTGGTGACGAAGTACAAGTGAAAGTTCTTTCTGTTGATGAAAATGCTGGTAAAATCAGCCTTTCTATCCGTGCGACACAAGATGCACCAGAAAGAAAAGAAAGCAAACCAAAGAAACAAAGACCACAGCAAGTGAAAGAAGAAGCTGCTGCACCACAAGGTTTCAATACACTAAAAGATAAACTTGAAGAGTGGATTGAGCAATCTAACCGTAAAGACCTTATCAAGAAATAAAAAAAGCACCGCTTCAAACGGTGCCTTAGGCTGCCACATAGGCAGTCTTTTTTTATGTCTTTTTCATTAGCGAACCTCTGGATTCGGCTCGTCACGGCGGACAGCTTCTTCGCTTGGCTTGAATAATAGACCAAGGTTAACAAGACCTGCAATTCCAACAAGACCATAAATAATACGTGATAATGCAGCACCTTGACCGCCAAAGATCGCTGCTACTAAGTCAAATTGAAAAAAGCCGATTAGTCCCCAGTTAATAGCACCGATAATCGTGAGCACGAGGGCAATACGTTGAATAGCACTCATCGTGATTCCTCCTTTCGCTACAGTATCAATACATTTATATTTTGCAGATTTTTAGCCAAACTATGCGTAAGAAAATGGATGAAAGCAAATTACTTTACTTTTGGAATGAAAGAGGCGCATAATGTAGCGCGAGGAGGAGATCACATGGATCGATTTACTTATTGGAACCCAACGAAATTAATCTTTGGAAAGGGAGAAGTATCAGCCCTTTCAGATGAACTAAAACACTACGGAAAAAACGTATTGCTTGTATATGGTGGAGGCAGCATTAAACGAAATGGCCTTTATGACCAAGTTGTCAGTATCTTAAAAGAATCAGGAGCTACAATTACTGAGCTTGCTGGTGTTGAGCCAAACCCGCGCTTAACAACGGTTAAAAAAGGGGTTGAGCTTTGCAAAGAGAACCAAATTGATTTTATTTTGGCAGTCGGCGGCGGTAGTGTCATTGACGCAACAAAAGCGATCGCAGCTGGTGCGAAATATGATGGAGATGCTTGGGATATCGTCACTCGTAAGCATGTCCCAATGGAAGCCATCCCATTTGGTACAGTATTAACACTTGCAGCGACAGGCTCTGAAATGAACTCTGGCTCCGTCATCACAAACTGGGAAACAAATGAGAAATACGGATGGGGCAGTCCAGCTGTCTTCCCTAAATTCTCTATTCTTGACCCAGTCAATACATTTACTGTGCCAAAAAACCATACGATTTATGGCATGGTCGACATGATGTCTCACGTGTTTGAACAATATTTCCATCACACGGAGAATACACCTTACCAAGATCGTATGTGTGAAGGACTTCTTCGTACGGTCATTGAAACAGCACCAAAGCTGATCAATGATTTGGAAAACTATGAGCTTCGTGAAACGATTTTATTCACAGGCACCATTGCACTGAATGGAATGCTTTCAATGGGCGCACGCGGAGACTGGGCATCTCACAATATTGAGCATGCGGTATCCGCTGTGTATGACATCCCTCATGCAGGCGGTCTTGCGATCTTGTTCCCGAACTGGATGAAACATGTCATTCAAGAAAACCCAGGTCGCTTCAAGCAATTAGCAGTGCGTGTATTCGATGTAGACCCTGCGGGCAAAACAGACGAAGAAGTTGGCTTAGAAGGAATCGAAAAACTTTCTGCTTTCTGGACAAGTCTAGGAGCACCAAACCGTTTAGCTGACTATGACATCAACGATGAGAAAATTGATCTGATTGCAGACCGTGCAATGGCACGTGGTGAATTTGGCCAATTTAAAAAGCTGAACAAAGAAGATGTTCTAGCTATTTTAAACGCTTCTTTATAATCGAACATGGAAAAGATAGCTGCTTTTAAGCAGTTATCTTTTTTGAGTTCTGCATGTACATATGTTACAGTAGTCTTTCATGTTTTTGGATATAAATGTTTTAAGGAGATGTAGAACAGATGGAAAACTTTATTTACTATAATCCAACGAAATTGATGTTTGGAAAAGGACAACTAGACGGACTAAAAAGCGAACTCGCTCGTTATGGAAAGCGAGTGCTTCTTGTATATGGTGGAGGCAGTATTAAGAAAAATGGTCTTTATGATAAGGTTATCAGCGCTTTAAATGAAGCAGAGGCTGACGTATTTGAACTGTCAGGAGTCGAACCGAACCCTCGTCTCACTACAGTGCAAAAAGGGATCGACATTTGCCAAAATGAGAACATTGATTTCTTATTAGCAGTTGGTGGGGGAAGTGTCATCGACTGTACAAAAGCCATTGCAGCTGGAGCAGAATATGACGGGGATGTATGGGATATTATTTCAAAGAAAACGACCGCTCAAAAAGCACTGCCATTTGGCACAGTATTGACACTTGCAGCGACAGGCTCAGAAATGAACCCGGATTCTGTGATCACGAACTGGGAAACAAATGAAAAGTACGTGTGGGGCAGTTCAGTCACGCACCCTGCTTTTTCAATTTTAGATCCTGAGCACACATATTCTGTGCCAGAGAATCAAACGGTGTATGGCATGGTTGATATGATGAGCCATGTGTTTGAACAATACTTCCATAATGTCAAAAACACGCCTCTACAAGATCGGATGTGTTTTGCTGTTCTTCAAACAGTCATCGAGACAGCACCAAAGCTACTTGAAGACTTACAAAACTATGAGCACCGTGAAACCATCCTTTATGCAGGAACAATTGCTTTAAATGGCACGCTGCAAATGGGCTATTTTGGCGACTGGGCATCACATACGATTGAGCATGCTGTATCAGCAGTCTATGACATTCCGCATGCAGGTGGACTTGCGATCCTCTTCCCAAACTGGATGCGTCATACACTTGATCACAATGTCGAACGTTTTAAAAACCTCATGTTGAACATGTTTGACATTGAGACAGAAGGAAAATCGGATCGTGACATCGCATTAGAAGGAATCGACAAGCTGTCAGCCTTCTGGACAAGCCTCGGTGCACCGAGCCGTTTAGCGGATTATGATATTGGTGAAGATCAACTGGACAAAATTGCTGACATCGCAGCAAAAGAAATGGAATATGGTGGTTTTGGTAACTTTATGAAACTTGGCCGTGATGACATTTTAGCGATTTTGAAAGCTTCTCTATAATTTGGATGGCCGCTTCTCTTCATGAGGAGCGGCTTTTTGCTGTCCAATGACGATCACTTGATTTCAATAGCTAGTTCCGCTAATGTGAAAGGGACAGAACTAACGTAATGGAGGGCTTACAAGCGATGACACATATTCAATTTGACTACTCGAAAGCGTTACCTTTCTTTCAAGAACATGAGCTTACATATTTAAAAGATTTTGTGAAGGTGGCCCATCATAATATTCATGAACAAACGGGTACTGGCAGTGATTATTTAGGCTGGGTTGACTTACCGAAGCAATATGATCGCGAAGAATTTGCCCGCATTAAAAAAAGTGCAGAAAAGATTAAATCTGATTCTGATGTATTACTCGTTGTTGGAATTGGTGGTTCTTATCTTGGCGCACGTGCGGCCATTGAGTTTTTAAACCATTCTTTCTATAATAGTTTGCCAAAAGGCAAACGCAAAACACCGCAAATCATCTTTATTGGAAACAACATCAGTTCTTCTTATTTAACAGATGTAATGGATCTGCTAGAAGATGCCGATTTCTCCATTAACGTGATTTCAAAATCTGGTACAACTACAGAGCCAGCCATTGCGTTCCGTATCTTTAAAAAGCTCCTTATCGAAAAATATGGTGCTGAAGAAGCGAAAAAACGCATCTATGCGACAACTGACAAGGCACGCGGCGCACTCAAAACATTAGCAACTGAAGAAGGCTATGAATCATTTATCATCCCTGATGACGTCGGTGGACGCTATTCCGTCTTAACAGCAGTTGGTCTATTGCCAATCGCTGTAAGCGGTGCAGACATTGATCAAATGATGGAAGGTGCTGCGAAAGCAAGTGAAGACTTCGCTTCATCTGAGCTCTCAGAAAATGCGGCTTACCAATATGCGGTTGTCCGTAATGTTCTTTACAATAAAGGACGGACAATTGAAATGCTGATTAACTATGAGCCAGGCTTACAGTACTTTGCGGAGTGGTGGAAGCAGTTATTCGGCGAAAGTGAAGGGAAAGATGAAAAAGGAATCTATCCTTCATCTGCGAACTTCTCAACGGATCTTCATTCACTTGGTCAATATGTACAAGAAGGAAGAAGAGACTTGTTTGAAACCATCGTGAATGTAGACAAGCCACGACATGAACTTGTCATCGAAGCAGAAGAACAAGACCTTGATGGGTTAAACTATCTTGCAGGAAAAACGGTTGATTTCGTCAATAAAAAAGCATTTGAAGGCACAATGCTTGCTCATACGGATGGAAAAGTACCGAACCTGATTGTGACAATTCCTGAAATGGATGCTTATACATTCGGATATCTCGTGTACTTCTTTGAAAAAGCATGTGCGATGTCTGGGTATTTACTAGGCGTCAATCCATTCGACCAGCCTGGAGTAGAAGCGTATAAAGTGAACATGTTTGCTTTATTAGGAAAACCGGGCTTCGAAGAGAAAAAGGCAGAACTTGAGAGCCGTCTCAAACAATCATAAGAATAAAAGGCACATCTTTTCATAAGATGTGCCTCAGATTGTTGACAAAGGGCTAAAATGAACTGTATTTTAGCCCTTTGTCTTCTTTTTAGCGTGATAGAAAACCTTTGAAGTCTAGGAAGGACGAGCACTGGAGCGGAGCGAATTTGACATTCGTGAGCACCAGTGCGCAGGACTGACAACGAATGCGAGGGTTTGTCTACACGCTAAGGCACATCTTTGCATAAGGTGTGCCTTTTTTTATGTTCTCATGGTGTCAGTGCAAGCCTCCCTAAGCTCTGTACATAGAATAATCAATGGAGGAGGTTGATGAAGCGATGAGAACAAATCATATTTATATCCATGACATTTCCGGGCAGGCCATCGTTAACTTTGGGAATGTTGGGCGGATTTGTCCAATGAGTGCTACGAAAGAGACATCAGGAGCGGGCAGTGTGAACGAGACAAATGCATCATCCAGCCAAAGCTTATTTGATGCTGCTTTTACAAACAATGTGCAAATCACGAAAGGTAAATGTATGAATTCCTCTCTTTAACGAACCCTATACAAAAAGGAGGGTTCTGTATGATTCATGTACCATCTAGGCTGACTGGTGAAAGCTTTTCACTGTACCATTTAGAAGAAAATATGAAGCCGCTCGGATATGTCATTAATGGGAATTGGGATTATGATCATGGATATTTTGATTATAAAATTGACAACCGTGACGGCTATACCTTTCTCAGAGTTCCGTTTACAGCCGAGAAAGGACAGCTGGATCAGCCAGGCGTTGTGGTGAAAATGGGACATCCATTTCTCTTAAAGCATGTCTATCAAGATAAATTAGATGACCATGCGATGGTTGGAAATGTAGGGGCATCTTTTAACCAATTCCAAGAACCGAAAGAGAAAGACGGAGATGTGTCAAAGGCTTATGCCGAAATTGGCTTTTCACTCGTCAAAGAATTAGAAGATGTACTGCTTTAAAAGCTGATCAGCTCATCCTCTGGATGAAGCTCATATCCAAAAGGAGGATTCATCATGGGTCCTTCTTTTTTTTGTACGCCTACAATGATCACATGATGCTCTAAAAAGTGATGAAGTGCCGTTAAGAATGTCTCTCCAGCTAATGAAGCCGGTACTGGAATGATGGTGATCTGTTTATGGAGGGTCATGTTTCTTTTGATTTTTAACGCCATGAGCTGTTCTTTTAAAAGAAAATGCTCCACCATTAAATGATTCACGGCATCAGAAGTATGGATGACTTGATTGGCGCCAGCCCGCTCAGCATTTTTCACATAGCGATCGGTTAAAATTTCAATTAAACAATATAACGAAGGGTTTAATCCTTTTGCCGCAAGCAAGGTTAAGACACTCTGCATATCAGCCGTCACTTCATTTTCATGCTGGTCGGCGGTAATCATCAATGTATCAGCACTCATAATATTTGCTCTGCGAAGTGTGGCATCCTCTGTACCATGGCCTTTAATAAAATGGACATTCTCTAAAAGAGGTCCTTCCTTTAAGGAATCATCAATGAGTACAATCGGCATGGCGGGATCAATGGTTTGAAACGATTGAAGCAGTTTGTTCGTTTTCTCATTCCAGCCAACGATAATGACATGTCCTTTCCCCTTAAAAGCGACCTTTCCTTCTACATAATGGTGCTGCTTACTGAACACAGCGGCAGCGAGTGTGGCAAAATAAGCCGTTACAAAGCTTGCCCCGATCAGAATCAGCGCCATACCTGCGATTTGTCCGGGCATGGTTTGCGGCACAAAATCACCATAGCCTACCGTCGCAACTGTAATGAGAGCCCACCAGATCCCATCAAAGATCGTATGATACTGCTTTGGTTCAAGTATGACGATTAATTGTCCAAAAAAGAGAAGCAAGAAACAGATGATGATCGCAATGCGAACATAAAGAGGCCATCTTAGCCAGGCAATGAAGATACGGTTTGATTTCATCGAACTCGTCCTTTCAGGGAGACTGCTAATGTCAGTATGCCCGATTAGGAAACAATTTTTCATCATCGTCATGTATTGAAACAGAACCCATATCTTAAAATAAGAGAGAAGAAGGAGGGAATGCGAATGTCGTTTGTTCAAAAGACCGTACTTCTTTTTATCGGCGCACACTTTTTATCATCTGCGGTGATTTTACTCGTGTTTGATTTAAATGCGGTGAACCATTTTATGAACGATTTCTCGTGGCTTCGTTTTTTTCAAGACCTATATGGAACGGTGACATTTTATACAGCATGCATCGGAATGTTCTTCTTTTTCATTGGTGTAGTGATTCCCCTTAAAAAGACCTAGTGCTTTTTGCTGTACACGTTACATAAAAGTCATTAAAATTGTAAATAAATATATAAAATAAAAAGGAAGCTGATGAGCATGCTGTTTTTTTATTTTTTAACATTTGCCGCATTGGGATTGTCTTTTTGGGCACAATTTAAAGTAAAGAATAATTTTGAAAAGTATTCAAAGGTTGAAGCTGCCAGTATGAAAACAGGTGCTGAAACCGCTCGATATATTTTAGATCGCAACGGGTTATACGATGTACCCGTTGAACCGGTAAGAGGAACTTTGACTGATCATTACGACCCGACGCAGCGTGTGGTTCGTTTATCTGAACCAGTGTATTATGGCCATTCTATTTCGGCCATTTCAGTCGCATCACACGAGGTTGGACATGCCTTGCAGCATCAGGAATCCTATGGTGCGCTTGTCTTGAGACATAAGATCTTCCCTGTCGTGAACTTTGCATCTGGTGTTGCCCCGCTTCTTTTCCTAGGTGGATTATTGCTCGGCAGCCTTAACTTAATCGGGCTTGGGATCGTTCTGTTCTCAGCTGCTGTGTTCTTTCAGCTAGTGACATTGCCTGTTGAGTTTAACGCAAGTTCTCGTGCAAAGAATATCATTGTTTCAGAAGGAATCATTAGAAGCAGTGAAGAAAGAGGCGTGAACAAGGTGTTAAATGCCGCAGCTCTTACGTACGTAGCAGCGGCCCTTGTCTCCCTGTTTGAATTGCTCCGTTTTGTAATGATCTTCCTAAATGGCCGTAATGATTAATTGACGCCAGAGGAGGTGAGCCCTTACCCGTGTTAGGTAAGGGTTTTTTTGTATATTTTAAACGTATTTTTAGTCCTATTACTCATTGCTGCGACAGCATTTTTTGTTGTCACTGAATTTGCGATTGTGAAAATTAGAGGCTCAAAAATCAATCAGCTGATTGAAAGCGGTGATAAGAGAGCCATTCATGTTCAAAAACTGACAACCAACCTTGATGAATATTTATCTGCCTGTCAGCTTGGCATTACCATCACGGCATTAGGCTTAGGGTGGTTAGGGGAGCCAACAGTGGAACATTTCCTGCATCCGCTTTTTGAAAAGGCAGGGCTTCATTCCGCTTTGACAGACATCATATCGTTTATCATTGCCTTTGTGATCATTACGTTTTTGCATGTTGTCGTTGGGGAACTTGCTCCCAAAACGATTGCCATTCAAAAGGCAGAAGCTGTCAGTCTTGTGACGGCAAAACCTCTTATTTTTTTCTATAAAGTCATGTACCCGTTTATTAAAGCATTAAATGGGGCTGCACGAGGCATTGTGAAATTATTTGGTTTTCATTCTGTCAAAGAACATGAAGTGGCGATCAGTGAGGAAGAATTGCGTCTCATCCTGTCTGAAAGCTACGAAAAGGGCGAGATCAACCAATCTGAATACAAATATGTCAATAAAATATTTGAATTTGATAACCGAGTGGCGAGAGAGATCATGATCCCGCGCACAGAAATCTCTGCCATTGAAATTGAACAGAGCCTGGAAGACGTGACGCATTATATGCTGAACGAAAGGTATACACGTTATCCTGTCATTAAAGAAGACAAAGATCATGTCATTGGTGTGATCAATAGCAAAGACGTATTTAAAGCAAGTTTTCTCAATCAAGAGGTGTCCATTGAAGACTTAATGCGCCCTGTCATTCGTGTCATTGAAAGTACACCGATTCAAGAACTGCTGATTTTGATGCAAAAGGAACGGATTCATATGTCGGTGCTTGTAGATGAATACGGCGGAACAGCAGGTCTCGTCACAGTTGAAGACATATTAGAAGAAATTGTGGGTGAGATTCGAGATGAATATGATCAAGATGAAACCCCGCATATTGTGAAAAAAGGTGACTTCCACTATGTCATGGATGGGAAAGCCTTGATCGATGAAGTAAATGATTTATTGGATTTAGCGATTGAAAATGATGATGTTGATACAATTGCCGGCTGGATGATGACGCATAAAATTGATTTTGACATTGGAGATATCATTGAAGCAGAAGGCTGTGAATTTAAAATTGTCGATGCAGAAGATCATCATATTCGAACCATAGAAGTAAAAAAGGTTCACTTTTCCTAAAAACCTCGGAGCTATTGACGAGGTTTTTTTGCTTGGTAAACTTTAGGTAAGAAGATTTGTTTCTGCCAACCGGCAGTGATTGATTTCACATAAAAAGGGTATGGTTTTATAGACATGATCAAAAGGAGCCAGTGAAATGAAAAAAATCAACGTACAAACAGACAAACACGCTGACATGATAGACATTACCCATGAAGTTCAGCAATATGTCCGGGAAACTGGGATTCAAAACGGAACGGTTATGGTCTATTGTCCACATACGACGGCTGGAATCACCATTAATGAAAATGCCGACCCAGATGTCAAACGTGATATGCTGCGCCGGCTTGACGAAGTCTTTCCGTGGGAACATTCAAAAGATCGTCATATGGAAGGCAATACAGCAGCGCATATGAAAGCTAGTTATATGGGAGCATCTCAGCACGTTCTTGTCCATCATGGTGATCTTGTGCTTGGAACGTGGCAGGGAATCTATTTTTGTGAGTTTGACGGACCGAGACATCGTCACTTTTATGTACAGGTGTCATCTAACGAGTAAGGGCGGGGGAGAAGATGGGAGAATTCACAGCGTTACTTCAAATTGAACATGGCATCATTCAAGCACCAATGGCAGGAGGAGCGGTGACGCCGCAGCTTGTCGCCGCTGTTTCACAATATGGGGGTCTCGGCAGCTTAGCAAGTGGTTATGTACAGCCCGAAAAGATGAGGCAGCAAATCAGACAGGTCAAACAGCTGACATCTCGTCCATTTCAAGTGAATGTGTTTGTCCCTGAACCCATTTCAGAAACGAAAACAGAAGATGTATCATTTTGGACAGATCGGCTGCCTGTCATACCAGAAGCACAGATAATCCCTAGCGAAGAAGAATTATGGAAGGACTATGAACAAAAAATCAACATTCTTCAAGAAGAAGAAGTCCCAGCTGTGTCGTTTACATTTGCCTGTCCAAACGAACAAACAATTCATCACCTGAAACAAAAGGGGATCTTTCTCATCGGAACAGCTACAACAAAAAAAGAAGCACTGCTTTTGGAAGAAAAAGGAATGAATGCCATTGTTCTACAAGGAAGCGAAGCAGGAGGGCATCGAGGCACCTTTTTACCTTCAAAGGGAGATGCTCAGCAGGGACTTTTCTGCCTGATCAGTGATGTCAGGTCTGTCTGTCATATCCCATTGATTGCCGCTGGAGGTATCACAGACAGGACCACTATGAAAGCTGCACTAGCACTTGGAGCAGGTGCGGTTCAAATAGGGACACGATTTTTAGCGAGTCAAGAAAGTGCTGCGGCAGATGTGTACAAAAAGGCGCTGTTACAGGCAGAAGGCAGTGAAACAGCGATGACACGGCTTTTCTCTGGAAAAAAAGCCAGAGGTATTGTCAATCAGTGGATGGAGGAAGAAAGACGAAATGAAGACCGGGTTCTTCCCTATCCTATACAGCATGTATGGACAACACCGATGCGAAAAGCGGCAGCTGCTGCAGGAAACCCAGAACAAATGGCTCTTTGGGCAGGTCAGGGGGTTGGCCGTATTCATTCCATTTTAACCGTTGAAGAGATCATGCATGAACTCACGCAGATATAATTTGATGATGGGTGGTGTGACAGGATGGAAATCTTAAAACATTCATATCGGAAAAAAGGACAAATTGAATTTCTATTTGATGATTTTCCGCACTCCCCTGCCGTTCTTACCCCCATTCGTCATTACTATTTTGTTCGTTATGTGAAATGGAATCAGCACGACCCTCCAGTCACAAGAAACCATCTAGAAGAAATGGAAATCCTAGCAAACGCAATGCTTGGCACGCTCCATGATTACCGAAAACGCAAGGCATACAAAGGCCCCTTGTCATAACCTATAGACAAGAGGCCTTTTTTAGCTGCCAAACATTTGCCTGAGATAAATAACATCCATCCTAGTAGTCTGCGGCAGTAAATAAGCGGACTGAACCGCCCCTGGCCGTCTTCTGGCATTTAATTTATCGATAATCTCTGCAGCTGTTAAGATCCCAAGCCCATGCCCATAATATTGATCTTCCCCTAAGTAAATCACATTTTCTCCGCGCCATTGAGACTGTTGATAGCTAAACTCTGGATTCTCGAAATATAGGCAATCCCCATAAATAAAATCATTTCCGCGCTCTGTATAAATGGACAATGTATCATAGTGCCAGTCATACAGTGTTAAACTTCTAAGTCTTCGATTGAACTTCTCGTCTCCTACCGTTTGCAAGACTCCCATATAAAACACAATGACAATCGCTGTGGCACATTCAAAGGCATATTTTGAGCCATTTTCAAAGATGTCTTTAATCCCCGTAGATGGCTCGACTTGATAGCGCAGTTCTAACGCTCCGGCCTCTGATACACGCCAATAGGCGTCATTCGCACGGGACCTTTGAAAGATAGCAAATGAGGCACCGCTCTTATTCAAATCTCTTGCCGCATTCATGATATTCGATCTTAAAGTCACCTCAAATAACAAATCAGATGCCTGCCTATAACGGAACGTATCATTTGAGGCTTGTAACTGCATCAAAATGATCCGCTTTTGTCCTTCTAGCTGAAACGATGCCAGCTGCTCATTTGTCACTGGCTGTCCTGAAAGGATAATCATATGAAAAACGCCCCCTTTTGTATTAGCGTATGCGGGATGCTTGGGCAAGGAATCAATTTGTGAAAATAAACAAAAAGTCATCCTTTTTATTTGAAAAACATGAAAATAATATGAAGCTGTCCGATATAAAACATAACGTTTAAAAGGAGGAAAAACATGAAAAGTATCATAAAATGGTTGAAAAAACCATCGATTTCTAAAAGGCTGATTATTTCATTCACACTTGTTCTCGTCTTGCCTATCATTACACTCAGTACGATTTCATATCAGATTGCCAAAGAAGAATTAGATCATGAAATCATGTACGGAGCAAACGCAAGAGTCAATGAGCTGAATGACATGATTGAGCAAAAGCTTTTGAATAAGGAGAACGCAGTCAAACTGTTTACCGAAACATCCAGTGCTGCAGACTTTAAAAAGAAAAACCAGGACGAACTGTATGAGCATTTTGAGATATACAGTAAAATCAATGAAGATGATGTGGTTGGGTTTTATGCAGCAAGTAAAAATCGTGACTTTATTCAGTTCCCTAAAGTGGACATGCCAAAAGGCTATGATCCAACAACTCGTGACTGGTATAAAGCGGCGATGCAGGACGAAAAAGGTGAACCTGTGGTCACCAATCCATACATCTCTGCCACAACAAACGGCATGGTTGTCACAATCGCTCAGCGTCTAAAGGACGGATCGGGAGCCATTGGGATTGATATTGATGTTCAGGATATCGTCGATAAAATCAAAGATATTAAAATTGGACGAGAAGGATATCCAATTATTGCAAATAAAAATAAACAGATTGTCGCTCATCCAGAAGAAAAATCAGGATCTGCAGTGACTGAAAATATTTCATCAATCCTTTACAGCAGCAAAGAAGGAACATCAACTTATGAGAATAAAGGAGAGCAAAAACGTCTCGTTTTTGTAACAAATGATTTAACAGGTTGGAAAATTGCTGGAACGATGTTTGTATCAGAAACAGAAGAAGCAGCACAGCCAGTTTGGAATTCTGCCATTATTCTTTTAATTTCTTCTTTTATCCTTGGCGGTATTGCGATCTTCTTTATCGTTCGCTCCATCACAATTGGACTTAGAAGGCTTGTTGATTTCTCAGAAAAGGTGAGTGAAGGGGATCTAACGGAAACCCTCGAAACCAAATCGAAGGATGAAATAGGAGACCTCACAAGAAGCTTTAGTAAGATGAGTGAATCTTTGCGTGAAGTTATCCGAGCGGTCCAGCAATCTGTCGACAATGTAGCTTCAGCTTCAGAAGAGCTGACTGCTAGTGCCAGCCAAACAAGTCAGGCGACAGAGCATATCACCATGTCGATTGAACAATTCTCAAATGGGAATGAAGCACAAAATGAGAAAGTCGAATCTAGCACGAATCAGCTTGTCGCAATGAATGAAGGATTACAAGGTATGTCACAAACTTCATCAGAAGTGACTGCTGTCTCCATTCAATCGACAGAAGCGGCTGGACAAGGCGGACGTATCGTTGAAAGCACAGCGAATCAAATGAAACATATCGATACATCTGTACAAGAAGCCGAACAAGTCATGAAAGAATTAGAATACAAATCTAAAGATATTACGAGCATTTTAAATGTCATTAATGGCATCGCAGATCAAACGAATTTACTTGCACTCAATGCAGCCATAGAAGCAGCAAGAGCAGGTGAATCAGGGCGTGGCTTCTCTGTCGTAGCAGAGGAAGTCAGAAAACTAGCGGTCCAATCCGCAGATTCAGCGAAAGAAATTGAAAAACTGATCCAAGAAATTGTGTTGGAAATTTCCAAATCTCAAGAGATGTTCAAAGCTGTTAACCGAGAAGTAAATGCAGGACTTGGGATGACAGAAGAAGCAAAAGAAAGCTTCCAAAATATCTATGAGGCGGCAGAAGGTATGTCGAAAAAGCTCACTCAATTAAATGATACAGCGGTTGACCTATCAAGCGGATCAAAACTTGTATCACAAGCCATGCAAGAGATGCGTCAAGTTTCAAGAGAAAGTGCGGCGAACATTCAAGATATTGCGGCATCTGCTGAAGAACAATTGGCATCTATGGAAGAAATTTCGTCCTCTTCTGTCACACTTGCCAATATGGCTGAGGAATTAAAAGAGCTGACAAGTCAATTTAAAATTGATTAAAAAACGATGAAAAAATATCCAGAATTGTCTGGGTATTTTTTTTATTTTTAAACGTCATTTCCAGCCCTCTAAAAATAAACCTTTCATCCGATAATAACTTTAGAGAAGTAAAGGGGGAAAGAGAAAATGGGAAAAATGATCCAATGGTTCAAAAAACCATCCATTTCTAAAAAATTAGTTATTGCCTTTTTGGTAGTCCTTATACTGCCAACAGTTGCACTGACCATTAGTGCGTTTTTCACATCAAAGACAGAGTTAGACAAACAGATTATGGGCAGTGCGATGAGTCAGGTCAATGCATTTGATACCTTAATCGATGAGAATATTGGGAACAAGGCAGAGGCTGTGACCCTGTTTACAGATGATCTCAAGGCGGCTAATCTTCAAGAAAAAAATAGAAAAGCTACCATTAAAGAATTGCAGCAATATGGAAAAATTAATGAAAAAGATGTCTCAGCCATTTATGCAGGTTCAGAAAAGGGTTTGTTCATGCAATACCCAGTTCAAAAAATGCCTGAAGGCTATGACCCGCGAGAGCGTCCATGGTATCAAGAGGCCAAGAGTGCTGATGGTAAACAAGTCATCACGAAGCCATATGTCGCAGCATCTACAGGTAAAATGGTCATCACCATTGCCCAAAAAACGAAAGATGGCTCAGGGGTGATTGGTCTTGATATGGAAATTGACAGCCTCATTCAAAAGCTAAAAGAAATCAAAATAGGTCAAAAAGGATATGCTTTCATCATGGAGAAGGATAAAACCGTGTTAGCAGATCCAACCCAAAAGCCAGGAAGCAAAGTCAATGAGAATTTGGCGAACATTATTTTTAAAAACAAACAAGGAAACGGCAGCTATTCACTCAATGGAACAGATAAAAAGGTAGCTTATGTCACCAATGAACTAACCGGCTGGAAAATCGGCGGTACGATGCTCGTATCAGAAGTAGAGGATGCAGCTAAACCCGTTTTTAATACAGCCATTATTGTGTTCAGTGTGACACTGATCGTAGCAGGAACCCTCATCTTCTTTATTGTCCGCTCTATTTCAAATAGATTATCCAATCTGGCCCGTTTCTCGAAAAAGGTCAGCGATGGTGATTTACGTGATAAACTTCAGATTCAATCAGATGATGAAATAGGACAAGTTGGTAAAGGCTTTAATACGATGATTGACTCATTAAGATCCCTCATTGGTGCCGTCCAAACCTCCGTTGAAAATGTCGCTTCTTCATCAGAAGAACTGACCGCAAGCGCAGGACAAACAAGTAAAGCAACAGAGCATATTACATTAGCCATTGAACAATTCTCTACTGGTAACGAAAGCCAGAATGATAAAGTGGAATCAAGCTCAGAAGAGTTAGAAGAAATGAACAGAGGCCTTCAGCACATGAATGAATCGGCCGAATCGATTACCGCTTCATCCATCAAATCAACAGAGATTGCAGGAGAAGGCGGACAGCTAGTAGAAAAAACCGCTTCTCAAATGAACGTGATTGATCAATCAGTGAAAAAAGCAGAGAATGTCATCAGTGCGCTAGAAAGCAAATCAAAAGATATTACCCAGATTCTTGGTGTCATTAATGGCATCGCAGATCAAACGAATTTACTTGCGCTGAATGCAGCAATTGAGGCAGCAAGAGCTGGAGAATCTGGTCGAGGTTTCTCCGTTGTAGCAGAAGAAGTAAGAAAACTTGCTGTTCAATCTGCCAACTCAGCGAAAGAAATTGAAAACTTAATCAAAGAAATCGTTCAAGATATTGATGTATCACAAGAAGTATTCACAGCAGTAAATCAAGAAGTTCAATCAGGATTAAGCTTTACTGAACAAACGAAAGTCAGCTTCCACAATATTTTCGACATGACCAAAGAAATCTCAGATCAGCTCCAAACAATGAATCGAACAGTTGTCCAGTTGTCAAAAGGATCTGCACATGTTTCTGAGGCTGTCCGTGAGATTGCAGACGTATCACGTGAAAGCTCCGCCAATATTCAAGACATTGCCGCTTCAGCTGAAGAACAGCTGGCATCAATGGAAGAGATCAGCTCATCCTCTGCCACCCTTTCTTCAATGGCAGAAGAATTACGTGATTTGATTAGCAAATTTAAAGTCGAATAAACCAAATGAAAAGAACCTCCAGCTAGGGGGTTCTTTTTTTGAAGTGAATAAATCGAAAGAAATAGGTAAATATGCTTATTTTGGTGGTTTTTTGAACATTACACCTTGAAAAATAATCCGTATTACCTAAGAATAGAGGGGGATGATCCCAAATCATAAACCAAAAGGAGTAGAGTCATGAAAAAAATCAACTTTTTTAAGCACTTTACGATGTCAAAGAAATTAATTACTGCATTCTTAGCGATTCTCCTAGTGCCCATTCTTGTGTTGGCCGCATTTTCCTATGAAGTGGCGTCTAAGTCTCTCAATGATGAGATTATGTCTAGCGCTGCAAATGGTGTGAATCAATTAAATGAACTGATCAATAAAGATGTACAGCCTAAAATTGATATTGTTTCTTATTTATCTAAATCGGTGAAAAAAAAGGAACTGGCCTCTAAAAATAAGGATTTACTTAAGGTGAAATTAGAGCAACTATCGGAAACAGACGACGATGTCGTAGAAGTATTTGTTGCAGATCAGAATGGTAAACTAACTGAATATTCCGAGATTCATAAAGGCAGTGCCAAAAGCGCAAAAAATGAACCATGGTTTCAACAATCAATGGGAGATGACAAACTCATCATTTCAGATCCTTTTACAGACAAGTCATCAGATGACCTGCTCATCACAATATCAGAACAGTTAGCAGATGGTTCTGGTGTTATCGGCATAAATGTACGATTGAACACAATTGTGAAAGATACAAACAGCATCAAAATTGGTCAGGAAGGTTATGCGTTTGTCGCTACCTCAGACCAACGTTACATTGCTCATAAAACGGAAAAGGCCGGGACGAAACTGACAGGCGATTTCATCGAAAAAATGTATAACAATAAAAAAGGCAGTTTCGAATATGAATTCAACGGACAGCCGAAGCAAATGTTTTATGACACAAATGAAGCGACAGGCTGGAAGCTTGCGGGAACAATGTATGTCAACGAAGTGAAAGAAGCCGCGCAGCCAGTGCTTGACTTAACCATGATCATCCTAGCTGCTGCGATTGTCATCGGTGGAATCGCGATTTATTTTATTATTAAATCAATCCGAAAACCACTCATAGAGCTCTCTGAATCGGCTGAGAAAATCAGTCAGGGGGATCTTACCCAGCATATTGAGGTGCGCACACATGATGAAATCGGCAAACTTGCACAGAGCTTTAACGATATGTCGGCAAAGCTGAAACAAGTCATTCAAGCCGTCCAGAATTCAATTGAAAATGTTGCTGCCTCATCTGAAGAATTAACGGCTAGCGCAGGACAGACAGCCCAAGCAACTGAGCATATTACCTCATCTATTGAACAGTTCTCAAACAGCAATGAACATCAAAATGAGATGATTGAAAAAAGCTCTGTCCAGCTAAACGACATGGATCGCAGTTTATCACATATGGTCAACACGACTTCTCACATGATGGAATCATCTATCGAGTCTAGCAAAACCGCTCAGGCTGGTGGAGAGCTCGTTCAAAAAACAGCAGGTCAAATGCAAACGATTGAACAAGCAGTGAAAGAAGCAGAGCTTGTGATTGCAGGGCTAGAACAGAAATCTAAGGACATTACAAGCATTCTTGGAGTCATCAACGGCATTGCAGATCAGACGAACCTCCTCGCTTTAAATGCAGCGATAGAAGCCGCACGTGCAGGTGAGGCAGGAAGAGGCTTCTCTGTGGTCGCAGAAGAAGTCCGCAAGCTGGCAGAGCAATCAGGCAGCTCTTCAAAAGAAATTGAAAGCCTAACGAACGAAATTGTAGATGAAATTGAAAAGTCGCAGAAGATGTTTAGACAAGTAGCAGGTGAAGTGCAATCTGGATTAAACATTACAGATGAAACGAAAGTGAGTTTTGAGAAAATCACCCATAAGACATCAGAAATGACAGAACAAATGAAACAAATGAACGGATCAGCCCAAGAACTTTCTCATGGCTCAAACGATATTTCACAAGCAGTCAATCAAATCAAAGAGCTTTCACGTGAAAGTTCCGCAGGTTTCCAAGATATTGCGGCTTCAGCAGAAGAACAGCTGGCATCAATGGAAGAGATCAGCTCATCTTCCGCCACTTTATCTCAAATGGCAGAAGAACTGAGAGAGCTCATCAAACAATTTAAAATATAAGAGTCATAGTAGAACCCCTGACGTTTTGACGTTAGGGGTTTCAGCGTGTAGACAAACCCTCGCATTCGGTGTCAGTCCTGCGCGCGCCAGTACTCGTCCTTCCTAGGGCTGCAAAGGTTTTCTATCACGCTGAAAAGAAGACAAAGGGCTAAAATAAAGTTCATTTTAGCCCTTTGTCAATAATCTGGAACACCTGACGTTTTGACGTCAGGTGTTTTTCCGTTGTTTGCACATAATTTGGGTATTTTGGACTTATCTAGACTTTAATAAGTTAAAAAAGTAAAGAACCTAGTAGTACTTCCGATATATATACTATCTTACTAAAAGGAGTTTTCTTTTTTATGAATTTCATACAGTATTTCAAAAAACCATCGATATCAAAAAAGCTCGTTTTCTCTTTCTTATTTATTCTTTTATGCCCAATTATCGTATTGGCATTCTCTTCATATCATACGGCGAGCACCTCTTTAAATGATCAAATCATGCAAAGTGCAAAGGAAAATGTAGAACAGCTGGACAAAAACATTACGAAGGTTGTAAAAGTAAAAACAGACGCAGCCGATTTCTTTAGCAAATGGATTACTGAGAAAAAGCTGGGGCAAAAAGGAACGACTGATATTCAAGGACGCTTTGAGCAGTTCATGAGCATGAATGATGACACAGAAGGCATCTTTGTTGCTTCAAGTGATGGAAAAGTGTTTTCAAGATATCCAAATCAAAAAATGCCTGCTGATTATGTCGCAACTGAGCGGGATTGGTACAAAGATGGCTGGGCGAAAAACGGTGAGCTGTCTGTTTCCGCTCCATATCCAACCGCATCAACTGGTACGCTTGTTGTGACGATTTCTAAAAAACTAGAGGATGGTTCTGGTGTTATTGCCATGAACCTGGACATTGCAAATCTAGTAAAAGAGTCTAATAGTATCAATATTGGTAAAGAAGGTCATGCTTTTATCGGAAGCCCAGATCGAACATACGTGGCACATCCAACGAAAAAAGCAGGAACAAAATTAACAGGTGATTGGGTAGACAAGCTTTATACACAAGACAAAGGTTCAATGAGTTATATGTTTGAAGGGAAAGAAAAGCAAATGGAGTTCACAACAAACAAAGCGACTGGTTGGAAAATTGCTGGTACAATGTTTGTCAGTGAAGTAGAAGAAGCGGCGCAGCCAGTCTTCAACATGGCGGCCATTATATTAGCTGGTGCGCTCATCATTGGCGGTATTCTCATCTTCTTTATCATCCGTTCTATTACAAAACCACTTTCCATGCTTGTCTCCTCTTCTAAGAAGATTAGCGAAGGAGATTTAACAGAGAAAATTGATGTCCGGTCAAAGGATGAGATTGGTCAGCTCGGTACAAGTTTTAATGAAATGAGTGAGTCACTCAGAGATGTGATCCAAGCTGTACAGACATCTGTTGAAAACGTGGCGTCATCGTCGGAAGAACTGACGGCAAGTGCAGGTCAAACGACAAAAGCAACCGAACATATTACATCATCCATTGAAACATTCTCGAACGGAAACGAAAATCAAAGTGAAATGGTGGAACAAAGTGCAGCCCACTTGAAACAAATGAACGAAGGGCTAAATGAAGTTGCACAAACATCTGATGTCATTACAGAATCATCGGTTCAATCAAAAAAAGTCGCAGAAACAGGCGGACAGCTTGTTGAACAGACAGTTGGCCAAATGAAAACGATTGATCATTCAGTGAAAGAAGCTGAAAGTGTGATCAACGGATTAGAGCATAAATCAAAAGATATCACCAACATTTTAGGTGTCATTAACGGTATAGCAGATCAAACGAATTTACTGGCTCTGAATGCAGCCATTGAAGCAGCACGTGCGGGCGAGTCAGGCAGAGGCTTCTCGGTTGTAGCAGAAGAAGTCCGTAAGCTGGCGGTTCAATCATCAGATTCTGCAAAAGAGATTGAAAAACTCGTCAAAGAAATTGTCTCTGAAATTGAAACGTCTCAAAATATGTTCAAATCTGTGAATGAAGAAGTAAAAAATGGTCTATCAATTACAGACCAAACAAAAGAAAGCTTCTCACAAATCAATCAGCAAACGGCAGAAATTGCGACAAGAATCAATGAAATGAATACGACAGTTCGTGAGCTTTCAAAAGGATCTGAGCAAATTTCTAAAGCAGTGAATGAAATTGCAGATGTATCGAGAGAGAGTTCAGCAAGTATTCAAGATATCGCGGCATCAGCAGAAGAACAGCTGGCATCAATGGAAGAGATTAGTTCTTCTTCGACGACGCTTTCCCAAATGGCGGAAGAATTGCGTGACTTAATTAAAAAATTCAAGATCAGTGAATAATAGAAAGTGGTTCTCCTCAAGGGGAACCGCTTTTCTTTTTAAGAGATGATCTCGTACAATAGAGGAAATCCGAAGAAAAGGAGAGATGTTATGCGTTTATCAAATAAGAAGGTCATTGCGTTAGTCAGTGATGATTTTGAAGATTTAGAGCTATGGTATCCCGTTTTGCGATTAAGAGAAGAGGGGGCAACTGTCCATCTCGTAGGCGAAAAAGCAGATCATGAATATATCGGGAAGTACGGAGTGCCGGCTGTATCAGATGCAGACTTCTATTCCATTCAAGCAGATGATTATGATGCGGTTCTCGTTCCTGGGGGATGGGCGCCCGATAAACTGCGCCGATATCCAGAAGTATTAGACATCGTTCGTACGTTTGATGCAAAGGGCAAACCGATCGGACAAATCTGTCATGCCGGCTGGGTGCTCATTTCAGCTGGTATCCTGAAAGGTAAAAAAGTAACGAGTACACCTGGTATTAAAGATGATATGACGAATGCTGGAGCAGAATGGTTTGATGAAGCGGTTGTGACAGATGGTCATATTGTATCTAGCAGACGCCCGCCGGACCTTCCGCCATATGTGAAAGCATTTGCCGATGTATTAGCGGCAAACTAGATTCACATGAACAAACAAAGGGCTGTAAAACGCCCTTTGTTCATTCAATGCCTCATTACATTTGTCTGTCGGCTGGATAGATAATGCCCATTTGTCTTCTCGCCTCGTCCATGACGGACATGGTTTGAACAGATAAGGCAAATGTATTGATTGGAGACTGCCCCTTTTTTTGCTTGATGCATTGAATGAAGTGATCGATTTCATAATACATAGCCGGTTGATCATCTTTAATAGAAATATCGGTTTGCTGTCCATTCCGATCATGGATGATGATACGAGAAGGGCGATGGAATTGATCAATGACCATCGTGGCATCCTCCCCTTGAATTTCAGCAGATACATGAGATGTTGAGATTTTTGAATGGAAAAGAAGTGCTTGATGTCCTTCATATTGTAAAAGTAATGAACCGCTCCCATCTACTCCAGAAGAAAGTGTATAGCCTCTCGCGGTGATTTGATGTGGCAGCCCGAATAAATAAATGATGGGAAAGACAAGATACACGCCGATGTCCATTAAGGAGCCATTGGATAATTCCGGCTTAAAAGCGTTTGGAATCTCACCGTTTCGGTAGGCATCGTATCTTGAGGAATATTTACAGTAATGAGCGATCACTTGCCGAATGGGGCCTAGTTGATCAAGATGCTGCTTGATTTGAAGAAAATTCGGCAGAAATGTGGTCTTCATCGCTTCCATTAAGCACACCTGATATTTTTTCGCAGCAGCAATCATTTCTTCAGCCTCTTTACGGTGAGAGGCCAATGGTTTTTCACATAATACATGTTTTTGATGCGCCATCATCAGCATCGCTTGCTCTTTGTGAAGGGCGTTTGGACTTGCGATATACACAGCATCAAACGCATCACTTGCCGCCATTTGCTGTAAATTAGTAAAGACGGTATCAATGCCATACTTGTTTGCAAATGCCTGTCCTTTTTCAGCAGACCGAGAATAGACGGCCGTACATGTAAAATCCGCCACTCCTTCACCAGCCTGTAAGAATCGATCTGTAATCCAATTCGTTCCGATGACAGCAAATCGAATCATCACATTCCCTCCTTCTGCTTTTCTCTGATTATACATGCTTTGAAAGCGTTTGTATGAAAGAATCTTCTTTTTTATTGAAAAGCGGATGAAACCTTTACCTTAGCTGATGCGTCTTACATAAAGAAAATAAATGTACGAAAAGTGGATAGTTTCCTCCTTCATTCGGGTAATACTTGAGAAGGAGGGAGGAGGAAACGAACATGAAGCGCATCCTACATATAGGAAGTACATACGCATTCGCGCTTTTATTTATAGCAGCCGGTGTTTTTCATGTGATAGAGCCAAGCGGCTTTGCCCGCATGATGTCTGGATGGCCATTTCCCTATGGTATCATTTATGCCACCGCATGCTTGGAATGGCTGTTGGCCGTATTACTGCTTCTTCCAAACGTAAGGATTGTGGCAGCAAAAATGATCGCTGTCTATCTGGTGCTCATTTTCCCTGCGAACCTATTTGCTGCGAGAGAAGGGATTCCATTTCCAGGGCAAGAGAGCACAGAACAAGCCTTGTTATGGATGAGATTAATCGGACAACCGATTTTGATTGGATGGGCCATGTCCATTGCGAAACGTGAAAAAAAGCTAAAACAATGATCACAAAATGATGATCAAGTAGTGTACAATTTACTAATAAAATAGCCCGTGTTTGGAGGAAAGATATGAATTCTATGCAAATGTGGAGCAGTCGATTTAGAAAATTTTTTCTTGATAACAAGTTTGTTCTCTTTTTACTCATCCTGCTATTAATAGGGTTGAATATCCTTGTTTTCATGAAAGCATCTTTTATTTTCACACCGCTCATTGTACTCATCAAAACCATTGCCTTACCGATTATTTTAACGGGGGTTGTGTATTATTTATTAAATCCAATTGTGAATTTATTAGAGAGATTTAAGGTCAAACGGATCTTTTCGATTTTGCTTTTATATATCGTCATTATTGGGATCATTACTGTGACCATTGTATCTATTATTCCTTTTTTACAAGCACAAACGATGAGTCTGTTTCATAATCTGCCAAAATACGTTGATACGGTAGAAGAACAGATTAGACAATTAACTGGAAGCAACTTTATTAGTCAAGTGCAGAAAACGATGAACTTTAACGTCTCTGAATTGGTGAGTAAAGCGTCAAGTCAAGCGACGAAGATTTTGGAAAGTACTTTTACTGGAGTCGGCACTTTCTTAGGGGCGCTTACTGAAATTATCATCTCGATCGTGACGGTTCCGTTCATTCTGTTTTATCTATTAAAAGACGGCAAAAAACTGCCTGACTATTTCTTGAAATTTATCCCGAATAAGTTTAGAGACCATACTCATATCGTGCTTCACGAAATGAACCATCGTCTAAGTTCTTATATACGCGGGCAGATCATTGTCAGCTTCTGTATCGGTATTCTTCTTTTAATTGGCTATATGATTATTGGACTTGACTATGCGCTGCTGCTGGCGATTATTGCGGCATGTACAAGTGTAGTGCCATACCTTGGTCCAACCATTGCGATTACACCAGCGATTGTGATTGCGCTTGTGACATCACCAGTGATGCTTTTAAAACTCATCATTGTCTGGACAGTGGTTCAGCTCATTGAAGGGAAATTCATTTCTCCTCAGGTGATGGGGAAAAACCTTCATATCCATCCGATTACGATTATTTTTGTTCTATTAACAGCAGGTAAATTGTTCAGTGTCGTCGGCATCATTGTTGCGATTCCGACGTATGCCGTTCTGAAAGTGATCACGACCCACCTGTTTGATTGGTTCAAAATGCGATCCAATTTGTATAAAGAAGAAAAGGTTTGATGTCATAATCTTTTTTAGAAAAAAATATAGTATCATAAAGACGAGCTTTCGAAAAAGGAAGCTTGTCTTTATGTGGACATAGATGTTTGGCCAGTTCAAAAGATCAGAATTGAAAGGAAAGAAAATCATGAATCTATGGGATTTATTCGTGGCACTGGTTTTAGGAATTGTCGAAGGATTAACAGAGTATGCACCTGTCTCGTCTACAGGGCATATGATCATTGTTGATGATCTTTGGCTAAAATCAAAAGACATCATTACGCCAGAGGCTGCAAACACATTTAAAGTCGTGATTCAGTTAGGTTCTATTTTAGCTGTCATGATCGTGTTCAAAGATCGTATTTTGAACTTGTTAGGCTTAAAGAAAAATATCACAGAAGAACAAAAACGCAGCGGACATAAGCTGACCATTGCTCAAATTGCTGTTGGACTCGTCCCAGCCGTCATTTTAGGATTCTTATTTGAAGATTATATTGATAAATATTTGTTTGATGTGAGAACGGTCGCCGTCGGTTTGATTTTAGGGGCTGTGCTGATGCTTGTCGCTGATTGGATCAATAAACGTAAAACAGAAACAAGCTCTGTGGATAATATGACGTACAGACAAGCGCTGTATATCGGGTTATTTCAATGTTTAGCACTATGGCCAGGCTTCTCGCGTTCAGGTTCTACAATAGCAGGTGGTGTTATTCTTGGTCTGAATCACCGAGCGGCGGCTGACTTTACGTTTATTATGGCCATGCCGATTATGGCGGGAGCAAGCCTCTTAACACTTGTTAAAAATGCCGAATATTTAACAACAGACATGCTTCCATTCTTTATTGTGGGCTTTGTGAGTGCGTTTATTGTGGCTCTCTTTGTTGTTCGATTCTTCCTAAAACTGATTAATAAAATCAAACTTGTGCCTTTTGCGATCTACCGAATCATCCTAGGTCTGATTTTATTTATCCTGTTTATGTAATGATGGAAAACTACTCTTTTAAAAGAGTAGTTTTTTTGTTGTTTTGCCCTTTTAAACAGTAAAAACAGCCTCTTAATTGGTAGAAAAAGAAGTTTTTTCTTAAATTAGTGTTTAAGTGACAAAGAAAAGGGTAGTACATAAACATACCAATTAAAGGAGGAGTTAGAAATAATGAGGAAAACAAGTAAATTTTTTGTTAGCTCTGTGATTGCTACGTCAATGGTTGCTGTCCCTTTATCTCTTACGACTTTTGGTCAAAAGGCTGAAGCTGCTACGACAACAGGTGTCGATGGAAGTGTCTCGATTGATCCAGTAGCCATTGCCGATAAAATTGAACAAGCAGTAAAATCATCTCAAAATCGTGATGGATTTGTAAAAAATGCGGCATACAGTGCATTTTATGAAGCAGGTCAAAATTACAACGTAGTTGTTCAAAACTTAAGCCAAGATCATGATTTTAGCGGACTGAACAATGTTGTCTATTATGATAGTGTTGAATATGACGGCATTACGTTTGGTATTTGGGTATTTGAAGATGGTACGTTTGTCAACAATGGTGACGGCGGCTATATTAACTGGACTTTTGTTGGCAGCTTTGACCGCGAAGAAGGAAGCGGTACTGTCGATTTCCATAAAAGATTCTAATCTCAACGTCAAAAGTCTGCCGATCCATCGGCAGACTTTTTTAAAGCGCACATTCTTCTATTTCAAAACCTAAATCTTCAATGATGTGATGATCGGTTTGAACTTGCTGTCCTTTTGTCGTTAAATAATCGCCTACAAAAATAGAGTTCGCTGCATATAATGCGAGAGGCTGAAGCGTTCGTAAATTAAACTCTCTTCCCCCAGATACTCGAATTTCCTTAGCCGGGTTGATAAATCGCATCAGTGCCAAAACCTTCAACGCTTTGATCGGATGTGTACGTTCTTGATGTTCAAGAGGCGTTCCTTCAATTGCATGGAGAAAGTTGACGGGAATCGAATCCGCATCAAGGGCTCTAAGCGCAAAAGCCATTTCGACAATTTGTTGATTGGTTTCGCCCATTCCAATAATAACCCCTGAACATGGTGACATCCCTGACTGTTTGACCTTCTCAATGGTCGATACGCGGTCATCATACGTATGGGTCGTTGTAATTTGAGCATGATGATCTTGATGTGTATTGAGATTATGATTATACCGATGAACACCCGCTTCCTTCAGCCGTTTCGCTTTTTCTTCATTTAATAACCCAAGGCATGCACACACCTTCAAAGGCATCGTCTCAGTAATTTCCTTTACTGCTGCGGTGACTTCATCTAATTCACGGTGCGAAGGTGCTCTCCCGCTTGCTACAATACAATAAGTCCCTGCTTTTCTTTTTAACGCCTCACGCGCACCGGCCACAATGGTTTTTTGGTCAAGCATTGTATATCTCTCAAGCAGAGCTGTTGAAATCACCGATTGTGAACAATACCCGCAGTTTTCAGGACAATATCCGCTTTTGGCGTTAAAGATCATATTTAACTTCACCTTTTTTTGAAAAAAATGAAATCTCACCTGATAAGCTGCATGCATAATAGGCAGCAACTCTGCGTCGTCTGCTTCAAGAATATTTAGACCTTCTTCCATCGTAATTGGTTCATGATTGATGGCTTTCTTCACGATCGTTTCCCAAGACAAAGACGTTATTTTTCCCATCATAAGCCCCTCTCAATATGTAAACTTATTTTTATTAAAAGTTAACATAATAGATAGAGATTGGCAAGCACTGGTAAGCAGCTTAAAAGTAAAAACACAAAAAGGCGATGAACATGTAGTCATCGCCTTTTCATATGAAAAAAATCGCTTAACGAACAGTAATATAGTTAATGACGAGCTCACCTAGTGAATTATAGTAAGAAACTGTAACAGAACCGCGTTGTACAGCACGGATCCAAGTGAAATTTGGAGCAGTTTGGTCTAATTGAATGGCATACGTTGCGCCTGATACAGAAATTTGGCTAGCTGGAAGTGAGACAGCAATTGAAGAACCTACAGTAAGTGTGCGGTTCACTGTAATCACTTTATTCATAATAGGAGCTTTTGCTATAACTGGTTCTTTAGGCTGTGCAGCTGCATGAGCACCTTCAGTTTGGAAGAACGTAAGAGCACCTAAAGCAGCTAAAGACAATGTACAAGCTTTCATTAATTTTTTCATCGGTAACACTCCTTTTTTTGGTATATACATATATTAATAATAATAGAATTATATGTCAATCAAAATAAGTGGAAAAATGAGTATTTTTGGTGAAAATTGTCACATATTATGTAGGGGAAGACGATTTTACCCAAAAAACACATGATTTTTTATTCATATGTCATTCTTTTTTAGGAGGAAAAAGAGACATAAAAAAAGCTGGGTATCTACCCAGCTATGTGATGCTTTATGAAAAGAGATCTTTTATTTGTCGTCTGTCTGTTTTGGCTGACGGCCTTTTTGTTTCTCTTTCTCTCTAATGTAGTTAATAAAGTCGATGGTTTGTCTTCGTGCTTCTTCAGAAAAATCGGAGGCAGCTTTAAACGCAATTTGCAAATCAGGATCATCTGCAAGATCGTCATCAGAGGCGTTTTTGTCTTTACCTGTGAGAAGATAATCTGTTGAGACCCCGTATAACTCGGCGATTTTCACAATCATTTCACCATCTGGCTTTCTCAATCCATATTCCCAGTTAGCATAGGTTGACATCGCCTTTAATCCGAGTTTTTTGGCAACGGTAGACTTACTCCATCCATGTTTCTCTCTTAATTCAGTTAGAATCTTTCCAGTCAAATTATCCATCGGAAACACCTTTTTTTCATATTATGTGTAAATTTTATCATGAATTACACGGAAAAGATAAATAAATACACAAAAAGAATAAAAATTTGATTGACTTACTCGTTTTGTGTATATTATCATAATAAATATAACTTACACATAATGAGTAAGAGGTGGAAACATGAAACTTGAAAATTTACGAGAAGAACGAATATTACAAGGAAAAACACAAACGTATATGGCGAAAAAACTTGGATATAAGTACACGAGTGGCTATGCAAATATAGAAATGGGCCGAACAAAGCCCAGCTTAGAAATAGCCAAGCATATTGCAGATTTGCTAAATATCGGTGTTCAAGAGCTTTTTTTTGGTCAAAAGTTACACAAAAAGAGTAATAGTCGTAAGGAAGACCGTTCTTAAAAAGGGGAGACAAACAGAATGAATATCGAACATCCGATGGTGACACAAATGAATGATTTCGGCTATCCAAAACGTTACTGGCCATATGAAATGTCCCGAAATGGTTATCGATTAGAGGACGAGAACCGTGAGAAAGGATTTGATGATGATGAGACATCAGATGACATTTGATGCCCGAAAAGAAGCACAGCATTGCCTAGTACAAGCTGGCGGCTGGATCACTTTTCATCAAAAAGAGCCGATGTTTGCTTTCCCCACGGCAGAAGAAAAACGCACATACATAACCCTCATGGCAGAAAAAGACGTTGATGACAATAAGAAGGAAAGGATGAATGCGACATGAATCGATTGAAGCAAATCATGACATTCCTGAAATGTTTGCTCAATGCGGGTCAAAACGAACAAGACATTCGGCAGTGGGCGAAGGATGACGGGAGATCGTAGCATGGTCCTTCATTTTATCATTGAAAAAGAACATTTATGCAAAAAAGAGACATTGATAAACAGAATTCAAGCAGCCGCAAAAGCGCAATGCTCAAGCAGAATAAAAGGCGCATTATCACTCGACATTCGCTTATTTTACAATATGCCCATTGATCTAGCGAACAGCCAAGACACGCGTACATCTGCTGAAAAAGGCTTGATACGCCCAGTACACATCTGCATTCTTCAACCAAATTTGCAGTATATACAAGAAGCACTTCATGCCATTGCCGATGACGCCTCTTTACAGATTGTAGAATTAAGAGTTTCACAGTTTTATAGCATGCGTCCTCGAATGGAAATCATCTTAAATACGATGGGTGATGATATGAGATCCTCACCACCAAATAAGGAGACAAGCATATGAACGAGCCAAAACAACTCATGATTCAAGAAAACCAGACATTTGTCGGTGAAATGGAAAAAGGAAAGATTCAAGTCATTGTGTTAGATGGAAACGTAGGAACGGCTTATATGATGGATGTACCTGAGCATGGAAAAACGATTATTCAAACAGCAAAAGGGCATTTTGCAAGAGTCGATCATGAGATTGGTTTTAAAATCAGCTAGTCTGATGAACAAGAACAACTGAATAAGTCCAAGACGGAAAGCCTGCGGACACTGATCAAGACCCTATAAAAAGGGGCTGATTGGTGTCCGTTTTTTATTTTCTTAAAAAAGGGAGAGAGCACAGATGCAAGATTTACTGATTGAATATAAAAGAAGTTTAAAAGATGCCAGAAAACGATATGAACAATTGAAAGACAAAGAAGAGAAACAGATGTCAGATCAGGACAAACATGATCAAAAAATGATCGCCAGTATGGTCAGTGATTTAGAATACGTGGTGGAATGGCTTCAAATCGGTAGAGAGCCAGGCGCACGCAGAGGATTAGATAGACGGTCTGTGTATCAGCGCACCATTCTTGCTAATCAAGAGGTATTAGAGGCTTTATCACATGAATACACCCTCATTCAAGAGAAAGAAAGAGAGGTAAGTGAGCGGGACAAAAGGCGAATTGACGAAGCCTTATCCGTTTTGACAGATCGAGAGAAGGACGTATTTTTTATGCACACAACACAGGGTCTGTCATTTAGCGAGATTGCGATCATGCTAGATGTAAAAAAAGGAACAGTCCAAAAACATATGGAAAGAGCTCGGACCAAAATGTCCAAAAAAGTACAAGAACGCCTATTCAGAGCTGCTGAATAGGCGTTTTTTCTTTCATCACATCAATCTTCAAAAGCTTGTCTTACAGTTGCCACCTATAGTTAGAAAGACCAAACGAATGTTTGCTAGCCCGGCACAAATGATTTCTCTTCAGGGAATCATTCGAACTAAAAGGAGGCGGCAGGTGAATGTAAATGAAAGATAAACGGATAGAGGCTAAGCAGGATTATATGAAAGGGATGACGTACCAGCAACTAGCCGATCATTACAACGTCTCCATCCATACCGTTAAATCATGGAAAAGACGATACGGCTGGCAAAGACAAAAAACACCGTCAAAGCAGGCGCACTCGATCTTTCATCAATTTCTTTCAGATGAAACGATTGAAATCATGGAAAAAATGGATGGGCGCACATCTCTTGATATCATCTGGGATCAAATTCAAATTCAATACGCAGCCATTATTCGAGCGCAGCGCATCATGCATGTAGCAGATCAAGATGACATGATCAAAGAACTGAAAAAGGCGACGTACTTGCCTTCTTCATTAGAGGAAGAAACAGGCGAAGGCATTCATCCAGAGCCAGAGATCACGGCAGAGGAATTTTCGTTTCAATTTTCATGGGATCGGCATGCTACTTTTTTAAATGCCCAATCTCGTGCAATGGGAGAACTAAGACGGCTGATTAAACAGTTTGAAGAGCTCGCTCACGCAAAAGATGAACGAAGATTAAGGCTGAAGCAAATTGAGCTGACAATCGAAAAAACAAAAAAAGCAGTTCGTGAGGAAAAAGAAGAAGATCTTCATATCATGATCAAAAGAAAAGAGGACGATTCATGACGCCGTTGATTGAAAAAGAAGTCAATCCTCACTTTGAACACTTTTTGTTCGATTGGAATCAAAAGTTTCAGTTTTTAGTAGGCGGTTATGGCTCCTCCAAAAGCTATCACATTGCTTTAAAGCTGATTTTAAAACTGCTTGAGGAAAAACGAACAGCACTTGTCATTCGAGAAGTGTATGATACGCACCGGGAGTCGACCTACTCTCTTTTACAAGAAATCGTCAGCGATCTTGGCATCGATCATCTAGTAAAGTGCCGCAGTTCACCGCTTGCTCTCACTTTTCGCAATGGGAGCAGCATTTTATTTAAAGGACTGGACAAGCCTGAGAAATTGAAGTCGATCAACAACATCTCAATGATTTGGATTGAGGAGTGTTCCGAGGTTTCTTATGAAGGGTTTAAAGAACTGCTTGGAAGGCTGAGACATCCGGTTTTACCTCTTTATATGATGTTATCGACGAATCCCGTTGGTCAGGATAATTGGACGTACAGACATTTCTTTCGAGATGAGCAGCTGAAACGTTTTGTCCTTGATGACGAAACCTTATACAAACAGCGAACCATCGTGATAAAAGATACGTACTATCACCACTCAACAGCAGAAGACAATCTATTTCTTCCTAAAAGCTATGTCAAGCAGCTGGATGAGCTGAAAGAATACGATCCAGATCTTTATCGAATTGCAAGGAAAGGATACTTCGGTATCAATGGCACAAAAGTGTTTCCGCAATTTGAGGTCAGACAGCATGCTGACGTATTAGAAGCGATCGGGCAGATTGAAAGACCGCTGAAACGAGCGGGGATGGATTTTGGATTTGTCGAATCCTACAATGCGCTCATTCGGTTAGCTGTCGATCATGAAAAAAAGTACTTATATATTTATTGGGAATATTACGACCGCGGGAAAACGGATGATGAAACAGCTGTTGATTTGAAAGAATTTGTTGAATCAAAGGAACTGATTAAGGCAGATGCAGCAGAGCCTAAAACGATTCACTATTTTCGGCAGCACGGATTTCAAATGGTCGCTGCGCATAAGTTCCAAGGGTCACGTTTGCAATATACAAAGAAAATCAAACGATTTAAGAAAATCATTTGTTCTGATGCTTGCCCTTATACCATCTATGAACTTCAATCACTAACCTATAAGGCAGATAAGAACGGCCGCTTAGAGGAAGATGAATTTCAAATCGACCCACACACATTATCCGCCATTTGGTATGCGCTAGATGATTATGAGGTGACCGATTTGAAACAGACTGCTTCAGAGCGTGTCCGTCCAAACCGAGAGAGGAGGTCCATACAATGAAACAATTAAAAGCAACGATTATGAAGGCCAACATGTCTGATCATACAAAACAAATGTATGAGGATGAATTTTCATACGAAAAAGATGACATTGTCCCGCCGCCCTACCATATCAATGAATTAAAAAGCATGGCAGAATACTCAACGATTCTTCAGCAATGTATAGATGCGTATCGAACAAATATTTTAGGCTTTGGCTTTGGGGTGGAATACGCCTTTGATTTTAATGCGGAAGATGTGAAACCGGTCAAAAAGAAGACAGCCGAGAAGGAATGGACAAGACTCGAAGAGTTTACGAAATACATGAACTATGATGAGTCTGCTGACGTGATTCTTGGTTATGTCCTAGAAGACCGGGAGAAAACAGGAAATGGCTTTTTAGAGGTGCTGCGCGATGGACAAGGAAAGCCGGCAGGAATCGAGTATTTGGATGCACTCCATATCCGCATTTGCAAGCTGAGTGAGCCAGTCGACGTCGAATTCCGCTACACAGAAAACGGCGAATTAAAGACGATGAATCGCAAGAAACGATTCCGAAAATATGTGCAGGTCATCAATGAGAAGAAAGTCTTTTTCAAGGAGTATGGTGAT
This sequence comes from Bacillus sp. Leaf49, assembly GCF_001426125.1. Classification (NCBI taxonomy): domain Bacteria; kingdom Bacillati; phylum Bacillota; class Bacilli; order Caryophanales; family Bacillaceae; genus Bacillus; species Bacillus sp. Leaf49. The sequence continues at coordinate 91,174 of NZ_LMRK01000001.1, read as the reverse complement.
CCGCGCATATTAAATTATGAAACAGGCAAGTACGATGATGCTACACCAGAACCACTTCAAGCAACAGAAGTCATTCATTTTAAAATTGGCAGTGGGACGTATGGGATTCCCCGCTGGATTGGCAACATCGTCAATATGTATGGCGCACGAAAAGCAGAAGAGCTGAATTATCTTTATTTTAAGCAAGGAAGGCATGTACCTGGTGCCATCATTGTTGAAAACGGCATGCTGTCAGAGACTTCTTATCAGCAGCTACAAGATTATATGGATGATATTGAAGGGTCTGATCATGCGCATAAGTTTTTATTGCTCGAAGTAGAAGGGCTTCCGACAGAAAAAGGATTAACAGGTGAAGAAGATGTATCAAATGTCAAAGTGAACTTTAAATCCTTGGCGGAAATCCTGCAAGAGGATGCGCTCTTTTTAGAATACGATGAAAAGACGAGAAACAAAATCCGCTCCGCTTTTCGTCTGCCGCCTATTTACACAGGAGAGTCACAAGATTATAACAAGGCTACAGCAGATACCGCGCGAAAAACAACGGAGGAGCAAGTGTTTCAGCCAGAGCGGCATCTTATTACAGGGAAACTCAATACTCTTTTTCTCCCGGATTTAGATATATGGCATGTCCGCTTTCTATTAAATGGTCCTGACTTTAGAGATCCATTAGAGATAGCGAAGGTTCTGACACCATTTATTCAGGCTGGGGCAGTATCGCCAAATGATTTACGAGATCTTGCGGGGCGTATTCTTGGTAAGACGTTAGAGGAATGGCCGGAAGAATTCTACCACCGACCTTTAGAAAGCCGCATAAAAACAGCTGATGGTCTGTCTCCATCCGAGTCAAACCAGCTGAAGAAATAGAAGGACGTGAGCTTTTTTTGAAAGGGGGTGAACATATGCCAAGGGAATTAAAAAACGCAAAAATTACACATGTTTCCTATGTGGACAAGGCCGCCAACCAAAAGAAATTTTTCTTGATGAAAGCAAAGAAAAAGCAGCCTGACTTTCAAAAAGAAGTCAGTGTCCTGACGAAGGCAGAGGATGCGCATCGCCTCGTATATGGCGTCGTGTATGAACCGAATACACCTGATGCACATCAAGACTTTATGTCGGCCAAAGAAATTGAAAGAGCAGCACACGGTTTTATGAAAGATGCCCGTCACATTGATAAACAGCATGATTTTCAAGACGGTGTTGGCGAAGTCGTCGAATCATACATTGCCCCAGCGGATTTTGAAGTAGGCGGGGAGCTGATTCAAAAAGGATCTTGGGTACTTGTGACAAAGGCATCACAAGATATTTGGGACCAAATTCAGCAAGGCCATATTACAGGCTACTCAATGGCTGGAACAGCAGACATCATCGCAATAGAGGAACACGATCAGCTCCTATCTCAAGAAACGAACGAGAGAGGGCTTTTTTCTTTGCTGAAAAATTTCTTTTTGAAAGAGGAAGGTGCAGATATGCCACAACAATTTTGGAGCGTTTTAGATCATCTGCTGGAAACGTTGCAGTCAAGTGATGGTGATGAGTCTAGCGTAAGAGCGGCACTTGAACAATTGATTCCAATTGTGCAGGATGTGTTGAAAACAAATGATGTCCTCCAAACGATTGGCGAAAGACCAGCATCCGTTCAAAAGCAAGATGCCGGATTAACGACTGATCAAGTACGCGAACTAGAAAAAGCAAAAATGGCCATCGACAACGTTTTACAACAAGCGGATAAACAAGGGACAGATCAAACAGGTGAAGAAGAACCTGTACAAAAAGTGCTGGAGCAAGTGGTTGCGCCAATTCGTCATCAGCTCTCTTCCTTAGAGAAATCAGCAGGCAGAGAAAAAGCAGCGATTCAGGAAGTGCTTCAGCAACAGCTACTGCCTATTTCAGAGCGGATACACATGCTTGAAAAAGCGCGGGGCATTTCTAAACAAACAAATCACGATACACAAAATGATATGACAAAGCCCATATGGGATGGCTTACTATAAGCCTAAATAAGGAGGAAAAAGTGTGAGAAATCAAGAGTTGATTCGCAAGGCTGAAATGACACTTGCCAGCTTAAAAACAGGCGGTCTCATGAACGCAGCCCAATCCAACACATTCATTAGAATGATGCAAAATACACCAACCGTTTTAAATGATGCACGTATCATTCCAATGGAAAGTGATTCACAAAAAATCGAAAAAATCGGCTTCGGTCAGCGCATTTTACGCCCAGCAGAAGAAGGCAAAGCGCTTGATGCAAAAGACCGTGTTGTCCCAGCGACAAGCACTGTCCAGCTCAATGCAAAAGAAGTCATTGCTGAGATCCATATGACGTACGACAGCATTGAAAACAACATTGAAAAAGACGGGATTCAGCAGACCATTATGCAAATGCTGGCGGAACGAGCGGCAGTCGATATTGAAGAACTGATCGTCAACGGTGATACAACATCACAAGATCCATTTTTAGCTCAAATGGATGGCGTACGAAAACAGGCAGTTTCTCATATTGTCGATGCGAATGGAGCGGAAATTAGCCGTCAAATGTTCAAACAAGCCTATAAAGCGATGCCGTCAAAATATTTACGTGTACCTCAGGATTTCCGTTTTTATACATCCCCAAGTTTAGAGGTCGAGTGGAAAGACCAAGTAGCAAACCGTCAGACCGGTCTCGGAGATGCGGCGATTCAAGGCGGACTTTCTTCTGCATTCGGTGTTCCGGTCAAAGGTCTTGCCAATATGCAGCCATATGATGAAGAAGGAACAGACGTATCAGATATTTTACTGACACATCCGAAAAACATTATCGTAGGGTTTTCTCGCAATATTCGTATTGAAGTAGAAAAAGATATTCGCAGCCGTAAGTTTATCATTGTTCTGACAGCGAAGCTCGACAGCAAATTTGAGGAAGAGGATGCTGTAGCCAAAGTAATGAAAGTGAAAGAGTAGGTGACAGCAGGCTATGATCATTTCTGCTGAGGAACTACAAGCCTATTCTGTATTTGATCGCGTGAAAAATCGTTCTGTAGAGAGACTAGCGGCAGATATTATTGAAGCAGAAGCAGCGGTATTTCAAATTGTCGGGCACGATTTTACACATGAAAAATATCAGCCCATTCCTGAAAAAGCAAGGATCGCCTTATTAAAAATGGCCCAGTATTTTGCCATGCTGAATGATGATGAATCCATGATAAAAGGATTGACTTCAGAAAAAATGGGTGATTATTCATATGCAAAGGCAGCGGACAAAGTGAAAGGCAGACCTTATGTGTATGCCCTTCTTGTTGATTATATTGAACCTTCACTAACTGGCGGCAGCGCCAATTTAAAGGTGAGATCATTATGAGTTATGATTCTCTATTAACGGATCGCTGTGATCTTTTTCACTTAGAGAATGAAGAGGCAGTCCGCGGCAAATTTGGTATACCAGCAGGAGATCTGCAAACGGACATTTCTTATCCTGATACACCAAGTATGAGAGATGTGTCTTGCTATGTTGTAGAAAAAAGCCAGTCACTCGTGCAAGAAGAACCGAATACAGTCATCTATCAGTCCTATCTCGTCCATTTCCCTTTAGCAAGCGACATTCGCTTGCATGACAAAATGGTGTGGAACGGCATCTCACTCAAATTGCAGCAGCCAAAAAGAGTGAAAAATCATCACATGGAAGTGATGGCCGTCAGAAAGGAAAACCTATGAAAATTGATGGACTTGACCGGCTGCTATCCCAGCTCCAACAGGCAAATAGTGGCGGCTTAACGGCGCAATATCAAGAGTGGTTACAGGAAATGGGCTTACAGTTTTTAGACATCATTCAAGATGAAATCATCAAAGAAAAGGCTGTTGATACAGGCCGTCTCCTCAATTCCTTTCAAAAAGGTGACAAGGAGAATCACTTTCTCACTTCCCGAGGCGGGCTCACGCTAGAAGTAGGGACACAGCTCGATTATGCTTCTTACGTGAATGATGGACATGCCATTTCTTCAAATGGAGAACGAAGATGGGTGCCTGGCAGATGGAACGGCAACCGCTTTGAATATGATCCGAATGCCAGTACTGGCATGATGCTTTCATCTCAATGGATTGAAGGAAATGGGTACTGGGATCATGCCGTCATGCTCTATGAACAAATGTTTGAACACTCGCTGGATCGAAAGCTTCAAAGCTGGATCGATCGACATTTTGGGAGGTGATGGAATGAATCAAGAAGTCGGGGCAATCATGCATTATATATACACACGCTATCCAGTGAAAATGTATGATCGTCTTCTGCCAGAGCGTTTTCAAGTGCCATCTGTTTATGTGCCGCCAGTGACTGTCATTAGTGGTCCAGATACAGTGTCTACTTTTATGAAATCTTATTCGCTGCAAGTGAAAGTGTTTCATATGGATACAGAAAAAGCGCATGATGCGGCGGAAACAGTCGTCGATGCATTGCTTGCTGATCGTCAAATCATTCAGATGATCAGTGAAGATGGAGAGGTGCTTGATGATTATGTCCGCATAAAAAGAGTGGAAACAAGAATCATAGATCAAGGTGTAGCAGCGATTGTCCTGACATGGGATAGCAGCTATTGGTACAACCGAGATAAACAGCCAAGCCTAGAAGATATCAATTTTTCAGATGGGGTGATCAAACGTGAGCAAGACTAAAAAAACACAGCTCGATCAAACAGCGGGCGAAGAAAAAGAATTTGGCTTTTCATTTGAAGCCTTAAAAGAGTACAGCAAGGATCTTTTTGGGGTAAAACCAGAAATCCTTGAAGGTGCTCTTTTTTATATCAAACATCAACCAATTACAAAAACAGAAGCAAAGAAGCATATCGATGCTTTTTTGTCCAAGGAGGTTTAAAGGATGAACGGAGGCACTTTTACACCAGGTACAGAGAAAAAGCGTCCTGGCATTTACTTTAATTTTAAAACAACAGCAGAGCAGCGAATTACTTTAGGCGAGCGAGGAACAGTTGCACTTCCTCTTGTCATGAGCTGGGGAGAACCAAAAACCTTTATTTCCGTTTCCGATATGGAAGACTTAAATAAAAAGGTCGGGCTTAACATTGATGATAAGTCACTTCTTCTTTTCCGTGAAGCGAAGAAAAAAGCGCAAACGGTCTTGCTTTACCGCCTAAACGAAGGAGAGCCAGCCAAAGCGGAAATCGCAGAAAACTTTGTGGTCACAGCCAATTATGGTGGTCAAAAAGGAAATGAGATTACCATTCAAGTGGCAGAAAATGTACTCGACAGCACAAAACGTGACGTCATCACCTATCTTGGAACAGATATTGTCGATAAACAGGTGGTCACAGATGTCAAAGATCTTGTGAAAAACAAATACGTTCAATTTTCTGGTGAAGGCGAAGCGGTCATTACTGCTGGAGCGGCTTTAAGCGGCGGGAAAAACGGTGTGGCAAGTGTCGCAGATTATACAGCTTTCCTAGAAGCAGCTGAAACGGAATACTTTGATGTTATTGCACTCCCAGTCGATAATAGTGAGCAATTAAAAGCAACATTCGCGTCATTTATTGAGCGTTTACGTAATAAGCAAGGACGTAAGGTGCAAGGCGTTGTGGCTAACTATGCAGCTGATCAAGAAGGTATCATCAATGTCACAAGCGGTGTTGTTTTAGAAGACGGAACAGAACTCGCGCCTGCTCAAACAACAGCTTGGGTCGCAGGAGCAAGTGCAGGAGCGACTTTTAATCAGTCACTGACCTTTGTTGAATACGAAGGCGCAGTCGATACATTAGAGCGTCTTGATAATGATCAAGTAGAATACCGTTTATCACAAGGAGAGTTTCTTTTCACTTTCGATGCAAGAGACCGCACGGTGAGCGTTGAAAAAGATATTAACTCTTTGACAAGCTTCACGGTTGAAAAGAACCAGCAAATGGCGAAAAACAAAATCATCCGTGTGCTAGATGCAATCAACAATGATTTAACATTTGAACTGAAAAATTTGATTAAATTACGCAAAGCCAATGGCAATGACATTCCAGCATCTGATGATGGAGTGCAGCTTGTGAAAACACTGATTACACAGTATCTCACACAACTTCAAGATGGCAGCGGTATTACAGGCTTTAACTCAGAAACAGACATCGTCATTGGCCTCAATGAAGATCGTGATGGATTTATCATCGATTTAGCAGTACAGCCAGTAGACGCAGCAGAAAAATTCTATTTCAATGTGGAGGTGAAGTAAGATGGCTTTTAAAGCGCAAAATACAATCTCAGGTAAAGAAGGTCGTCTTTTCTTAGAAGGTGAGGAGCTTGCCTTTATCAAAACGTTTGAAGCAAACGTGGAGAAAAATAAATCAGAAGTGAACGTAATGGGCCGCCGAATGACTGGCCATAAAACAACTGGGGCAAACGGAACAGGAACAGCAACATTCTATAAAGTTACGTCACGTTTCGTTCAACTCATGCTCAACTATGTGAAAAAAGGGGAAGATCCTTATTTCACTCTTCAAGCGGTAATTGATGATAAATCATCAGGCCGAGGCACAGAGCGTGTGACATTATTCGATGTCAACTTTGATTCAGCTAAAATTGCTGGACTAGATGTCGATTCAGAGGCACTTGAAGAAGAAGTTCCATTTACATTTGAAGACTTTGATCTGCCTGAAAAGCTGAAGAATTCTTTCTAAGAAATGCGGAGGAAATTAGCTAATTAATTAGCTAAATAAAAACCAAATATGCTATAATGCAAATGTAATGAAAAATGAATGCATTTGTAATGCACATTGCAATAAATGACACACAAAATGATGTTTACATGCAAAGCGATTTGCATACAATAAAAAGAAGCCAGGATGCGCTAACATCCCGGCAATGTACAATGAGGCCCTTCAAGGGGCTGGCTTATCAATTAGATAGTTTTAAGGATAGACTTTCCCTTTCACCTACCAAAGCTCAAGGGGAGTCTATTTTTTGTTTATATACGTCAACAAAGCAAGGATAAACATCCCGAATAAAAGCATTAGGGAAATCGCTTGGAACGTTGACATGAGCATCACCCCCTTCCTATCGGGGATGAGCCAGACACCCTTGAGCAAGCCGTTCAATTGTACGAGTTATATTATACATGAAAAGATTGGAAAGCACATTCAAAAAATGGATGTGCTTTTTTGTATTCAAAAAACAAACAAAAGGGAGTTTTTAAACATGAGCGAAAAACAAACATTTGATCTTTCATTTTTTATGCCAGGACAAACAGTAGAAGCAGAAGAGGTCAAAGTACCAATTTCTAAGCGTTTTGTTGATAAAAAAGGGAATGTCATTCCTTTTGTCTTCAAAGCGATTACCACGGAACGTATTGATGAACTGGAAAAAGAAAACACCACGTTCAAAAATGTCAAAGGCAGAGGCCGCGTAAAAGACTTAGACAGCCAGCGCTTCTATGCACGAATTGCCATTGAATCGACGATTTATCCAGATTTCCGCTCAAAGGAATTAAGAGAAGCCTACAGCACACAAGATCCAGTTGAAGTTGCAAAACGTGTTTTATCTGTCGGCGGTGAATATGCAAACTGGTTAAACAAAGCGATTGAAATCAATGGATTTGAAGACGAAATTGAAGATTTAGAAGACGCAGCAAAAAACTAATAAAAGATGGGGATAAGGAAGCGGTGTTTTTATATTACGCCATGCATGAGCTTCACTATTCTCCATCAGAACTCCTCGATTTATACGAAGCACCAAGACAATTTAAGGCATTCTTATTCGGACTCATCAGCTACAAGCTCGACATGCTAGAAAAAGAAGCAAAGAAAGGAGGGAAATAAACTGGCGAAGCTCACTGCACGATTTGAATTAGAAGACAAAGTATCAAAGAAGCTGTTGCGCATTCAAAAACGATTTCAAACGTTTGAGAAGCAGCTCAAACCATTTAGAAAACCGGTGAAAATAAGCCTGGAAATGGATGAAAAGAAGCTAAGGAACCTCAATTTATCGATGAGAAGGTTTTCTGTATTATCCATGAAGCTAGATCAAGGAATCTATCGTGATCTCAAATCATTAACAAACCAGCTGAACATGATACCGAAACAGATGGTCATATCGATTCAAGCAAAAGGACTAGATGTCATTAAATCCAGTATAGATCGCTTGAAACAATCACAAGCAAGTCCAATCCTGCTGACGTTCAAACTGAATGATCAGTTGTCAGGAAAAATGTCATCGATCAAAAAATCAATCCTTCAGCTCATGAACAGAACATACTATATGAGATTAAACATGGTTGACCAAGCCACCGCTGCCATTCAACGAATCAAAAAGACACTCAAAAGCTTGACAATGGCTAAACACGAAATCAGAGTATCTGTTCAAGACAATGCAAAGAGTAAGTTGAAAAAACGAGATCAGGCAGAGTCAGTTGTGAAAGAAAAGAAAATCAAAAAAAAACCTAATGCGACAGCTGCTACAAAAACGAAGGAAAACAAACAAAGCTGGCTGGGGAATTTGGGGAACAAGGCGTTAAAAGAAATTGAAAAATATGCAGGTGACGTCTCAGATAAATTGAAGGAAAAATTAAGCCCAAGGAAATTTTGGGATGAGAAGGCGCTACCTTGGGTTGAAACGAAAATAGACGAATACAAGCAAGAAGTAATAGGACGAATTAGTGAGAAAATTAAAATCAATCCTGAAGAGTATCTAGATAAATGGTTTAACAAAGGATTAGATTTGATCCTTGGTCCGAAAAACCAATCGAGCGAAAACAACACTAACTCATCAGCTCAAAATCAAACGACAGAAACCCCAACAAATCCAACTCCTAATACGCAGCAAAATAATCGAAATGGAAAAGGTTTGTTTCGTAGTAGTTGTTGCCCTTGTTGTGCTCGTGGTTTAAGTAGGCGTGGCTCTAATAGGACAAGAAATAGAAATGGTCGTTCACAAAGACAACCCTCAAATCCTACCGCCACAGCAAGAACGGAGAGGTATAGAAGACCTCAAGGTAGATTAGCAAAACTTAAAACAAGTGCAGGTAAGATTTTTGAAAAAGTACCTAGTGGATTGAAGAAAACCACAGGTATAGTAGCCTCTGTAGCCGGACTTGCGGGCTTGATGAAAGGTAGTGGGGGGCTAAGTGGATTAGGAGATGTACTTAAAAATATAGGAAAAGGAAGTAGCCAGCTTTTAAAGAGAGTGCCTATCTTGGGGAACTTATTGAGTGCTACAGATTTGATAGGAACAACGAAAGAAAACGTTGGAGAAAAAGTAGGTGGATTCTCTGGAGGGCTTGCAGGAGGAATTAGTGGAGCAGCAATAGGCCAAACTCTAATTCCTATACCGTTTGTAGGAGCTGCTGTTGGGGGTGTTGCTGGGAGCATCGCCGGAACTTTAGGTGGGTCAAAACTTGGGGAATTATTTGATACCTCAAAATTAAAAGAGAATATTTCAAATACGTTATTTAGTGAGGATTGGTGGAGTGAAAAGTGGGGAAGTGTTAAAACCTCCGCAGAGAAATCTTTAGGGAACTTAAGTGAAAAATGGGAAGATATAAAAACAACAGCATCTAATACACTATTTAATTCAGAATGGTGGGCAGAACAGGCCGGGTACATTACTGGAGCTTTAGAATCTACTGTATTTAATGGAGAATGGTGGAGCGAGAAATGGGATGCTATCAAGGATTGGACGCAAGAAAAATGGGACGGTGCAGTCGAGATATGGAATTCTATCACAAAAAAACTTGGTGAGACCGTTTTTAACGGAGAGTGGTGGGGAGAAAAATGGGATAGCGTAAAAAAATGGACCAAAGAAAAATGGGATGGTGCCGTTAATATATGGAACTCAATTAAAGGAAAAATCCGTGAAACTGTCTTTAATAAAGATTGGTGGGGCGAGAAGTGGGATGATGTAAAAAATTGGTCGGAAAATAAATGGGAACAATCAAAAACAATTTGGTCAGCTGCAAAAGCAACTGCTTCTTCTACCCTATTTAATAAGAACTGGTGGACAAATAAGTGGAATGATGTAAAGTCTTGGGGTAAAAATATTTTAGGAGATACATGGGATTTAATTAAAAGTAAAGGCGCAGAAGTTATTGGTAGGCATATTGTAAAATTTGAAAAAGGTCGGGAAAAAGGTCGGAAAGATTTTAAACCTGATCAAAAAGCCACAGGCGGCTATATCACCCAGCCTACCTTATCATGGATTGGTGAAGCGGGTAACGAATTTGTCATTCCAACTCAAAATAACCGGGGCCGTGGGAAGATGTTGCTTGCACAAGCTGCTTCTCATCTTGGAATGTCTGTTGTACCAAGCAGCAGCGGAGCAGCAAGTCCAGTTTCTAGCTCTCCAGCTCCAATAACGCCAAATGCTCCAGCAGCTCCAACTGCTTCTGCCGGTTCAATTGGTGGAACGGTTTCAATGAATGGAAACATCCAATCTGCCAGCATAGGTGAGCAATTTAATCATGATTTTGAACAAGGGCTGAATCAAAAGGTGGTTTCACTTGATCAATGGAAGCAAAAAAACATTCAGCAGCCATTTAATCAAATGACATCAGATTCAGGAAAGTACGGACAACAAACGGTATCGGCATTTGCTACTAGCCAGCAAATGACACCAACAGGAACTGACAGCTTTTTGCAAAGTCGTGTAAAAGCACCATACCAACAAGTGATGACAGCATCACCAACTTGGGGTTCTGGAACGGTTAGTGGCTTTGCAACAGGTCAAAATGCCACATCAATTGGCACAAGCCAATACGTAGACCAACACGTCAAACAACCATTCCTGCAGGCCAAACAAGAATCACCAGGATGGGGTTCAGGAATGATCGACGCCTTCAATAGCGGCATGCGTTCAAAAGCAAGTGAAGTCACACAAGCTGCCAAAGAAATGGCGAAGAAAGTGGAACAGGCGTTTAGAGAAGAACTAGACATTCATTCTCCTTCGCGTGTCATGATGAGTCTAGGGAAATTCGCATCGATCGGTGTCGTCAAAGGGCTCGATTCAGTTGATGTGAAAAAGTTTGCTGAAAATCAAGCGGGTTCATTAATCGGAGCGTTCAGCGGTATGGGTGCTTCAGGTCTTAGTGTTCAGCAGTGGCTCATGGCAGCTCTGATGGCGACTGGCACATCGATGAGTTGGCTTCCAGGTCTTATGACAATCGCTCAGCACGAATCAAATGGTAACCCGAAAGCCATCAACTTGTGGGATTCCAACGCCAAGAAGGGAACGCCCTCTAAAGGGTTAATGCAAACCATTGGACCGACCTTCCATTCCAATAAAGGCAAGGGCATGAATGATATTTGGAACCCAATTCATAATGCCGTAGCAGCCATTAACTACATTAAGGGCAGATATGGAACAGTCTTCAATACACCGGGATTACGGAGTATGAGAAGAGGCGGTCCTTATAAAGGCTACGCCAATGGTGGGCTGATTACTCAGGAGCAGGTAGCTAGAGTCGGTGAAGGAAACAAACGCGAATGGATTATTCCAGAAGAAAGAGGCATTCGCGGGAGATATTTATTGACGCAGGCAGCGAAGGCACTTGGAATGCAAGTCTATGATCCATCAAATGCATCTGCTCCTTTACCAGAATCACAGATGCAGCAAGTCACCTCAGCTCAGTCAGCTGGGAATACAACAACGTCAGGCAACAAACAAATCACCATCCAGTTCAATGGTGATCAGCATTTCCATAATGGACAGGATCAGCAATCGCTTGTCGAAAAAATTAGACAAATGCTTGTAGACGAACTGGAAGTAGAGCTTCAGACAGGAACGAAAGGGGTCGTGATCGATGGGTAAATCAGTGTATCAATTGTGGATTTCCCAAGGCAAGGAGAAGTTGCGATTCCCTGTGCTTCCATCCGAACTTGAGATCACAAATAACGTACAAAATGAAACGGTGAAGGTCTCCTCCTTTGGAGAACTGACTTTTATTGATGTACCATCGGCTAAACAAGTATCATTCACCTCATTATTTCCTAAGAAATATTCGCCAATTGCTGAATATAAAAGCATTCCATCACCAGAGAATGCAATAGCGAAAATTGAACGAATGATGCGTTCAAAGAAGTCTGTGCGACTGATTGTGACAGGGACTAAAATCAATATGACGTGCAGCATTGAGAGCTTCACTCACAAGGAAGGGTCTTATGACATAGGTGATCGTGAATTTACGATCGAGTTAAAGGAATATAAAACCGCATCGCCTAGGAAAATCAAACGAAAGAAAAAAGCGAAACAAACCAAAAAGAAAAGACCCTCAAAAACACCACCAAAATTGTACACTGTTAAAAAAGGAGATACTCTTTGGGCCATTTCAGGCCGTTTTTATGGCGATAGTACAAAATGGCGGCGTATTTGGAATGCCAATAAAGCAGCGATGATCAAACGAAGTAAACTCAATATTAAACAGCCGGGATATTGGATTTTTCCAGGGCAAAAATTGAAAATACCACAATAGGGGGGCTGACATTGATTGAGCTTTTTGCCATCAGAAGCGGTACGATGTATGAGCTTGTCACAGAGAGTGTGACACTTCAGGGGCAAAGGTATCAGGCCCCTCGCTCTATTCAGGCGAACATTATCACAAAGCAAGGCAGTCAAACATATTACCGTGTCTCAGAAGGAGACACGGTTCTTTTTAAATGGAAAGGAAAAGAGCTGTTCAGAGGCATCGTGTTTTCTAGGACGCCTGTTGAAGGAAAGCTGACCTTTACCGCATACGATATGCTCCAATATTTAGTGAAAAACCAAGATGTATATGTTTTTTCAAATCAACGGGCAGATCAAATTTTGAGGCGGATCGGGGCAGACTTTCAAATCCCTATGACATCCATCGCAAATACAGGACATGTCATGAAGTCTCTCGTCTTTAAAAATGACACGAGTTTATATGACATCATTTTAAAAGCATTGAAGGAAACGAAGCGGCAAACCGGTAGAAATTATCAAATTTATTCTGCTAAAGGCAAGATGGGGCTGAGAGCTTGGCCCGATCCAGAGGACGTGTGGGTCATTGAATCAGGGGTCAACCTCATCGGTTATCAGTACAGCACCTCCATTGAAGAGACAGCAACACGTGTGAAGATGCGCACGTCTGTAGACGAACAGGGCAAGAATAAGAAAAAAGGTAGCAAATCAGATATTGTGGTGATCGAACAGGACAAAGCGGGTCAGAGTCAGTACGGCATTTTACAGCATGTGGAGACGGTCACAGGTCAAATCAACCAGCCGCAGCTTCAAAAAAGAGCGAAAGTACGACTAGCTGAAAAAAAAGGCGTCAAACAAGAAGTGAAAAGCATACAAGCACTCGGAATCCCTGAACTGCAAAGCGGTCTGCCAATCTATTTGAAAATCCCTGAATTCAACATCAAAAAAACCTACTGGATCGATCAAGACAAGCATGAATTCAATGGAGTGAAGCACACCATGACAATTGACGTCGTTGAGAAAAATTCCATGCCAAAGGGTGATCAAGCATGAGATTAAGTGAAGCAATTAAACGACTCGCTGTCAATGCAGTAGATGCAGCTTCTCCAATTGATCTGGTGATTGGAGAGGTCACAATGGCTTCGCCTCTTCACATCCGATTAAATGAAAACAGTAAGCTGATCATTCCAGAAGAACTGCTTATTTGGCCTAAACGCTTAAATAAGGGTGAGGATGATGAGTTGAAAAGGGGAGACAGCATTATGGTACTTGCAATGGCAGGAGGGCAGTCCTTTTACATCATCGACAAATTGTAAGGGAGGTGATGAATGTGGCACTTTCACCAGAGGAAGAAATCGAGGAAACAGAAGAAGACGAAGAGGTAGAAACCTCGACGACGTATCGCATAGATTTTGTAAATGGTAGGCTGACAAATGAAGCCATTACAGGCATTGAAGCGATCCGACAATTTATTTATATGACATTGCGAACAGAGCGCTATGCACATCCCATTTACAGTCACGACATTGGCACTGAAATTCAGGAGCTATTGACCGATACAGAAGCAACAGATGAATACAAAGAAATGGAGATTCCAAGATTGCTAGAAGAAGCATTGGTCGTTGATGAGCGGATTGATCATATTGAAGAGATAGAGGTCACGAAGCAAAATGATGCCTTTCAAGTCAAACTAGCCATTGTCACAGATGAAGGCACATTAGAAATAGAGGAGGTGATGGAGGGAGATGTTTGAGGAGCAAACGTATGAGGCGTTGATGGAAAGAATGCTGGACAGGCTGCCAGATGACATAGATAAAAGAGAAAACAGCGTCATTTGGAATGCCTTGGCGCCTGCTGCTGCTGAACTGGCTCAGTCGTATATTTGGCTTGATCAAGTGTTTGAGCTTGTCTTTGCTGATACAGCACAGGGGGAATTTTTAGATCGCCGAGCGGCAGAAGTAGGGATTGAACGAAAGCCAGCCACCAAAGCGGTGTGGTCCGTAACCATTCAACCAGAGAACGTAAACATTCCAGCAGGATCAAGATTCTTTATTGAAGACGTTTATTTTCAATTTTCAAAGGACGGTACACTAGAATGCGAGACAACTGGTACAGCCGGCAATGGGCAATTAACAGGTCAGCCGCTGCTATCGCTTGATACCATTCCAGGTCTAGAGTCGATGATCATGAAGGAATTGGTGATACCAGGGCAAGAGGAAGAAGATGATGCGTCATTATACGATCGGTATTTAATACGCGCAAGGCGAGAGGCTGTCAGTGCCAACAGAGCACATTACAAAAAGTGGGCCGAGGAAGTGGTTGGTGTCGGCAGAGCGAAAGTGTTCCCGCTATGGAATGGAGAGGGAACGGTCAAAATTGTCATCACAGATGGCAATCTAGATGTAGCATCTGAGCTTCTTGTCAAAAGGGTCCAGGAGTATATCGATCCTGTACCGGGAGAAGGAGAAGGGCAAGCTCCTATTGGCTCAAAAGCAACTGTGGAAAGCGCCAAGTGGCTGGATATTGACGTAGAAGTGTCCGTCGAACTTCAGATGGACTGGACACTTGAGGGTGCGCAAAAAGAAATAGAAGAAAAGGTCAAAGCACTGTTAAAATCAATCGCATTTGAAAAAAGTACGATTCGAATGTCCGCTTTAAATGATATTTTGTACCATTCAGAGAGTGTGTCCGATTATGCAAACGTCTTATTGAATGGGGAGTCAAAAAACTTAGTATTACAGGACATTGAGATACCACGTCTGAGGCAGGTGAAGGTTATTGAGCAAACTTGATGAAATGAAAAACTACTTGCCGCCTTATTTCACAGAGATTTATGATGTGGATCATTTACTAAAAACGGAGGCGCCAGAGTTTGAACAATTGGATGAATCCATTTTTGATGTAACGAATCAATTTTTCCCTTTAACAGCGACGTGGGGATTGAATCGGTGGGAAAGAATGCTCAAGGTGCAGCGAGAGTCAGATGATTCGATTGAGCTGCGCAGAGCGCGATTACTTAATATGATGTCGAACATCCCACCAATTACGTATCTGTCATTAGAGAAATCTGTGAATCGATTTCTTAAAAATCCGAGTGCGATCATCCGACTTACAACCAATCGTTATCATTTTGCATTGCGTGTCAACCTGGATGACCTGCAAAACACAAGATATATCGTCGAAATACTCGAAACGTTAAAGCCAGCACATTTGGCGTATACGTTCACCGCCATTCATCATACCGATGTTCATGAAACAAATGATCATCACCAGCGGCTCACACTGCGAAGCAGAGTGGGCTTTTTCGATCATATTCCAATTTTACTCAATGGTGAATTCGTATTAAATGGAACGTTCTATCTCAGCGGGATACGAGGTACTACGGAGGTCCCTGCTCGCTTTCGGCATTCATTAAAGATGAGAATGCTGCTTCAACAAGAGAAAGAAACAGCATATCGTCTGAATTATGTCATGACTGGAGCATCGCATGAAACGAAGCAAGCAGCTACGCTGACTTTGCGCGCAAAGAACCAGCTTTCACATCAAATGAAAAAGAGGATGACGTTCCGCTTACCGGTACATGTTCAAAATGAACAAGACGGCAGTTTACTGATCAAGGAGCATTATTGGATTCTCGATGGATCCATTCCGCTTGATGGATCAAAAATGCTAGCAGCAACTTCTAAAAAAATAGACCTATAAGGAGGATCACAATGGCTGATCAATTAACCGTAACCACACTATATGCACGTCAACAAATGGCAAAGGCACGAGCAGAAGGAACAAAACTCACAAAAGTCGTCAAAATGGCGTTCGGAAGTGGAGGAACAAAGGATGGAAAACCAATCTCTCTTGACGGAACCGAACAAGCACTCAAAAAAGAACTGATTCAAAAAAATATTGACTCGTTTACCTTCATGGAACCGGCAAAAATCCGCTACACCTGCACCATCGCTGAAGGAGAACTCGCAGGCGAAGTCATCAATGAACTAGCCCTTGTCGACGAAGCGGGCAAATTCACCGCCATCCGAACCATGACAGACAAACAAAAAGACGGCGACATCGAATTTGTTTTTGAGATTGATGATATTTATTAATGGAGGGGAAAAGAAGTGGACATAAAATCACCTTTACCGTTTGAAACCTCTGACAAAGCCCATGCCAACTTATTTAACCGGATGGTCAACACACTTGTGGAGAATGACAATGCGCTCAGTCAACAAATAGCAGGGATCACGAATGAAAGTTTATTCAAATTAACAGGCGATCAAGCCATTCAAGATGCATCAGTCAGCGGCGAGGAATATCCAATAGGTATTACGTTTATGGATATTGGACAAGCGAATGATACCGGTTATCCTACGAGATTTGGCTTTGTGAAAAATGAAAAATATAGTAACTTTCGATTTATTCAATATTACTATGGAACTGGAAACGAAGCAGGCAGCTATTTTGATAGTACAGGTACGTGGTGTCGTCACTGGTGGACGGGGTCTGGCTGGACTGAATGGCACAAAATCTCAGGGTTTTGTCATGCCAATATAGGTACAACTGGAAAGCAGTTATTAACCAAAGGAGAGTATCAAAAAGTCCTTTTTAATCGAAAAATTAAAGACAGTCATAACAATTTTGATATCAAAAATAATCGGTTCATCTGCCCTGAAAACGGAATGTATTCAGTGAATGCAGGTGTTTATATTGAAAGCTTTCAACGATACGCGAACTTTGAATTATCGATCTATTTGAATGGAAAAAGATATAAAAATATTGCTCACCATAGACAAAGCCCTGCAAGCCCATCTGATACATTGAGCTTAAGTACCGGGCTTTATGGTGCTGCCAATGTGCCAGCGAATAAGGGAGACTATTTAGAAATGTACCTATATGTAGGGTATGACGGAGACGTTAGTCGATATGTGTCGGAAAATTCAGGCTGGTACAACTATTTCGACATTACAGAAATAGGCGGACGAAATTTCCCGAGAGTATAGGAGGATTCTGATGATTTTATATGAAGCCATTAAGTATAAATACCCCGATGCAGACCCGCAAAAAGATTTTGAACTTAGAAATGACGGAGACGGTTCGTATATAAACGAGTGGCATCTAGATGTGCCCGAGCCAACGGTAGAAGAATTGAAAGAATGGTGGGAGGAATGTCAAATCAATCCAAGATATCAACCACCTCTGCCGCTAGATTATCTAGCACAAGAAGTAGCTAAAGAAAAGCTAATGAGAAAACAGCTTGAACATCAATGTGATCATTTAACAAGCGAACTAAAGAAGCTAAAAAATGAGATCCTTTTATTTAAAGGAGATAGTGAATCATGAATTATTGGGTAATGGCATTATATTTTAAATGGGTGACCCCTGAATTGGTCAAACAAGCAGTCGAACTAGGTGATTGTTCAATGGAAGATTTAAATGAAGGATATGAGCAAAGAATTCTTACTCTAGAGCAGCTGAAAGAAATGGCACCAAGCATCAAAGAAAGGGAGTGAAAATTGAATGGAAGTAAAAGAACCAAAGCCTTTTGAAGTAAATGATAAAGCACATGCTGATTTGTTTAATGACATGGTCAAAGTACTTCTTGAAAATGATCATAGATTAATAGAGCAGTTCTTAAAACATACAAATGATGCGAAAGTACACGCATCTGAAATAGAAAAGAAAAAATGGAATGATTCACAGAGCTATAAAATCACAGCAGATAGTGGAAGACAGCTGATCAATGTGTCAACTGACGGAAGAATATTTGATGCGATAAAATATAAAGGAACTTGTACATTTTATGCAGCTGCTGGTGTGGAGGATTCCCCGGCTTCATCGAATGTTTCAATCAGGGGACTGCAGACAGTAGGACAAGAAAATATCGGCACTGGCTTTGCGGTGGATAGTTCTGGGATTGCTTATTCCTTTTATTATCAGACCGGTCATACATCGATTACTTGGACAAAGCTGCCTACAGAAAGCGATAGAAACAGGTGGGATAACGGTCAATTAGTAAAAATCACTCAAGATAATGGAAAGCCCTTTTATCATGGATTTTCTAGCGAGACAGACTACAATACCCTTACTGAGACAGGGATGTATCTCATATATAATACAGGAGTAAACGGTCCCTCTTCTTCCTTGAATCGAGTGTTTTTATTGGTCATGAGTTATGGCAATACATTAGTTCAAATAGCTTATGAATCTGTTTATGGGAAGAACACCTACTTTAGAGTTCTTAAACACAATGCAGAATCATGGACACCTTGGGAGAAGCAAATAACGCTTTCCGATTTATTAGATGGTGCTTGGGAAACACCTAAAGAAATTAAAGGCAACTGGCAAGAATATGATCCTGTTAATTTACCAGTTAAATATCGAAAGAATCTCTTAGGGGAAGTCGAGATCGTAGGTGCGATAAAAGGTGGGATTTTAGGAAATAATCCAGTGTTTAACTTGCCTGCACCATATCGGCCGCAGCAAGCGATGCATTTTATAGGAGTTGCTTCAAGTATAGGGACACCAGGAGTACCTCAATTTCATCGTACATTAATAGATAAGAATGGAAATGTATGTGTGCAGTCTTCTTCAAATAATGCCAATCCCACTGAGTTTATTACATTTGGTTTTAAGTTCAGTACAAGATAATGTAATAAAACTGAAAGGTGAAAGGAGAATCTGATGGAGATAAAGACACCTCGTATTTTCAAAACCAGTGACAAAGCCCATGCGGAACTGTTTAATAACATGGTTAAAGTAATTCTTGAAAATGATGCTGGACTATTGGACCAAATCAATCAACACAAAAATGACACAACATCTCATGCAGCTGAAACAGAAAAGCAGAAATGGAATCAATCCCAGCTCTATAAAATGACGAATGATAACGGGGCCCAGTTGGTTAATATCCCTGCTGGCGGGAGTATTTATAATGGAATTAAATCTTTAGGTGCCTGTTCATTTTATGCGCCAGGAGGTTCTGGAGTAGTCGATTCTCCCGCAATCGGGAATGCGGCTTTAAGAGGCTTTCAGTTAGTAGGTCAAAATAACATCGGTGTAGGAATTGCAATTGATACATCGGGCAACGCATTTTGTTTTTCCTATCATGTGAATGATGTCGGAATCAACTGGCTTCAATTACCTACTCAAAATGAAAGAAATAAATGGGATGCAGGACAATTATCTAAAATTACTGCTGATGACGGAAGGGCTTACGAAAGAATTAATGCAAATGATCCTAGTATTTTAGATAAGCTCACAAAATTACCAGGCGTCCATTCGTGGTATATCCATGAAGCACACCCTGATCTGCCAACAAGAAGTTCTATGAGAGCCTTATCTGTTTTTAGTGAAAATACCTATGGCTGGATTATAGGGGCAAATAATACAGGTGATATGTACATCAATCGATCAACGACTGATGTCACGGGCACTCAGCAAGAATGGAGCGGGTGGAAGAGGCTGAACGATCATCCATTATTAAATGCAAATGGAACTAGAATGCTTATTCCAACTGGCACAGATATACTCACCTTGCCCTCTGGTTTTTATTATGTCTCTGGAACGAATGCAGTGAATATGCCAACGACGACCGATGCCTCGTGGTTTAATGTAGATATTCTAGAAGCAGCCGGTAAACGTAAGACTCTTCATATCATTAGAAGTTATGACAATATGCATTGGTTTGGAACAGTGCATACTGATGGTGTTTTTACTGGCTGGAAACGTTTGTTAACCGACACAGAGAAAATAGAATGGAAGTCCCCAACCACTCTATTAAACGGATGGAAACAATATGGCACTCAAAAAGTGCAATTTTATAAGAATCCATTTGGAGAGGTGGAGTTAATTGGAGCTATGACAGGAGGTACTATAGGTTTTGAAGTACCTGCTTTCACATTGCCAAGTGGTTATCGTCCTATACAGGGGATGCATTTTATAGGGGTAGCATCAAGTATTGGTGCTGCTTCAACACCGCAAACACACAGGACACATATTAATACTGATGGTAATGTGTATATACAAAGCGTTTCCAATACGACAAATACAAATGAATTTATTACTTTCGGCTTTAAATTCATATCGGCACAGGAGGGATAAAATTGAAATGGATATATAAATACGATGATAAATTCAATTACATCCCGGGAGAAGAAATAGAAATTGAAGAAGGCGAAGACATCCTAAAAGGGCATACAGATGTAAGACCTCAAGATGGTTTGTATAAAGGTAAATACAATGAAGAGAAAAGGGCATGGTATGAGTCGGCAACTCTAGAATACATTGATCACTTTCAGGTAAAGCCGCTGCCAACATCAGATATGGATCTATTAAAACAGCAAAACGCCGATTTGCTTGAGCAGCTGGCCGAGTCAGAAAAGAGAGCAAAAGAACAATCAAAAACAACATCAGAACTTGTCATGCTGCTGACTGAAAAGGGGGTTATGTAATTGGATTGGTTCCGTAGTATTTCATTGTTCTATCAATGGAAGTGTTATGAAAATGAAGATGTAGCAAAATTTGTTCGTTTCGAGAAGATTACGCCGGAACAATACAAAGAAATAACAAACGAAGAATATGCAACTAACGCTGAATAGGCGTTTTTATTTTGCCTTCTTTTAGAATGTGCAAAGTGAGGGAGTAGGTGAGTGTAGTGGAAATGGATTTGACTCAATATTTAATGACACAAGGACCGTTTGCGGTGTTGTTCTGTTGGGTGCTGTTTTACGTATTAAACACAACAAAGGAAAGAGAAAACAAACTCAATGAACAAATCGAAGCGCAAAATGATGTGTTAGCAAAGTTTAGTGAGAAGTATGACGTCGTGATCGACAAGCTCGATAAAATTGAACGAAATTTAAAATAGGAGGAAAACATCATGAAAACATTCGACAAAGGCACTGTGATTCGCACAGTGCTTCTTTTTATTGCGCTTATCAACCAAACGCTTGTCATGTTTGGACAAACAGTGCTGCCGATTAGCGAGGAGCAAGTGCAAACCGTAGGAGAGGCACTATATGTGGCAGGTTCCACAATTTTCACTATGGTCACTGCCGTGATCGCTTGGTTTAAAAATAATTATGTGACCTATAAAGGTCAATTGCAAAAAGATGCCCTGAAACAAAGAGGGTTAACAAAATAATTTTTGAAGGAGAAACAATATGGTGAAGATCATTCAAGCACTCATCCCAAAACAAAATCGCAACAGACCAGGAAACAGGATGAAGCCGCTCTATATTACGGTGCATAATACATCGAACACTGGACGGGGGGCTGATGCGGCAAATCATGCAGCATTTGTTGCTCGGGCAAGTACCGGGGTTAGCTGGCACTACACGGTCGATGATCAGGTCATTTATCAGCATTTACCTTTAAACGAAAATGGCTGGCACGCAGGAGATGGCAGGGGAACCGGCAATATGAAATCAATTGGAATTGAAATTTGTGAAAATGCAGGCGGTAACTTTGAACAAGCCGTTAAAAACGCCCAATGGCTCATTCGAAAACTGATGGGGGATTTAGGAATTCCTTTATCAAACGTGGTGCCGCATAAGCATTGGAGCGGGAAAGAGTGTCCGCGTAAGCTGTTAAATCGGTGGGATGGCTTCAAAGCTGGTATTGCATCAGCATCAAGTCAAATGACAACAGCTAAACCTGTGAAAGAAACATCTATCAAAACCATATCAACGAGATCAACATCTAAAACCAACAAGGTCAAAAAAACATACAGTTTGCCTGCAGGTATTTTAAAAGTGACGAAGCCTCTTACAAAAGGGTCAGCTGTAAAAGCCGTACAACAAGCCTTAGCATCGATTTATTTTTATCCTGATAAGGGAGCGATCAATAATGGAATCGATGGGTACTACGGACCCAAGACTGCGAATGCAGTGTCTCGATTTCAAATGATGCATGGGTTAACCCCAGATGGCATATATGGTCCAAAGACCAAAGAAACATTAAGAAAGGTCATAGAAAGTTAACACATATGGAATGAATCAACCCTTATCTATTATAAAAAAGTAAAATAAAACCATTTTTGGCGTTATTTGTTGTATAATGGTAAAAATGAATGGAGGGGTTGTATGAAGCGGATATGTGTAATGATGTCTCTTTGTTTCATTGTCATGTTCCATTTTAATATGGATAAGGTTGCAGCTAAGACCATTTATCGAGAAGTAGAAGTTGATTTCATCATGACGGAACAGGAAAAAGATTTGTGGGTACCAGGAGGTCAAAATAATCCTGAACAATATCCATCTACTTATGGCTACCAATTTTCTATACTAAATGCAGAGGGTTGTACTTTAGAGGTAACACTCTACAGAACATCCTTATCAGGAACGGATTTTCCGTCATCAGTCAAAGAGTATACAGGTAACCAATATGATCTAAGTGCAACAGACCGAATTTTATCAAGTGGGCGCTACATTTATAGACCCCATGGTATTAAACTGACTAAAAAAGAAGGCTGTGGGGATGTTGAGATAAAAGGAGTCTTTGGTTATCAATTCAAGAACCAGACAAATAAGCTTTTATGAGTAAAATCAAATGAAAAAGCCTATCCATCATTGGATAGGCTTTTGATAATGGAGCATAGCGGGATCGAACCGCTGACCTCTACGCTGCCAGCGTAGCGCTCTCCCAGCTGAGCTAATGCCCCGGGATGTTTCAACAAATATTATTATATTTAATTCCCCCTTAGAATACAAGGGGGAAGGCTATTTTTTTATTTTTGATGAGAAAACTCTCAAATTTGTATTATGCATTATTTTTAACCTTGGGGACGACTTGGGGACGGAAATTTCCTATCTCTGAATTTGTGTTTCTCAGATGTTTAGGATCAAACTTGTTAAAGTGACTCGCTGCACTCTTTTTCATTTCATCTGTTACATGGCCATATATATCAGTTGTTGTTCTGGCGCTAGCATGTCCAGCACGTCTTTGAATAGCACTTATGCTTTCACCAGCTTCCATCAATAAAGCAACCATAGTGTGACGCAAATCATGTAAACGGATATTTTTTATTTTATATTTTTGTGTGATTCGTTTCCATTGGGTAGTTGGTGTTGTGTAATAATAAGGCTTTCCAAACCCACTATGAAAAATGTATTGGTGATCCCCACCCTCCCAGGCATCCTCTAGCTTTTCCTTTTCTCTTTTCCACATATGATAAAACAGAGACAATTCATTCATATACCAATCTGGCATCTGCACAAATCGTTTTGAACTTTTGGACTTAGGTTCTTTCACATGTGGTTTGCCATCAACTGTCTTTGAAAGTGAACGATTAATTTTAAATCCACCAGCATCCCAATCTACATCTAAATGCCATTCGAGTGCAAGTCCTTCACCGCGTCTCAATCCTCCTATCATCGCTGCTAAGAAATAAAGTCTCCATTTGATATCAACTTCTTCATATAGAACCTTAATACATTGAGCAGCTTCATCAGCTTCAAAATAGTTCATTTCCTTCTTCTCGTTGATCGGCAAGGGCAATCCCTGCATTGGATCAATCTTGATAATCTTCCATTCTTCAGCTGCGGTTTTAAAAACCACCTGTAGTAATTTAAAAATATCTAATATTGATCTTTCTCCTAATCCTCCTGGCTTACCATCTTTTCTTGCACCATCCTTTGATAAATCATCTAAAAAGTCTACGATATGTAAACTCTTTATTCGTTCTATCCTCATATGTCCAAAAACGGGGAGAATGTGATTTTTTAAGAGACTCCAATAAACATCCGATGTTGTCAAAGAATAAGGTTTTCCACTCTTTTGGTAGAGCTTTTTTTCTTTCCACTTATAGATGAAGGATTCAAAGGTTAGTTTTTCTGGTTCGATATATTCTCCAGAATTGACTTCCATCTTGAATTGATAGAGTTGATCTGAAAGGTATTCCTGCAATTTTCTTTTTGTTTTTAACAGTTTATGATCCTCTATACGAATAGTTTTATATTTTCTTAACCTTTTGCCATTAGCATCATATCCAGTTTCAACAACTAATCTAAAAGAATTGCTGCCTCTTTTTTCAATGCTAGCCATATAAAACGCTCCTTGTCTGAGAAAAAACTTTTTGATTGTAAAGGTTTAATCGATGCTTCGCAAATGATGGAGTGACTTTAAAAGTTTTAGTTAAAAATTGAATTGCTTGGTCAGGGTCCACAGGTATATTTACTGATCTCAACATAAAAGTTGGTACTGCAAAATGGTACATAAAATTATTCGACTTCCATTCTTGATATAACCTAAATGAATCGGGCATCATCAGTTGATTTCCCTTATGAAAAAGAATGTGGCCAACTTCATGACAAAACTTTTCCCATCTAATGCTTTTATTCAACCTCTTATCTAAGATAATAAATTGGGTATCTTGATTAATTATGGCTCTTGATGAAATGTCTTTATAACAAACTTCAATCCCTAATTTTTCAGAAATAGTATCAATAGATTGTTCAGAAGGATTTAAGATTTTCATTTCTGCATATAGTCTATTAACGTTATCTTCTAAATGAGTATAGATATATTTCAATTTAATAAGCTCCTTCAAGTCAGTTTTGGGAACTGGTGTTCTATTTTTGGGTAAAAATAAATACTCTTATCGAGCATTTATTTTAAATTAACTGTTAATTCTTTTGGTTCGGAAACGCTATCCAAATTTTCGTCAAATGGAGCACTCATCACAATTCTAACGCTTTGTATTTTAGAAACATCAGAATCAATAGGTACAGCAATTTGATATTCTCTTTTCGCGTTACCAAAAAGTTTCATATCATATTGTTCAATGTCAGTATAAAGGTTATTATTACTGACCTTAATCTGTTCTTTAGTGTCTAAAATTATATGACTAATACCAGAAAAATTGATAGTTTCTTTATCTGTATTCTCTACAGAAAATTTAATATCAATAAAATGAAAAGGGTTTGTTAGTTCTAAATCAGTTAAACTTTGATATTCATTTAGTCGATCATCAGGAATATTTGACAACTTCATTAAGTTGACATGTTCAAAATTTATATTGAGCGGGCCCATTTTCTGTGATTTAATTTTTTCTTGGCTTTTTAAGTAATTAAATAATTCTCCTGTTTCATCATCTTTGTAACTGTCATTTGTCTGTTTTTCATTAGCTTCTTTTTGCCTTTTCTCTGAAACTTTTTCTTGTGAGTTTGCAGAAGGTTCATCTGTCGTCTTAGTTGAGTTACATCCAGCTAAGAGAACGAGCAATGATAGGCAAATTACAAACATTAATTTCTTCCTCATAATTGCCCCCTAAAGGAATCATTTGTTCTGTTTTTTTTCTCTTTCTTTTCTCTTTTTAAACAACTCGTATACCACTTCAAATTCTTCAATTAATTCTTCCACATCTTCCGGTTTACTATCAAAGAACAATCCATCATGGGATTTTGCCCATTCATAAATCTTTCTTTGATACTGAGTCAGTTTGGGACTTTCAGAATTACTTGTCTCACTCTCATCGATGTAACCAGCTTTGATCATTAATTCTTCATAATCACATTGATATGCTTTAGAAATTAATTTTAGTGTTTCTGGAGTTGGTTTGATTTCTTTACCTGTTCTTGGGTCTTTCCCGTTTTCAATTTTCCCAAGGTAGGTATGACTTATGCCAATTCGTTTGGCAGCTTCTCTTTGAGACAGTTTTCCTCTTGCTTTTATCAAATATTCTCCAAGTTTGGACATTAGCATCACCTGTAATACGTAGTTTACATTATATTTAAATTCTTTAAAACAAAAAATGTGTAAAACATGATTGACACTACTGTAAACCTTGTGTTACTATTTGTTCAAGGAGGTGTAACACATGGTTTTCACTAACAGATTACGTGAGATCAGAAAAGGTGTTGGAATGTCAATATCTGAATTGGCAAGAAGAACTGAAATGTCTCGCGCAAACATTACGAAGATTGAACTTCATGGACAAGAGCCATCTGGTTTCACTATGCTGAGAATTGCAAGTGTTTTAAATAAAGATCCAAGGGATATTTTTTTTGAGTTAAGTGGTACACAAGAGTTACAAAATGAAAAAGAGAATACCGGTTAATAAATTGATTTTTGCGGTTCTTATGGTTTACAAATTCTGAAGGAGGTTCTCAAAATGCCGGAAAAATCAACTATGAACGTTCAAGAAACGGCTGATTTTCTTGGAGTCCATCACGACACTGTTTACACAATGGTTCGTGAAAGACAAATACCGTTCTTCCGAGTAAGAAAAAGAATTTTCTTTAAACGAGAAATTCTTGAAGAATGGCAAATGTCACAAATGGAATCCAACTTTCAGCCAGTGATTGATTAAGAATTTACCACCTTAGAATACAGCGGATATATGAGGTTTGCTGTTCCAATTCGGAACATGTTCCAGATAGGAACATTGAAAGGGGGTGGGGAGGTTGTGAAGTTGGGTGTGGTGCTTCGTAAAGCCCGAGTGCAGGCAGGCATTTCCCAAGAGAAGTTAGCGGAAATGCTTAGCCGCTCTCGCAGCTGCATATCAAAGATCGAAAATGATCAGAAGGTACTTGATGTACCTACATATGTACGGTGGATGGAAGCCACAAACGCTAAAGAAGCAATGATTGCTACATTATGCGGCATTGATCCACTGGCAGTCACACAGCAAATTACCGCCATTATGGCTTTGTTTGGAGGATGAAGATGAAGAAACGAAATACGATTTTCAAAAATATCAATAACGATGCAATAACAAGAGAAATGATTTGCATCGAAGAACTGCAAAAACGATTGATGAAAGCTTTAAAGAAAGGTGATACCGAGACGGCGTTAACGACTCATCAAGATATATCTAAATCTTTAAAAGAAATCAAGCGCTATGAAAAACAAGCAAAGGTGCAATTGTTGATGTCAGTTGCAAAGATTACGCCAGTAACATATCCAAAATCACTAAAAAACAAAATGAAAGGGTTGATTTAAATGAAATACATGTTCACTGCAAGCAAGTTGATGAAGGCTAAGGAAGTAAAGGAAATGTGTAAGTTACGTGATGACGAGGCTGTGAAGATTTCTCATTTTCAAACTGAAACCCGTTTAAAGTCTCAACTAGGTTTAGGACAAAGAAAAAAGCAGCAAGCTCCTACACTCACTGCTTAAATCGAATATCGAAATGATCGAATTTATTATATCGCTCTTTAAAGAGCACGACAAGTTTTATTCTTGTCGTCCGGCTTGCGGATGGACAATGCGCACACACCCCATCCCCTCAAATCATGCACCATCCGCAGTCGGACGATGCGAATAAGCATCAATAAATCATAGGAGGAAGAAGATTATGTTTTTTGAAAAAGCGGTTATACAACCATTCAGTGATCACACTGGCGACCAAGTAAGACTATCTAAAGTAAATGGCTCCATTCTCATGGACAACAATGGAAATCCGCACTTCTATTTCCCTAATCAAGAGGCTTTTGAGAAATTCAAAAAGCTCAAAGCCGATGCGATCCGAAGAAAGGTTGGTGTTTTAACGTGAACATTGAACATCCAATGATCACTCAAATAAATGCCACTGGATACCCAAAGGGCGTTGAAGTGGTTGATGTTGTTGGAACTGACTACTTCGGGGATGAGATTTTCTCAAATGATGAATACGTCATTGATGAGAATGTTGGAGAAATGATCCTCTTAGACAATTTGAACCGCTATTTGAAGGAGAAACTTGACTTCAAATTTGTGAATGCAAATTAAAAAGGTTCACTCCCACAAGTGAACCAATTACAAAAAAAGAAAATAAAAGTGTCAACCCCTATTATAGCAGGTTGGCACTGTAAATCAATGGAGGCTTGTTCATGACCAAAAATATCAGGTTGGCAGAACTCCATCTATCGAATTTCAAGGGTGTAAAATCATTCACCCTTGAAACAGGTGGAGAAAGTGCAAAGGTCTATGGTGATAACGCTACAGGCAAAACAACGTTATTTGATGCTTTCATGTGGCTGCTCTTTGATAAAGATAGTCAAAACAAAAAAGACTTTGAGATCAAGACGCTCTCAAAAGATAACAAAGCGGTAAGCGGCGTTGATCATGAGGTATCGGCTGTACTCTTAATCGACGGAAAGTCTGTCGAATTGAAAAAGGTCTATTCAGAGAAATGGACCAAGAAACGGGGATCAGCAAAGCAAGTCTTTTCTGGCCATACCACCAATTATCATGTGAATGGTGTACCAGTTAAGAAAAAAGAGTTTGCTGAGAAGGTCAATGAGATCATCTCTGAGGATATTTTTAAACTGATAACTTCTCCTTCTTATTTCAATGAACAGATGAAGTGGCAGGATCGTTTGGGCGTACTCATGGAGATCGGCGGAGCTGTGACTGATGAGGACGTAATTAAAAAGAACAGTTCTTTATCCGATCTCTATTCAATCTTAGATGAAAGAAGTCTCGATGAACAAAAGAGCATACTTGCTGAAAAACGTAAAAAGATCACTAAACTCCTAGAGCAATTTCCAGTCAGGATTGACGAAATCAATCGTTCTATTGAAGATGTAACGGATATAGACCAGGAGCAATTGAAAGAAGATTTAAAAGCACTCCAAACATCGATAGATCATCTGGAGAAAGAAGCCCGCTCTATCAGAGTGGATGCAGGAGCAGATAGAAAGAAGCGTATGCTTCAGCTCGAAGGCGATCTGCAACAAATTATGAATGAGTATGACTCAAAAAGATTTCAGGTAGTGAATGAGAAAAAAGAAGCCTACTACAAAGCGAAAAACGATCTTTCTCAAATCCAGAATGATCTCAGTAATTTGATCACGAAGAAAGAGCACTTAACATCTTTTCTATCTCAAATAGATAAAGAGCGCTTTGAGTTGCGAGAAGAATGGTCTAAAAAGTACGAAGAATCGTTTGAGGATCATCAAACAGATTGTCCAACATGTGGACAGGCATTGCCAAAAGAAAAAATTCAAGCTGCTATTGAGAAATTCAATTTACAAAAAAGTGAATCCCTAGAGCGCATAGTCGATAAGGGAAAGCAATTAGGGATTGAATATGACAATAAGCAGAACGAGTTATACGAGGTTGATGAGAAGATTCAGCTTTTGATCTTGGAAGAGAAATTTACGACAGCAGCCGTTGAAAAACTGAAAGAAGATATGGAGCAAGCTGAAGCGTCCATTGCTCCGCTTTCCGATAATCCAAAGTATCTAGCCAAGGTAGAGGAGCTTGAAAAGATCAATAACGAGATCCAGTCTGGTGAGCAGGAGACAAGTGGAACTGTTCAAGCCATTAATGAACAGATCAAGGGAAAACAGCAGGAAATGACCTTGATCCGCAATGATCTTTCTCGCATCGATCAAGCTCAAAAAGCCCTCAACCGAATTGAGGAGCTAAAGGAAGAAGAACGTAAAATGGCTGATGAATATAACGAAGTAGAACAAGAAACTTATCTCATTGAGGAGTTTATACGCACCAAAATGAACCTTATGGAAGAACAGATAAACAGCAAATTCAAATTTGCCCGCTTCAAGCTCTTTGAAGAGCAAGTCAACGGCGGTTTAACAGAAACCTGTGAAACGCTTTATGAAGGCGTGCCTTACTCTAAAGGTCTAAACAATGCGGCACGTATTAATGTCGGTTTAGACATCATTAATACGTTAAATGAGCATTATGGTATTTCTGCGCCGATCTTCGTTGATAACAGCGAGGCGGTTACTGATCTGATAGAAGTCAATGCACAAGTTATCAGCTTGATAGTTTCCAAACCAGACAAGCAGCTGCGAGTTGAAACTGATGACAACTTGCTGACTGTAGATTGTGAGGTGATCGCATGAGTGAAGTGGTAGAGGTGAAAGTTCTTTCAGGTATAGGTTGGGAAGATTGCAAACGTGAAAAACTTCTGATTGATGGTAAACAGGTCATGGACGTTCGCCCGCTTTCTGAATGTCCTGAAGATGCAATCTTGGAAAGAGACTTAAAAGGTCCATCGGATTTTGCTGAAATGCTAAAGACCTTTCTAAGAGAGCATAAAGGCAAAAAGGTCAGATTTATTTATGAGGAGGATACGGATGAGTAATCAGAATCAATTGGCACATATACAAAAAAACATTACTGATGATGTGAACAATAGTCTAGGCAGATTACAAGATGAAGGGTTAGTCCTGCCATCAAACTATAATGCTAGCAATGCATTAAAGAGTGCATTTTTTAAACTTCAAGAAGTGAAGGATAAATCAGGGAGGCCTGCTTTAGAAGTCTGCACCAGAGAATCTATTGCCAATTCCTTGCTAGATATGGTCGTTCAAGGTTTAAGCCCTGCAAAAACTCAATGTTATTTCATTGTGTACGGGAATAAATTGCAGATGAACCGCTCATATTTTGGCACACAAGCAGTGCTGAAACGTTTGACCAATGTCAAGGATATATGGTCAAACGTGATTTATGAAGGGGATGTCTTTGAATATGAGATTGATGGAGGGCAAGAAAAACTTATTAAACATGAAACGAAGCTTGAAAACCGAGATAAAGACATCATTGGAGCTTATGCAGTTGTAAAAACCATTGATGACATTGAGCTACTAACCCCGATGACAAAGAAAGAAATCGAAACTGCTTGGAGTCAATCGAAAACAAGTGGTGCGGTTCAGAAAAAGTTTCCGCAGGAAATGGCCCAAAGAACAGTGATTAATCGTGCTGCCAAAAGATATATAAACACAAGCGATGACAGCGATCTACTTGTCCAAGCAATCAATAATTCAACCGAGAATGAGTATGACAATGAGCGGGTTGATGTTACACCGGATGAAGTGAAAAAAGAAATTAGTGAGAATGCTAATTCAGAAATTATTGATGTTGGTTTCAATGAACCTGAAGAAGATTCAGAACAGCACCAAGAAACACCTGAAATAAAGCAACGTGAAGAGCCTGAGCCACAATCATCAAATGGACATGATGAAAAGCCTTCTGCATTGAATGAGGAGCCACCATTTTGATTGAGATCGAAGCTATCTCGTCAAGCAGTAAGGGGAATTGCTATCGGGTGACTGATGGTAAAACCCCGCTCCTTTTGGAGTGCGGTATCACTTTCAAAGAGATGCAACGTGCTTTTGATTTCGATATGAGCTTTGCTGGTTGTCTCATCACTCATGAGCATGGTGATCACTGCAAGGCTATAAAAGATGTTTTGCGTGCAGGAATCGATTGTTATATGTCTCTTGGGACGGCACAAGCTCTTGGAGTGGAAAATCATCACAGAATCAATCTTGTAAAAGCCCGACAAACATTTAGGGTCGGCACGTGGCTTATTATGCCCTTTGATGTTCAACACGACGTATCAGAGCCGTATGGCTTCCTATTGGCTAATGAAGACGGAGACAAGCTCCTCTTTGCTACTGATACCTATTACATCAAATACAAGTTCCCTGGACTCACGCACATCATGGTTGAGTGCAATTATTCTGAAGCAATCTTGGATGCAAATATTGAGAATGGGAGTATTCACAAAAGCATGCGTAACCGGCTCATCCAGTCGCATTTCAGCCTTGAGAATGTAAAGACATTCCTAGCTGCAAATGACTTGTCAAAAGTGCAGGAAATATGGTTATTGCACCTATCTGACACAAACAGTGATGAGCAACTATTCAAACAAGAAATAGCAAAAGAAACAGGAAAGGTTGTCTATGTTCCCTTATGAGCGAGCTTTTTAAAACAGCTTATCCTTATTGTTTTATTACGTTGGCGATGTCAGCCGCTCCGCAAATGCGGAAAAAGGTATTGATGATGTATATCACGACATATATGGCCAAGTATGAACCGCATCTCGAATTGATCGACATCAAAGGCAAATACGCTATTTGTAGACTCAAACGCAAATAGTTGGGAAGGAGGAATTTGTTTGTCTACTGGATGGATTAAACTACATCGAAAGATATTTGATCATGAAATCTGGAATGATGTTACTACTTTTAGGCTTTTTACATTGTTGTTATTGAAAGCAAGCCATCAAGACGGGATCAAAATTAACGGCATTGAATTGAAGAAGGGTCAGTATATCCGCTCCTATTCTAAGTTGTGTGAGGACCTTGGTTATAAGGAACGAAGAGCCCTGAAAAAAGTATCTAAAAGTACAATTTTACGTTCCATAAAGAAACTTGTTGAGAACGGTATGGTCACCGTTTGCGAAACGGATATTGGAACACTATTCACCATAGTGAAATACGAGTCATACCAAGGCTTAGACGGTCAAAACAATTCTAATTACAGAACGGCTAATGAACCTTCAACGGAACGATTGCAGAACGATTGCGGAACGATTGCAGAACCAAAACAAGAATTAAAGAATTCAAGAATTAAAGAATATAAAGAAGAGGAAGAAGAGAGATCGCCAGTAGGAAATGATTCTCCTTTCCAACAAATCGAAGACAAGTATCTATCACGAAGAGGTGGAGGATTGATGATCACTCCTAATGATGCACAGGCCATTGAGAGGATCATTCAGGAGCAGATACCCCTTGAAGACATATTGGTGTGGATCGACGAGATATTCGATCAATACCGACCAAGACATAGAGCGGACGGCATCAAATCGTTTTCTTACCTGGAGAAGGGCATCCTTGATAGATGGCATGCTAAACAAAATCCACCTAGCAACATATCTGAATTTAAACCAAAGAGACAACAAGACAACCTATCAGTATTAGAGGCTTATGCAAAAGAAAATGGCATTAAATTTGGAGGAGGATGATTAGCATGACAAAGGACCAAGCGATGGCTATCTTAACAAGGATAGCTGCTGCCTACCCTAGATTTGAACTTTCTACAGATGCGATCGGAAAAGAAAGAATCAGGCTTTGGCTAGAGCATTTAACTGCACTGCCATATGAACCTGTTTTAAAAAAGATCAATCAACATATCGCTGAAAAACGATTCCCACCTGTCATTGCTGAGATACAGGTCAACCAACCAGAGAAAAATGAATTTCTAGAGAAGCAGGAAGAGTGGGTAAGAAATGCAAAATTTGCGAAACGTAGAGGCTGAACAGTTTTTATTGGGTTGTATCATCATTGAGGGCGACCTTATCAAAGAAACTACACTTGAGCCCAAACATTTTGCTGAGGAACGACATAAACAGATTTTTAAAGCGATGAGGGAAGTGGACAAGCTAGGCAGACAGGTTGAACTAGCAAATATATCAGCTTCCTTGGGTGAAGCCTTAGCGGCTGTTGGGGGATTCGAATACTTAACTAACTTAGCAAGTTCTGTTCCCTCAATACATTCTTTTGGAACTTATGAAACTCTAATCTACGATGCTTTTAGACTTAGAGATTTACAAAGTGCGGCTTTAGCTTTTGCTAACTCCCCATGCGATGAAGGCATCACAGATCTTTATAAAAAGACCATTGAAGTGCAGGAAGTGGGTGTAACTACAACCCGAACGAAAACAGATGTTTTGACAGAAATCTTCATGAGTTTGGAAGAAGAAAAAGGTGATGTCACTGGAGTAGACACTGGTCTAGCAGACCTTAATGCTATGACAGGCGGTCTGCAAAAAAGTGATTTGATCATTGTGGCTGCGCGACCATCAGTGGGGAAAACCGCTTTTGCACTAAATCTAGCTATTAACAATGCTTATAAAAAAGGTGTAACTGATATTTTTTCCCTTGAGATGTCTGATACACAATTGACACATCGGATGTTAAGCAACATCGGAAGAATCGAGAACACTAAGTGGAGAAATCCAAAAAAATTCTTTAGTGAGGATGATCATGAGAACTCCTTTAAAGCAATGGGCGTATATGAAAACCTGGATATTCATATTCATGATAAGCCATCTCAAACCGTTGCTGATATTCGTTCTAGAATTAGAAAAACCAAGAACGAACACCCTGATCAAGATCATTTAGTGATCATTGACTATTTACAGTTGATCACTCCTATTGGGAAACCAGAAAGTAAAAACCATGAAGTTGCGGAAATAACACGAGAATTAAAGCTTATGGCCAGGCATTTTGAGGTTCCAATTGTTCTGTTATCTCAGCTTTCACGTGGAGTAGAGCAGCGACAAGATAAGCGTCCGATGTTGTCCGATCTACGTGATTCTGGAAGCATCGAGCAGGATGCTGATATTGTTACGTTCCTCTATCGTGACGACTATTATGACAAGCAAAGCGAATCTAAAAATATTATTGAAATCATTTTTGCTAAACATCGTAATGGTGCGACTGGAACAGTAAATTTAGCATTTGCGAAAGAGTACGGGAAGTTTGTAAATTTATCGCGGCAAATGGAAGCCGCAATGTGAAATGAGGAATGAACATGACAATCAATAGCGAGCAACGCAAACAGTTCTTGCACAAAGAACTGAAGCGTCTTGGATATAAACAAAATGAGATTGAAAGTCTCGCAACAAAACCGCTCTATGAGCTCGAAATGCTAGTCATTACAGCCAAATGTGAGCGAGGGAACGATATTGAAACTTACAATGCCAGGATGGCGATTGAGGAGGAAGCAGAATGATTAAACTACAAATCCAAGACTTTTCAAATGGTAAAGAAGTGAACTTTGAAGCGGATAATTACACTGCTGAAGAAGTCGGTCAGTTGATCACTAAACTAGACATGTATATGCATAGAGGTTCTTTAAATCCAAACGGAAGACAAAGGGCTTCAGCAGTTGCACCATCATCAGTTAACAGAGCGATAGAACCAACTCATACTGACAAAGCGACCAATCATAGCAAGCCATTTCATCAAGATCAATCCATGTCTAAGTCAAACGATGAGAAGAAAACTATTCCTGCTCCCACGAAATCAACAGAACCAAAGAGAACGAGACCAAGATCAACTGCTCTTTTGAATAATGAACGGACTTTGAATGCGAGCATCGGAGAACACGTGAGCGTGATGGATCAAGTCAAAAGCATAGCCCTGGTTCAAAAGGAAAATCCGGAACCTGACCGCATGAAATGGAAGACTAAATTTCAATGCCCTGAGTGTGGATTGAAAGAGGACAAGCAGGTTTATAAGGGCTTTAGATACACCGCATGTGACAACTGTGAAACAAAGGTGAAAATCATGCCTGCTGATATGAAAAACGGTTGGGATCATGAAGATGAAGAGGGGTACTTGTACCATGCGAAAAGTCGTTATGTTTTAGGAGGAAAAGAACAATGAGATTTGTCGGCATTGATCCTTCAACGAAAACAGGGCTCGTGATTCAAGATGCAATGGGAAATGTAATTCTTACCAAAGAAATCACCTCAGTTGTAGAAGAAGATCCGCAACGCTTTATGGACTTGGCCAGCCAAATAATAAATTTAATAGAACCAACTGACTTTGTATGTATTGAAGGGTTTTCTTACGGTTCTAAAGGATCGTCAGTAGACACTCAATACGGCATTGGTTGGTTAATAAGGGCGAGGCTTATAAACAAAAAAATAGATTATGTTGACGTTCCTCCAACCACTTTGAAAAAGTTCGCAACAGGAAAAGGAAACGTTAAAAAAGATCAAATACCTGTACCTGTTTATAAACGTTGGGGATTTGAACATAAAAGTGACAACGTGATAGACGCATTCGTCTTGGCTCAAATAGCACGTTCATTAAAAACAAAAGTAGATTTAACAAAATATCAACAAGAAGCTTTGAAAAAAATTTCTTAATTACTAGGAGGAACAAAATATGTCTTTTATAAATTTTGATGGTTTCGTTAAAAAAGTGAATCACAAGCCTAAAGGCGTCACTGAATTGGTTCTTGAAATTTCAACGAAGGAGCTGGGAAACGGCATTCAAAACCTTGCTGAAATGATTGATAACGATGTGCGTGTTGAAATTGAGAGCGATATTGTCCGCTATAACGTGCAGATTAACGCAAACACTGAACGACCAATTGTAAATTATCAAGTGGATCAGAGCGGCGTGGTTCACATAGCTGATCCTGAGCCGGAACAGTTAGAGGCTGAACTTGGTTTGCCTGAAGAAAAACCAAAAATTGAAGAAAAACCGATGGAGATTAAGCGTGAAGTGGTGGATCAATTCATCATTGAAGGCATGGCTCCAGAACAGGAAGGTTTCCCAGAGAATATGGCTGACATTGCGAAACGGCGAATTGAGGGTGAATCATACCGCAAGTTGGCCACAGAGCTTGAGATGTCCTCCGGTGCAATCGTTGATCTGATCAATGACTACCGAGCAGCAGTTGCTCCGCTCGCTGAAACATGGTGGGACTGGAAGCAGGATCAAGCCAACGAAGCTGAACCGATGCAAACCAAGAATGAAGAAGCAGCTGAAGACGAAAAGGGTTCAGAGGATAGCGTTCCAGATGAATACGATCTTCCTAAAGATGATCAAAAAGATGAGGAAGACGGGGCTGCATAAGGTGGCACGCAAACGCTCAAAACGGTGGTTCTTGCTTTATCGCGAAGAGGATGGACAGCGCGTCCACCTCTATGAACCACTTAAAAAATATGAACTGCACAGTCGGATTAGGAAAGGATGGAGGATAGTCAGATGATTAATAAAATCAAATTCTTCTTCAAACACAAGCACTTCTTTTGCTTCAAATGTAGAAATATAGTTTCGGTGCAGCGTGGTTATTGGTTGGAATTTAGCACGCGGGTTTTCAATGGTCCTTACTGCTCGAAGTGTGGAAGGAGCTTCAGGAAATGAGAAAGATTGTAGAAGGCGATTGGGTGGAAGCTTTGGGTGAAGTTAATCGCAGAATGTTTCATATATCTGGTTACGTCGTGAAAATCTCTGAATATGAACTTTTAGTGAAGCCGCCTAAAGGAAAGTCTACGGCTGTTCCTAAACATTGGGCTAAAAACTTGGATGTAACGATCACTAAAGATGAATTAAAGGCTCTGATCGATTTGTCCTTAGACTTAAATGATGAACATCTCTTTAGAATGTGCGTACGTGATCTGCAAGCTTTTCTGGACAAATAAAAAGAACCAAAGCACAAGGCTCCGGCTCTAATGAATCTCGACAATTCATTATAACATGGGAGGCCTTGTGCGCATGAAGAATCCTTACAAACTTACAGACTCAACCATCTCCATTGATAACTTTATGACCAAAGGAGAAGTGAAAGTCATTATCCTAGATGGCCATTCCAATCAAGCATTTTTGGCCGAAGCACCCATTTACGGGAAAACGGAAATCACTACACGTGACGGCCAATTCACCAATTTGAATTACAGCAGTTCACACAAAATAAAATAGCAGGAGCTTCCTCCTGCAGGGAGGCAGTCAAAATGAAAGAAATCTGGTATTCAAAATCACCATTTGCTGAATTTTGTATTGTCAATACAGCGAGCGGATACGTTGCCTATTGGCGTTCTGATCTCTTAACAGATGCAAAATGGAGCGAGTATGACACATATCAATCCTATCCAGCAGCACGTCGGAATCTTGGTAAAGTCGGCTGTGCTGGAAGTATGAAAAGGGTTGAACGGTTGCCATGGGAAATCGTGGCATGACCTTGAAGGGAATATGTCTCACTAATGAGTTTACACCGCTAGATAAGGGCGTAGAGTACTTTCTCTTTCCTCTCGGTTCCGCTCATTATTATGTATCAAAATTTGATAGTCCTGGCTCACACTATGGAGCATTTGAAGCCAGGCATTTTTTAATAAAGCAAAAAGAACAACACCAGGAACAGCTGACACTGTTCTGAGGGAGGATCATATGGAGTTTAAACCACCTGAAAACATGTCATATGAAGGGCTTTGGATGGCTCTGAAAGACATCAAACGACGAATAGGGGATGCGGTGCTGTCTGGTGATCGCATCAATAGCCCTTACATCAAAGGACAAAGAACAAAAGCTGAAACAATTAAAGATGAGCTGCTGCGCCGATTTAATGAACAGGCCAAGCGAGCAGAGTGAAAAAAGAGAGGGAGATTATTGTGGAATTAAAGAATATTTTTGTTCTTAAAGTGTTAGATAGATTCACTTGTGGGAAGTGGGATCACTACCCAACGGCGGAAGAAACGAAACAAGCTCTACTTAAACAATTCGGGTCCTACACACAGTTAGGAAGTACCCCTATTACATTTGTAGTAATTAAGCAACAGACGTTTTATCAAGGCGATATACAAGATTTGCAGGAGGGCTTCTGATATGAAAACTGTGCCAGCGATTGTATTTAAAAACAAACGAACTGAACGCTATCTAAGCTATGGACCTGATTTTATGGATTTAACTGATCCTAATGGAGATGTAAAAGAAATTATAGATGCGTTGTGTCTCATTAGAAAAGATCGTGAGAAGCCAAGTGATCAAGATTTAACCGATTTTTACAACCTAGTGTCTCAACACAATGCTCCTCTTGATATTAATGATCTCACTAACTGTTACGATCCTGTTCATGTAGATTATACAACCGAAGAATTTGAAAGGATCAAGGCAAGACATGAGGAGGATGAATGAAGATGAGAAATACATTAGGAGACTTGAACAACCATTTATTTGCGCAGCTGGAGCGGTTGAGTGACGAAGACTTAAAAGGTGAGGAACTTCAAGAAGAAATTGAACGTTCCAAAGCTGTTACTGATGTGGCCAATCGCATAATTTCTAATGGAGCACTAGTATTACAAGCGCAAAAATTTCATACAGAGTACAAATCAAAAGATCTTGAGAAACCGAAAATGCTGGAGGGATAAAGGTGAGGTTATTCACTGAAGAACAAGAATCTTTCATCCGTTCACATGCTGCAGGTTTACTCAATCAAGAACTAGCAGATTTGATCAACCAGAAATTTGGTTTAAATGTTACTAGACAACAAGTGAAGACCTGGAAGCATAATCGTAAAATCTCTAGCGGTTTAAGCGGTTATTTCCCCAAAGGGCATGCACCGCTCAATAAAGGTACAAAAGGCATTTATAATGTTAGCGGAAATAAAACATCTTTCAAACCAGGACACAGGCCTTCAAATTACAAGCCTGTAGGTTATGAAAGAGTTGATCGAGACGGTTATATATTGATCAAGGTGTCTGATGATGGGCCTTCGCAAGAACGATGGAAACATAAGCATAAGGTGCTTTGGGAAGAAGAAAACGGACCGATCCCAAGTGGCCATTGTTTAATTTTTTTAGACGGGAATAAGCTCAATGTAAAACTAGACAATTTGCAACTCATCACCAGACAGCAATTAGTAAGGTTAAATCAAAACAAGTTAATTGCTAATGATCCTGAAATCACTAAAACAGGCATAGTGATGGCAGCTATATATTCTAAAATTGGCGAATTGAAAAGGGAGAGTAAACAATGAAGAAACTACTAATCACACTATCTATTATTGTTGCTTCGGTGCTTTGTGCGCCGTCTGCTGCGGCAGTAACGAGCGGATATAAAACAATTGGAGGACATACAGTCAGCGTATCAACGGATGCCAATTCATATACGCCGCGAGCCAAGAGTATTGATGTCACAGCAAGTAAAACGGGTTCTGAAACGGTATATTATCGTT
The DNA here is from genome assembly GCF_001426125.1 of Bacillus sp. Leaf49. Classification (NCBI taxonomy): domain Bacteria; kingdom Bacillati; phylum Bacillota; class Bacilli; order Caryophanales; family Bacillaceae; genus Bacillus; species Bacillus sp. Leaf49. The sequence goes on along the minus strand of NZ_LMRK01000001.1, from coordinate 51,373 downwards.
TCACTTTGCAAAAACGAGTAGGTGGCAAATGGAAAGATCAGCGGTTCAGCTTGGTTGGATCATTTAAGAACGCCACACCTGCAAAAGAATTTTATATAGTCAATCACACATCCGGTACGCATCGTATCAAGATGACCATCTATAAATATAAAAATTGGACAGGCGTCAAAGGCCATATCTATACGCCGTCATTCGAGGTGCGGAAATGACAATTAAATTATCAAACCTATCAGATGAAACTAAACTAATCAACGAGAGCGGCTTTCTGCTCCAAACAGTCGCGGAAACAAAAGAAGACATTTTGGAACGAGGGGAGCATCATCACGAAGATACATGGTTTCTCTTCTTGCATGAAGACGTTTTTGGAGACGAAGTGGAAATAGATATTCTTCCTGACTGCTTTAAAGGATTTTTCAAATTTGATAGATCAGAACTTGTTGCTATCAAGGACAACATTCTACACACAAAAATGCACGGCCATAAGCTAACTGAAATCGAAAAAGGGATTCTTGAAAAGATTGAATCAGCTTTTCAGCAATTAGAAGAATAAATCATACGACATAGATCGGTGCAAAATTGCCTTGGTCTATGTCTTTCATTGTTTATAGAAGGAGGGTGAGAAACATGGGAGCTGAACAATTGTGTCTACTGCCAGGTATCGATGAGAAACAAGTAAGAAATGCTCTAATCAAGGAGCTGAAGGTCTATAGGGCCCTTAAGGTGAAGGAGGAAAACAGAAAGGAACAGCAGGCAAACGGCGCAACAGGCCTTTTTCCTTCTCTCAGGAACCAGGAAGTTTTAAATGAACTGAAGGTTCGACAGATAGAAAGAGCGCTAGAAAACAGCCTAGATGAAATTGAGCAAGACATCATCCGCATGAAGTATCTCTCATCACGATTCGTAAAAGATTTAGAGGTATGTGAAGAGTTGGGGCTGAAGAAGGACCGGTATTACAAATTGAAAAAGCAAGCGACGTTTAACCTTTCGACAGCGCTTGGAATCATTTAATTACTGCAAGAGTAAAGTCTTTAAGAAAAAGAGTAGGGGTAGTGTGAAATTAACCCCTCTCTTTGTAAGAAATCTTAGTGTATCTTTTATTAATCTTTAGAAAAAGTTTTAAAACTAAAAGTTGATTGTTATTGACTTTTTTACAGGTGATTTATTAGATATCACAGTTGCTGTAACTTCAACTTCCTTGGCTGAATTCTCTAATAAATTTAATTCTGATGAAAATCCTCCATCTTTATCAGTAGTAGATATTTGAGGTTTTAAAATACTTTCAGATGAACTTGATAAATTTACATTCACATGTTGTAAAGGAAGTGTATTGCATGATACTTTTCCTTTAACTTGAAAACACAAATCTTCCTTTTGGATAATTTCTAAAGTGATTTCAGGGCAGCTCGTTTTAACAATGAAATCTCCTTCTTTATAAACTCTTCTTCCGCATCCGCAGTTTCTAGCCATATTTACTCACATGCCTTTGCCAATTCTTTAATATTAAAAGTTTTGAACACACGTATCGCATGGGCCACCTGCATTTTTAAAGACGACATTGTCGACTAAAGCTTGACTCCCTGGAGCAGGGTTACCTATATTTTGGAAAGTGATACAAGCCGTAGTCGCTCCTGGTGGTGCACAAACTGTTAATGAATAATTTTGAAAGACACTTTGAGGTTGGTTAGATACCGCTATAATATGCGGAATATCCTCTGTAAATATTGGGTTAGTTGTCACTGTTCCTTCAGCAGTACCCGTATTAGTGATTAATGGTGGGCATGTTTGAGGTGGGAAGGAAACCGATGCAACTAATACTCCTCCTGCTCGCACATCACCTGCAAACGTAAGAGTAAAGCAGCAACCTTCTGAAACAGGAACAATTTGGTTGATAAAGCCAGGAGTTGCTACTGTTCCAACAGGAGGGTTAGGGTCTAAACCTAGAATACTAACCGATTGTATGGTTGGAGTTGTAGGACTTCCAACAAAACGACCACTATGAGCATCTGGGAAATCAACTACAGTAGCTGTAGCGGATGTCCATGATGCGGGTGGTGCCCCAGTAGCTGATAAATCAAATCCAGGGTTAGCTAATAGATTTGTACATGGACAGCAGGCTTCTCCAGTAGGGCCAGTAACACCTGTTGCCCCTGTAGCGCCAGTAGGACCGGTAGCACCCGTAGCCCCTGTAGCGCCAGTAGGCCCAGTGGCGCCAGTAGCCCCTGAAGGACCAGTAGGACCGGTGGCGCCAGTAGCCCCTGAAGGACCAGTAGGACCGGTGGCGCCAGTAGCCCCAGTAGCGCCAGTAGCCCCTGAAGGACCAGTAGGACCGGTAGCGCCAGTAGCCCCTGAAGGACCAGTAGGACCGGTAGCGCCAGTAGCCCCTGAAGGACCAGTAGGACCGGTRGCGCCAGTAGCCCCTGAAGGGCCAGTAGGACCAGTGGCACCAGTAGCACCAGGAGCCCCTGCAGCTCCAGTAGCACCAGTAGGACCAGGGGGACCCGCAGGGCCAGTAGCACCTCGTCTACCAGGTATTCCTGCAGGACCACGCCTTCCAGGAACACAAACTGTCTTTATACAACAACAAACATCTAACCATTCTCCACAACGACAACATCGCCTATAGCTCATTTGAACACACTCCTAAAAAAAATTGTAATCATGACATAATATTAGATAAGGAGAAATATGTAAGGGCTTTTTGGTACTTAAATATCTTTTGAAAAAACCGACAAAAAGGGGGATAAAAAGGGGACCTTTTTTCCTAAGTGGATCATCGTATGATAGAGACAAGCAAAACGAACGTGAATATTTTGTCCAGAAGGAAGAACCTGCGGACGCTGATCATTGAGCACTCTAAGTGCCTTGATTGGTGTCCGCTTTTTTTATTGGGAGACGCGCCTTTCCCTTATCAATGGCGTATCTGGATACGGAACAAAGGTGTTGAGGAATGTGGCCATACGAGAGGGACATTCTGAGCCTGGATAGCAGCTGGTCTGCGGCAGCCGTATCGAGGACAGTTTTTCATTTTAATTGATGATTGACTGTACTTGGCATCCTCTCGGAGTGTAGTCATCATTGCAAAATCAAAATCTATTTAAGCGAATAGCGTAAGGTGGTGCTTATTCGGCAAGGAGCGAGTGAAATGAAGATCAGGGATTCTGTTTCTAAAGAGACATTAAAGCAATTTAAAAGCATTGCTCCTGGTTCTAATAGTAAGAAGAGCGATGCTGATCCGATAACAAAGCGAGATTGGGAAGAAATCATGGGAACGAGACGCGAAACGTATCAAAGACAAGGGGGCCGTATCCGGAGGAAACGATAACCTAATGGGAACAGTCGTCTTTTGGGTGTATGGCTGCACGTGCTTTGGTGAGGGATAGGAGCGCAAAAATAAAAAAGGGAGATGATGAGCATGGCATCAGGATTTGGAGTGTCGGCGAACCCGACAAAAGCTAATCACAAAATTGGAGAGGATAAGGTCGTACGAATTGCGGTGCAAAACCACAACGACTTTAGTGCTGGTCCCAACCTTATTCCACAAAGAAAGGTTAATGGGAAGTGGGAGACAATTAAAACAAATTCCCCGAACCCGCTTAACCCAGGTGAAAAACTTTATGACCAATTTGACATCAAAGAATCATTCGGTAACAAGAAAGGCACTTATCGATTCAGAGTGGACGTAGAACGCTATGACAAAAAGGGCAATCATGTTGCAACCCTTGGAACATTCCACACTAGCGAATTTTACATCAAGTAAGCAGTTGATGCCGCCTTCAGGGCGGCATCATTTGTTTTTATAGGAGGAAACAGCGATGAACATCAAAACAATTCCCGTACATAAAATTAACCCATCACCATATAACCCCCGAATTGATCTGCAACCAGGAGATCCTGAATACGACTCTCTGAAAAACTCAATAAAAAAATTTGGATACATTGATCCCTTAGTATGGAATGAACGGACTGGCCATCTTGTAGGAGGTCATCAACGTTTCAAGGTATTGATGGAGGACAATCCAAGTGAAATTCTTGTATCAGTTGTATCGCTTAATGAACAAGACGAAAAAGCTTTGAATATTGCCCTTAATAAGATAGATGGTGATTGGGATGAATACAAACTCACTGAGCTAATTAAGGAACTAGAGAAATCAGGATATGATTTAAGTGCAACAGGATTCAGTGATACAGAACTAGAGGACATATTGCAGCAACTGGAGCATACAGGGCAAGGTGGAACTGTATCTGAAAGTAAAGAAATTGATTTAGATGACTTTGGAGACGATCAATTTGAACATACGTGTCCTAAATGCGGTTTTGCATACAATGAGTAGGTGACGACATGAACTATAGATGGAAATTGAGTGATCTTAAAAACATCCCTTCCAATGGGTTGAAAGTGTTCAGTACATTCTCATGCGGTGGTGGCTCATCTATGGGCTACAAATTAGCAGGGTTTGAGTTGCTGGGAAACTGCGAGATCGATCCGCAAATGATGAAAATCTATAAAAAGAATCACAAGCCGAAATATCCTTATCTCATGGACATTAGAGAGTTTAATCAGATCCCGCTCTCCGATCTTCCTGAAGAACTCATGAATCTTGATGTGTTTGACGGATCGCCGCCATGCAGCGTGTTTTCAACAGCCGGAAAAAGAGAAGAGGATTGGGGAAGAGAAAAGGCGTTCAGAGAGGGCCAAGCTGTCCAAAAACTAGACGATTTGTTCTTTCATTACCTAGATGCTGTGGAACGTTTGAAACCTAAAACCTTTGTAGCTGAGAACGTAAGCGGCATGATCAAAGGAAAAGCTAAAGGGTATGTGAAACTTGTCATAGAGCGTGCAAAAGAAATAGGGTATGACGTTCAGCTGTTCTTGCTGAACGCTGCCACAATGGGAGTCCCGCAGAGAAGAGAGCGGGTCTTTTTCATTGGCCGCCGAAAGGACTTGAACTTACCACCACTGAAATTGGCTTTCAATGAACCACCAATCACATATGGAGAGTTTAGAAGTGGACATGGGTCAAGGCTGAATGAATCGAGTAAAACGTATAAAAGATGGATTAAGCGGCAGCCATCTGACGGCAACATTGGAGACATAACTAAACGAACAGAAGGTAAAGAGCGGAATTTCAATACAGTATTAGTTAAAAACAGTTTAGTTCCGCCAACACTAGCGAGCGGTTCTGTCTTTATTAGATATGACGAACCATATTACATCTCAAAAAGGGATATTATTTTGATGCAATCTTTTCCGTTGGATTATGACTTTATGGATGCATCAACGCAGTATGTATGCGGTATGAGCGTTCCTCCAGTAATGATGAAACGGATCGCAGAACAGATACATTTGCAATGGTTTAAGTAAACAACATGAAATCATACAAGAGGTGTTTCAATTGATCATAAAAGATATACCCGTCAGCCAAATAAATCCCGCTGCCTATCATCCACGTGTTGATCTGAAACCAGGTGACAAAGCATACGAAGAATTGAAAGCGTCGATAGAGCATTTCGGATATATTGATCCGCTTATCTGGAACGAGAAGACAGGTAATTTAGTAGGTGGACATCAAAGGTTCAAAATTTTATTAGAATCGAACCCAACTGAAATCAAAGTGTCTGTGGTTTCTTTGAACGAAAAAGAAGAAAAGGCGCTCAATATTGCATTAAACAAAATTGAAGGCGATTGGGATGAGGAAAAACTGGAGGCTCTTTTATCAGAGCTGAAGGAAAACAATTTTGATACAAACATCATTGGGTATTCTCAAGAAGAATATGAGGAGCTGCTAGAAAACCTGTCTGTAGACAACGGAAATACAGTTGTAGAAGATGATGACTTTGATGTTTCTGAAGCTCTATCACAAATCAGTGAGCCTGAAACAAAGTATGGAGATGTGTGGCGGCTTGGCCGCCACACCTTAGTATGCGGTGATGCCACAAAAGCGGCTGACGTTGATCGTCTAATGTCGGGATATAAAGCCGATCTAGTTATTACTGATCCACCTTATAATGTGGCTGTTAAAAGTGATAGCAAGAAGTTGAAAGATGATGGCCATGCATCGATCTTAAATGATTCGATGAATGATGATCAATTTGATTCATTTTTAAGAGAGATTTTTCTTAATTATTCAAGGATCATGGATGATAAGGCGGCTATCTATATTTTTCATGCTGCATCATATCAACGTGCTTTTGAAAATGAAATGCGTAATGCTGCTATTGATATAAGATCACAATGCGTTTGGGTGAAAAATTCACCGACATTTGGTTGGGCACAATACCGATATATGCATGAACCTGTTTTCTACGCATTTAAAAGAGGTTATTCCCCTAATTGGTACGGGGATAGAAAACAAACTACAGTTTGGAGAACGGATTTGACAGAAGAAACTGGTCCTGCAACTGTGTGGGAGGTTTCGCGTGGTGACACATCAAAGTATGTACACCCAACTCAAAAACCACTTGAGCTAATAAATATCCCATTGAGTAATAGCAGTAAAAAAGGTGATAAAGTGGTGGATTTCTTTGGGGGAAGCGGGTCAACTCTTATGACATGTGAGCAAACAGATAGAGAAGCTTTTTTATTAGAGCTTGATCCGTACTTCTGTGACGTTATTAAAAAGCGATTCACGGAATTCACAGGTATCACTCCAGAGCTTGTTGACTCGTTGTAAATAAAAAAAGAGGGTGCTGACAACACCCTCCCTTCAAAGACAGAAAGAAGCTCCCTGCCTAAGAGCGTGATCAAGACGCGGCCGCGTTTGTGGGAAAATATCACGCTCTCAAACCATATTGTAATGGAGGACAGGGAGTATGACAAGAGAAAATAAGAACATTTGTTCTCGTTATGATGAAGAAAGAGAAGAAATGCTGCTTTTATTACAGGCTGAACAAGCTGAGGATATAGAGAAAGCCACTGCGAATTTAAGAAAGATCACGCAGGCAGGTATTGCACAATGGGTCAGAGATTTCAAAGCAGGAAACATCAAATTGACTACTGTGGAAGATCTGAAAAAACTCATTGAGTTAGAAATGTATTTACTCAAGAACGATGAAATTTGAAAACAACTCAAACTTAATTAAGCAGTTCGGAGGTGGGTGATATGTAATGGCTAGACCGCGAAATCCCAAAAGAGATCAGGCGTTCCAATTGTGGAAAGAAAGCAACGGAACCCGTTTGCTGAAAGACATTGCTGAAGAATTAGAGTGTTCACAATCGCTCATCCGCAAATGGAAGAACCAAGACTCTTGGGATGAGAAATTGAATGGTAAAGTTACTAAACCCAAAGAGAAAACCAATGGTAACGTTACTAAACGCCCTGGGGCTCCCAAAGGGAGTAAAAACGCCAAAGGGAATAAAGGTGGTAAAGCGCCACCAGGTAACCAAAATGCAAAAGGGAATACTGGTGGTGCTCCAAAAGGGAACAGAAATTCTGTGCGGACAGGTGAATATGAATCTATCATGTTCGATTATATGGACGACACAGAAAAAGAGCTCTTTGAGCAGATTGAGACCGATCCGCTCTATCAAATTGAATTGACCATACGTGAGCTTAGTATTCGAGAGCGGCGTATGATGCATAGAATCATGAAGTATGAAAATGGTTTAACCGATAATCAGCGACGTGTTCTTCAGCAACTTAGAAAAACAAAAGATGTCGCACCTTCGACAAGTGAGAATGGTGTTGTCAAATACGTTCCAATCATCAATGAACGTCTTGTAGTCACTGAGGTGGAAGAAACTCAATTACCTGTGATTGACCGCATCCTTGAAATAGAGGAAGCATTGACGCGAGTAACAGACAAACGTCTTAAAGCCATTAGGCAGAAACACGAAATTATGAAAACTATGTCAGAGCATGAATTGAGACTCAGAGGTCTTGATCTTGCAAACAGAACGAGAGAGGCAGAGCTGGAGCGGATCACCGCTCGACCTGTCGATGATTCGGTTCAAATTACTATAAAGAGAGCAAAGAAAAAAGGTGATGGCTGATGGTTCAAATGATGGAGAAGGAAGTCAATCCACACTTTGAAGATTTTCTCTTTGATTGGGATCAGAAGTTTCAATTCTTGGTGGGCGGTTATGGATCATCTAAGAGTTATCACATTGCCCTGAAGCTCATTCTGAAGTTACTAGATGAAAAGCGAACCGCTCTTGTGATTCGTGAAGTCTATGACACACACAGGGATTCAACCTTTTCGCTGTTTGAAGAGATCGTGAATGATCTTGGACTTGATCATGTCATTCAATGCCGGACTTCACCGCTCATGCTTAAATTCCATAACGGGAGCCGGATCATTTTCAAAGGTCTTGACAAGCCAACCAAATTGAAGTCGATCAACAACATCTCAATCATTTGGATTGAAGAGTGTTCTGAGGTTAAGTACGAGGGATTCAAGGAGCTGCTTGGTCGTTTGCGTCATCCAACGTTGCAGCTGCACATGATCTTATCAACGAACCCTGTCGGTCAGGATAATTGGACGTACAGACATTTCTTTAAGGATGATCAAAACAACCGATTTATCCTGGATGATGAAAGGTTATATAAAGAGCGAACGATCGCTATCAACGATACGTACTATCATCATTCTACAGCTGAAGACAACTTATTCCTTCCGGTCAGCTATATTAAGCAGCTGGATGAACTGAAAGAATATGATCCCGACCTTTATCGAATTGCGAGAAAAGGTCATTTTGGCATAAATGGAATTCGTGTGCTGCCACAATTCGAGGTGCAGCCGCATGAAGATGTGATGCTGGCCATCTCAAATATAAATCGGCCTTTACTTAGAGCGGGCATGGACTTTGGTTTCGTAGAGTCATATAACGCTTTGATTCGACTGGCTGTCGATCACGAGAAGAAATATCTATACATCTATTGGGAGTATTATCAAAAGGGCACAACCGATGATGAAACTGTACAAGAGCTCATCGAATTTGCCAAAACAAAAGAGCTGATCAAAGCAGATGCAGCTGAACCGAAAACAATCGCATACTTCAGGAAGATGGGATACAACATGGTGGCCGCTCATAAGTTTCAAGGATCACGCTTGCAGTACACCAAGAAGATCAAGCGGTTCAAGAAGATCATCTGTTCAGATGCATGCAAAAACACAATCTATGAGCTTCAGCCGCTTACTTACAAGACTGATAAAAACGGTAACATCATAGAAGACGAGTTTAAGATTGATCCCCATACGTTGTCGGCCATCTGGTATGCGCTTGATGACTATGAGGTAACGGACCTGAAAGAGAAACCAAAAGAGCGGACACGCCCGAACAGAGAAAGGAGGTCACGCTGATGAAAACGGTCAGAGCAACAGTGATGAAGGCCAATGTGTCTGAAACCACTAAGCAGATTTATGATGATGGATTTAATTACGATGCTGATGATGTGATCGAGCCGCCATACAATATCAAAGAGCTCAAACAAATGGCCGAGTATTCTACCATTCTTCAACAATGTATAGATGCATATAAAACAAATATTCTAGGCTTTGGCTTTGGGGTAGAATACGCCTTTGATTTTAATGCGGAAGATGTAAAACCGGTCAAAAAGAAGACAGCCGAGAAGGAATGGACAAGGCTTGAAGAGTTTGCCAGATATATGAACTATGATGAGTCAGCCGAAGTGGTCCTTGGTTATGTGATAGAAGACCGAGAGAAAACAGGTAATGGATTTGTCGAAGTGCTGCGAGAAGGTACAGGGAAACCTGCAGGTATTGAATATCTGGATGCACAATACTTACGAGTTTGTAAGCTGAGTGATCCTGTTGATGTCGAATTCCGATACACAGAAAGCGGACAAGTGAAGTCATTGCAACGGAAGAAAAGATTCAGGAAGTATGTGCAACAGGTCAACACTAAAAAAGTTTTCTTTAAGGAGTACGGCGATCCAAGGACAATGAACGCTGCTACGGGAGAATATAGCGAAAAAACTCCCCCTGAACTTGTAGCAAGCGAAGTCATTCACTTCAAGATTGGTAGCGGTACATATGGTGTTCCCCGTTGGATTGGTAACATCGTCAATATGTACGGAGCGCGAAAAGCTGAAGAGCTGAACTATCTGTACTTTAAACAAGGGCGGCATGTGCCGGCAGCCATCACAGTGGAAAATGGGATGCTTTCTGAATCGTCATATGAACAGCTGCAGGAATACATGAACGGCATCGAAGGATCAGACAATGCACATAAATTCCTGTTGCTCGAAGTGGAAGGGATTCCGAAGAAGGATGAGCTATCGAACGATGAAGAGCCGGCTAATGTGAAGGTGAATATAAAATCACTGGCCGAGATTCTTCAGGAGGATGCGCTGTTCCTTGAATACGACGAGAAGACGAGAAACAAGATACGTTCTTCTTTCCGTCTGCCGCCGATCTACACAGGCGAATCACAGGATTATAACAAGGCGACAGCTGACACCGCTCGAAAGACGACAGAGGAACAGGTATTTCAGCCAGAAAGAATGATCATCACAGGCAAGCTCAATACACTCTTTCTTCCTGATCTTGATCTCTGGCATGTGCGGCTCATTTTGAATGGTCCTGACTTTCGTGATCCGCTCGAAATCGCAAAGGTTCTTACGCCGTTTATTCAAGCAGGAGCGGTTTCGCCAAACGACCTGCGTGATCTGGCTGGGCGTATTCTTGGTAAGACACTTGAAGAATGGCCAGAGGAAGAATATCACCGACCAATTGAGGCTAAGCCAAAGGTATCAACTAGCTTGCTTGATACGGTTCTTCAAAAATCTGCGGGTTCCCAGGAAGATCTGATCCATCTCTTAAAAGATGTTAGGGATGAACTAGAGGAGATCCACAAATGAGCAAGATTGATCAACTGATAAAAAACATCAATACCTTTGTGCAAAAAGCGGAATCGGATGAGGTTGAAGAACTAGAAGCAGCTGTAGCTGATTTCCCTGAACTGAAGGACGTTCCCTCTTTGGTGGAAGAGTATGAGAAAACCACCGCAAAACTTCTCAGATTGCAACGCAGGACGTTTTTGAATGAACTGAATGGTTTTATATCCAAGGACGATTCGGAGACGTTAGAATCAATTCTAGCGTTCTTTCAAAATGACTTGTTTGCAGCTGATGAATTTACGGAGCTGTTTGGAAAAGAAACGGCTGTCTTTCTAACACTCACCGTCACACAGTTGGCTGAGAAGATCATGCATTCCATCGATGCAGATATTCCATTCAAGGTGCTTTCTGAGAAAACTGAACAGTGGATTGAATCATGGTCACAGGAATTGGCGCAGCTGATGCAGCTGAATACTCATACAGCCATAGAGCAAACGCTGAAAGAGGGCATCAAAGAGGGGCGCTCTATACAAGAAATTGAACTGGAGCTGAAGGACCTTCCTGAATTCAGCCGCAAGCGCGCACGTGTGACAGCTGTAACTGAAGTGTTGACCGCTTCTTCCGTAGCACAACATGAATCCTATGTCCAATCCCCGGCGGTAACGGGGAAGAAGTGGAAACACAGCGGCGGGAAAAAGAATCAGTCCAGAGAAAGTCATGTGCAGCTGGATGGCACGATCATTCCTTTGGATGAGGAATTCGAGATACCAGGCAGCGGAGAGCGGTGCATGTTTCCGAGAGATACACAACTCACGCCAAAAGAGCGGGTTAACTGCCATTGTGCGGTTGGTCCTGTGGTTGACCCTGTAATACTAGGATTGTCAGCTGAGGAAAAAGAAGAGATTAGAAGAAGAGTCTTACAAAACATGGAATGAAATAGTATAATATCCTCATTACTTTGGGAATGAGGGGAAATATGAGTTGGCTTGAGTTCTTTTCTTCAATACTTACTTCAGGTTCGTTAGCAACTATTATAGTGGTTTTGATTTTAAAACAACCTATAACAGTAATTCTTAGTAGAGTTGGTAATTTGTTGAGTTTTAAATATAAAGATATTCTTCATCTTGATTTTGCAAAAACTTTAGATGAAATTGAGCAAAATGAAGATGTAAAAGAAGATGAGCAACATGAAAGTGCCCCCAATAAAAATAGTCATAATAATGCTGAAACAAACGGACTGGATGTTGGATATGTAAAACATTATGAGCGTTTGGCAAAAAAGTCTCCTGAGGAAGCTGTTTATACAGCTTGGCTGGAGCTTGAGGCAGAATTAAGGTATGTAGTAGTTAGATTAAGCGAGAATAACTTAAGAGATATACCTGAAATAGTGAGAGATCTTCTGTACAAAGAACATATTTCTCAGAATATGGCTAATAACATTTTGGGCTTATGGAGTCTAAGAAATGATATTGTTAAAAACCCACATGCAGTGTTTCTTGATTATAAGGAAGCTATGAGATACTGTTCATCAGTAATTAAGTTAATTAAACAGCTGCAAAAAATTACTGGCGATTATTATATGAGTGGTGAAAAACTGTCTGATTAAAAGACAGTTTTTTCTTTTGAAAGGGGGTGAACATATGCCAAGGGAATTAATAAATGCAAAGATCACACACGTTTCATACGTGGACAAGGCTGCTAATCAAAAGCAGTTCTTTTTTATGAAGTCAGAAAAACAGCCAGACTTTCAAAAAGAGATCAAAGTCATTGCGAAGGCTGATGATGTGCAACGTCTTGTGTATGGAATTGTATACGAACCAAACGTAGCTGATGCACATGGAGACTTTATGACACCAGAAGAAATTGAGAAAGCGGCTCATGGGTTCCTGAAGGATGCACGTGAGATCGACAAGCAGCATGATTTCCAAGGCGGTGTCGGGGAAGTCGTTGAATCTTATATCGCTCCGTCTGACTTTGAAATGGGCGATGAGATGATCAAGAAAGGATCGTGGGTCCTTGTGACGAAGGCTTCCGATGAAATTTGGGAACAGATTCAAAAGGGTGAGATCACCGGATATTCAATGGCCGGAACAGCAGACATAGGAAAACAAGAGCGTGAGCCAGCTTCTGAAGAGAAGGGGCTTTTTTCTTTGCTCAAAAACTTCTTTTTATCAAAAGGAGAAGTAAAGAACAGATACGACAAAGGCCGCATGCGTCGTGAGTTTTGGGCGGCACAAGAGGCGCTGAATTCCGTTTTGTATAAATGGGATTCTTACGACGATGAAGACTTGGAGACTGATCCTGAAAAGGTGAGGGCAGCACTGCAAGATTTTGTGGAAATCACACAAGAGATTTTGCTTACTGATGACTTGGCTGGTATCCAAACTGATCCACCTAAAGAAGTCGCAAAAGCAGGTAAAAAGTTTTCAGCTGCTAACTTAACTGAATTGAAAAATGCAAGAGCCGCTATCGACAATCTGTTGAGTCAAGCGGAAGAGAAGGAGGAAGAAGAAGTGAACAAAGAAGATCTGCAAAAGATGCTAGATGAAACAATTGCACCAGTCGTAAAACGACTGGAAGACCTTGAAAAAGGCGAAGGCGAGCAGCAACCTGATCCGCAAGAAAAACAAATTGATGAAGAGGTCGCAAAAGAAATGGCCGCAGCTGTAGAAAAGGCATTGGCTCCAGTAGTTGAAAGAGTCGAAGCACTTGAAAAAGCACGTCCGCAAGGTAATGGTGTAGAGGATGCACAACAACAAGACTTACAAAAATCTGAAACTGTATGGGGCGGCTTGCTTTAAGCCAAGAAAAAGGAGGAACTAGAGTGAGAAATCAAGAGGTAATTAACAAAGCGGAAGTGACGCTTGGGACGTTAAAAACAGGCGGTCTAATGAATCCAACCCAATCTAGCACATTTATTCGTATGGTGCAAAATGCACCAACACTGCTACAAGATGCACGTGTCATTCCAATGGATAGCGATGCACAAAAAATCGAGAAAATTGGTTTTGGTCAGCGCATTCTACGTGCTGGTCAGGAAGGTGTAGGTTTAACTAATGAACAAAAGTCTGCGCCAACAACAAGCACTGTGGAGCTGAATGCAAAAGAAGTCATCGCTGAAGTAAATATCACATATGACACACTTGAAAACAACATCGAGGGTGATAATTTACAGAACACCATCATGCAAATGCTCGCTGAGCGTGCAGCCGTTGATATTGAAGAATTGATTTTGAATGGTGATACGAAATCTAGTGATGCATATCTAGCGCAACTTGATGGTATTCGTAAGCAAGCAACATCCCATATCGTAGATGTAGCTGGCGAACCACTTACACGCCAAGTATTCAAACAAGGATACAAAGCTGTTCCGCCAAAATACTTGCGAGTTCCACAAGAATTCCGTTTCTACACTTCCCCAGGACAAGAGGTCGAATGGAAAGACAAAGTAGCAGATCGTCAAACGAATCTAGGGGATGCAGCTGTACAAGGTGGACTTTCCTCCGCATTCGGTGTTCCAGTCAAAGGTATTGCAAACATGCAACCATATGGAATGGGAGAGGACGGCACAGATGTTTCGGACATCTTACTTACTCATCCGAAAAACATTATCCTTGGCTTCTCACGCAATATTCGCATTGAGGTTGAAAAGGATATCCGCAGACGTAAATTTATTATTGTTCTGACAGCGAAGCTAGACAGCAAATTTGAGGAAGAGGATGCTGTTGCTAAGATCATCAAGGTCAAGGAGTGATCAATATGTATACAGCTGAATTGATCAAAGGAAAGACATACTCTGTGATGGGGCATGTCTTTCATTTAAATCAGGAGAAAGAGATTGAGAAAAAGGTTTTTCAATATCTCGATGGCAATGACTTTTTCGCTTGTAAGAAAGTGAAAGCTCCTGCTGATGATTCAAAAACGGATGATGAACCAAAAGAAGATGAAGAGCCTGCGAAAGAGGAAGAAGAACCCCAACAAGAACAAAAAATCTACACTGAATCAGAACTGAAGGGCATGAACAAAACTGAACAAGAAGCCATTGTTATTGATCTTGGCGGCGATCCGACTCAGCTCAAAGATAAGAGTGAGAGAATTGCCTTCATCCTTGAGCGCCAAGAGCAACAAGAAAAAACAGGAGAGTAAGGCCGATGCTGATCTCTCCTGAAGAAGTTAGGGCGTATACCGTATTCGAGAGCGTGAAAAACCGCTCGGATGAACTATTGAAAAGTGACATCATTGAGGCTGAAGCTGAGGTATTTAAGATCGCAGGTCATGATTTCACAAGTGGAAAATATCAGCCGCTTCCTGAAAAAGCAAAGATCGCATTGATTAAAATGGCACAGTTTTTCGCATTGATCAACGGCGATGAATCAATTATCAAAGGGTACAAGTCTGAAAAAATTGGTGACTATTCATACACCTTGGCAGATGGTAACGCTGTTTCAAAGCCAGATGTGTATAACCTGTTGATAGATTTCTTTGAGCCGGGGGAACCGCCAGAAGATCCAGGCAACGTCAAATTGAGGTTGAGATCATTATGAGCTATCAATCATTATTAACGGATCGATGCGATATTTTCCACTTAAAGAATGAGCAGCTGTCAAAAGATCGTTTTGGTGTGCCGGTTCAGGATGCGCAGCCAATCTTTTCATATCCTGATGAGCCTGATCAAGTTGCGCAGCCATGTTATTTTTCGGAGAAAAACCAATCCATCACACAGCAGGAGCCAAACGCAACCATTCATCAATCGTACCTTGTTCATTTTCCTATTACTGCTGATGTCCGCCTGAACGATAAAGTGGTATGGGAAGGTATTACTTTGAAACTCCAAAAGCCCAGACGGATCAAAAATCACCACATTGAGGTGGTAGCGATGAGGAGTGAAAGCCTATGAGGATAGATGGTCTTGATCAATTCATTGAGGACTTGAATGCCGCTGTTAATGGCGGCTTGCAAGCTGAATATGAAGAATGGTTGGAAGCGATGGGTTATGAGTTCCTAGACATCGTTCAAGATGAAGTTATCCGTACAAAAACGGTGGATGCTCGTCGTTTGCTCAACTCATTCCAAAAAGGCGACCAAGAAAACGTCTTTTCGATGAGCAGTGGCGGTCTGACGTTGGATGTAGGGACAAACCTAGAATACGCGTCGTACACAAATGATGGTCATTTTACCATTGATCCCTCCAAGAATCAGGATAGACGATGGGTTCCTGGTAGATGGGTTGGTGCTCGTTTTGAATATGACCCAAATGCTGAAACAGGGATGCTCCTGAAATTTCAATGGGTTGAGGGGAGCGGCTATTGGGATAATGCACTTTCAATTTTTGAACAGATGTTTGAACAATCATTAGACCGCAAACTGCAGCAATGGATCGATGAACAATTTGGCGGTGATTAAATGAATCAAGAAGTCGGCGCCATCATGAATTATTGTTACAAGCAGTTTCCGGTGAAAGTATATGAAAAAGAGATTCCTGAACAGTTTCAGGTCCCATCGATGTACTTTCCTGCAGCATGGACAAATACAAAAAACGATACTGTTTCAACGTTTCTTAAAACCTACACGCTGCATATTAAAGTGTTTCACAAAGATTCTGGACAGGCTCATGATGCAGCTGAATCGATTGTAGATGCCTTGTCAGCTGATCGGAATATTATTCCGATGGTCAGTGAAGAAGGTGAACCGCTCGATCAATATGTTCGCATTAAGAGGGCAGAAACTAGGAATGGTGATCAAGGCGTGGCAACGATTGTCCTCACATGGGATAGCGCCTATTGGTACAACCGAGAAGAGCAACCGAGCCTAGACGACATAAATTTTTCAGATGGGGTGATAAAAAGTGGCCAAGAATAAAAATGAATCACAGGTGAAAGAAGAGAAAGTCGCTCCAGTTCTTCCTAAAGAAGCAGCATTTTCATTTGAAGCCTTGAAAGAGCACAGCAAGGAATTGTTTGGCGTAAAGCCAGAAATTCTTGAAGGTGCTCTTTTTTATATCAAAGATCAACCAATTACAAAAACAGAAGCAAAGAAGCAGATTGATGCTTTTTTGTCTAAGGAGGTTTAAGCATGAATGGAGGTACTTTTACACCAGGTACAGAAAAGAAGCGCCCTGGTATCTACTTCAATTTCAAAACCACAGCACAGCAACGTATCACTTTAGGTGATCGCGGAACCGTTGCACTTCCAATCACAATGAGCTGGGGAGAGCCTAAGTCGTTCATCTCTATCTCAGGCATCGAGGACTTAAATAAAAAAGTCGGATTAAATATCGATGACAAGTCACTGCTTCTTTTCCGAGAAGCGAAGAAAAAAGCACAAACGGTCTTGCTTTACCGTCTGAATGAAGGTGAGCCAGCAAAGGCTCAGATCAGAGAGAATTTCAACGTTCTTGCTAATTATGGTGGACAGAAAGGGAATGAGGTCACGATCCAAGTCACTGAAAACGTATTGGATAGCTCCAAGCGTGATGTGGTGACTTACGTTGGTACAGACATTGTTGATAAGCAGGTTGTCACTGATGTCAAAGAGCTGAAGCAAAACAAATATGTTTCATTCTCCGGTGAAGGTGAAGTGACGATCACCGCTGGTGTAACACTAAGCGGCGGGAAAAATGGTGTGCCAAGCGTGGCAGATTATACAGCTTTCTTAGAAGCAGCTGAAACAGAATACTTTGACGTGATCGCGCTGCCTAATAACACTAGCGAGCAACTAAAAGCAACATTTGTGGCCTTCGTCAAACGTTTGCGTGATGATCAAGGGCGTAAGGTGCAAGGTGTTTTACCGAACTATGCAGCGGATCATGAAGGAATTATCAATGTCACAAGTGGTGTGCTGCTAGAAGATGGCACAGAGATCACGCCAGCCAAAGCAACTGCATGGGTTGCCGGTGCGTCTGCAGGAGCAAACTTCAATCAGTCGTTAACCTTTGTTGAATATGAAGGGGCTGTTGATACGTTAGAACGTCTTGATAATGATCAAGTGGAATACCGCTTGTCGCAAGGCGAATTCTTGTTCACGTTTGATGCTCGTGATCGCACAGTAAGCGTTGAGAAGGACATCAACTCTCTGACAAGCTATACAACGGAGAAAAACAAGACATTCGGGAAAAACAAAATCATTCGTGTGCTCGATGCGATCAACAACGATCTCACTCGCGAATTGAAGAATCTGATTAAATTACGTAAAGCCAACGGAAATGACATTCCGGCATCTGATGATGGGCTGCAGCTGGTGAAAACACTCATCACGCAATATCTCACGCAGCTCCAAGATGGATCTGGAATCACTGGCTTTGACTCTGAGACTGACATCATGATCGCTTTAAATGAAGATCGTGACGGTTTCTTGATTGATCTAGCTGTTCAACCAGTTGATGCAGCTGAAAAATTCTATTTCAATGTAGAGGTGAGATAAGATGGCTTTTAAAGCGCAGAATACCATTTCAGGTAAGGAAGGACGCTTATTCCTCGATGGTGAGGAAATGGCGTTCATTAAAACGTTTGAGGCGAACGTGGAGAAGAATAAATCAGAGGTCAATGTCATGGGCCGCCGAATGACTGGTCATAAAACAACGGGGGCAAATGGAACAGGAACGGCGACATTCTATAAAGTCACATCACGTTTCGTTCAGCTCATGCTCAACTATGTGAAGAAAGGGGAAGACCCATACTTCACTATTCAAGCTGTACTGGATGACAAATCATCCGGCCGCGGCACAGAGCGTGTCACATTATTTGATGTGAACTTCGATTCTGCAAAGATCGCGGGGCTTGATGTGGATTCAGAAGCACTGGAAGAAGAGGTTCCTTTCACGTTTGAGGACTTTGATCTTCCTGAGAAGCTGAAGGATTCCTTTTAAAATTTAATCACTATAGAAAATGTAACAAAAGAACTGACTAGTGAATGTTTTTAAATAAAGTATTTTCACTTTTTTTGTACAAATATGATATACTTTTGATAAATGGGATACATGGGATAAAAGGGATAATAGTGAACCCTCCCTTTTCATTTTGAGAAAAAATTTGTTTACATGCAAAGCAATTTGCATAAAATAAAAAGAAGCCAGGATGCGTCAACATCCCGGCAATGTACAATGAGGCCCTTCAAGGGGCTGGCTTAAATCAGGTGAAGCAACAAGGATAGGCAATCCCTACGAACTTACCAGGCTCAAGGGAGGCCTATTTTTTGTTTATATACGTCAACAGGGCAAGGATAAACATCCCAAATAAAAGCATGAGCGAAATCGCTTGAAACGTTGACATAAGCATCACCCCCTTTCTTACGGGGATGAGCCAGACCACCCTTGAGTAAGCCGTTCAATTGTACGATTTATATTATACATGAAAAGATTGGAAAGCACATTCAAAAAATGGATGTGCTTTTTTGTATTCAAAAAAACAAATCAAAGGGAGTTTTTAAACATGAGCGAAAAACAAACAAACAACACATATGATCTTTCATTCTTTATGCCAGGACAAACAACAGAAGCGGAAGAGGTCAAATCAATCATTTCAAAGCGTTTCGTTGATAAAGAAGGTAAAGTGATTCCATTCGTATTCAAAGCGATCACAACAGAGCGCATCGATGAACTGGAGAAAGAAAACACGACTTTCAAAAATGTTAAAGGTCGTGGACGTGTAAAAGACTTGGATTCTCAACGCTTCTATGCACGTATTGCGGTTGAATCAACTATTTACCCTGATTTCAAATCAAAAGAACTGCGCGAAGCATACAGCACACAAGATCCAGTCGAAGTGGCAAAGCGTGTCCTGTCTGTCGGCGGTGAATATGCGAACTGGTTAAACAAAGCCATTGAGGTCAACGGGTTTGAAGATGAAATTGAAGACTTAGAAACTGAAGCAAAAAACTAATAAAAGACGGGAACAAAGAGGCTGTGTATCTCTATTACTGCATGCATGAGCTTCATTACTCCCCGTCTGAACTCTTAGAGGTCTATGAAGCGCCAAGGCAATTCAAGGCCTTTTTGTTTGGGTTGATAGCCCACAAACTTGAAGTGTTAGAAAAAGAATCGAAGAAAGGGGGATAAGACATGGCTCGTTTGACAGCTCGGTTTGATTTACAAGACCGCATCACGCGTAAATTGCGTTTGATCAGAGGGGACCTAGAACGACTTGATAGATTGCGCCGCAGATCAGAGCGGCCAATCACTTTAAGAATCAGGGACAATGCCACAATTGCATTAAGACGTGTGCAGCGGTTTGTATTGCGCGATCTTGCGCGAACTTATCAGCTGACGCTTGATGTAAATGATCTGGCCACAAAAGCACTACGAAAGTTCAATGGCTTCTTACAACGCAAGATGCCGCGTACTCATAGTGTGCTGATGCGCATTAAAGATCAGGCAACACCAGGACTTGTTCGGTTGCGTCGTTACATCGATCGGAAATTTGGTAAAGTAGAACGGTTTGCCATAACGGTTCATGATCGTGCAACCGCAGGGATCAGACGTATTGCTTCATATGCAGCGCGTCAGCTTGGCCGGGGCTACAGCTATACCATTAGAGCCGTTGATATGGTTCGACGAACAGTCAGTCGTATAGCGTCTTATACACGGAACACGTTAGGGACTGAATACAGGGTGGCGATCAATGCGATCGACCGTTTCACCGCTCCAGTACGTGGAGCTGTCTCATTTGCAAATACCCATTTGGGACGGACTTACACAACCACAATCAAGGTCCTTGATCTTATCACAAAGCCATTGAGAGGGATCGTGTCAGCTGTCACCAGCACACTTGGTTTGCTTGGAGTGGGTGCCGGTGCAACAGGTGGTATTGTCGTGCCGCTCAAAATGGTAGCGGATCGACAGAACATGACCACGGCTTTTGAAACACTGCTCGGCAGCAGAGGAAAAGCAGATGCACGTCTGGACGAGCTGACAGCCTTTGCCGGGCAAACGCCATTTACTCGTGATGAGATTTTCGAGTCAAGTCGTGTCCTTCAAGTATTCACAGGGAACGCTCTATCGACTACAGAAGGCATGAAGCTAGTCGGGGACGTTGCTGCAGGTGTTCAACGGCCATTTTCCGAAGTTGCGTTATGGATGGGGCGTTTATATGACGGCATTAAATCGGGGCGTCCTATCGGTGACGCAACGGCAGCTTTGCAAGAAATGGGGGCGATCTCTGGTGATGCCAGGGGTAAGCTCGAAAAACTTGCCAAGAGCGGAAAAGACATCTCCAAAACGTGGCCAGAAGTCACGAAGGAATTTGGCAAATACAACGACATGATGATCAAAATGTCGGACAACCTAGCCAACTTGTTCTTGGGTGTTAAATCATTCATCAACAACTCTATTTTGATGCCGTGGGGTAAGGGACTAGCAGCTGCGTTTCAGCCCGCTCTCGAAGCATTTAGAACGTGGCGTGGGGAATATTCCTTTGTGCTGACTGATCTATCAAACAAAGCTGAAAAGGCTGGTAAAGCCTTTGCGAAGAGCTTTTTAAATCCCACCAAAAGCGTATTCGGATTTATTGGTGATCAGTTCAAAATTTTGTTCCCAGGAGAAAAACTCTCCAAGAAGCAGACACAAGAACTGAAGGTCAAATTTAAAGACAATCCTAAGTTGAAGAAGCACTTTGAACAGCTAGAAAAATACAGAAAAATGGACTTTGAAACTCGGTGGAAGCTTGTCCTTGATAATACGAAAGACGTATTTGGCCAATGGTGGGAGAAGACGGGGAAACCTGGTCTTTTCAAAATGGCCGAGAATGTCGGGAAGACTTACGGTGGCATCATAAACGGTGTGATCAATGGTCTACTTGGTATTGATGACAAATCATCCGAGGACAGTTTCACTGATGCAGGAGCAAAGGCAGGAAAGATATTCATTGAATCGTTTCTTGAAGCTCTTGATCCTGTGCAATTAGGTATTCGGATCGCCAAGAAAATTGGCGAGATCAACTGGAATGCCCTAACAGGAGAAGGATCAATTGCTGGTGCTTTGATTGCTAATGCATTTGCACTCGCATTCCTCGGAAAAGTGGCCACGTTATTAAAGCCGCTCAAATCCATTCTTTCTGGCGCTTTTGCTGCCTACAAATGGGGAAAAGGTTTAAGAGGAGGAATGGGAGCAGGAACAAGCGGTGGTGTAATCGGAGGAGCTGGAGGAGCAGGGCGACCGCCAAGGAACCCAAGACCTCCTGAATATCGCCAGCCTTGGATCAATAGAGGTGAGCCGGTACGTCCAACAACTCCAAACCAAGGGCGTGGCGGTGGATTCTTAGGGAATATTGGTAAAGGCGCAAAGAGCATCGGAAAACGTATTCCTATTCTCGGTACACTGATTGCGGCCACAGAACTGATCGGCATCAACAATGATAATAAAGGTGAAAAGATCGGTGGATTCACAGGAAATCTAGGAGGCGGTATCGGTGGAGCTGCAATCGGAACAATGATCGCACCTGGTATCGGAACCGTTATCGGTGGAATCTTAGGGAGCATCTTTGGCGGTGATCTTGGCAAATGGATTGGAAAGATGTTCGACAATGGAACCATCAAGAAGAAATGGGACGAGATCGTCAAATGGTCAGAGGATGCAATCAAGTGGATTAAAGATACATGGAAAGATATTTCTACTTGGTTCAATGACAACGTTGCTGAACCAATTGGTGGTTTTTTTGAAAAAGCATGGACAAAAATTAAAACCACTTGGGAGAAAGTCTCTAACTGGTTCATGGAAAAAGTATTCATACCTATCTATAACTTTGTTGTACCAATCATCAACTTTGTGGTTGGTGTTTTCACCGTTGCTTGGAACATTATTAAAACCATATGGGGTGTTGCATCAACTTGGTTCATGGAAAAGGTATGGAAACCATATGGTCAATATGCAGTAGAAGCCATTGGATGGGTATGGAATAAACTTGTTGATACATGGAATTGGATCAAAGAGACATGGGGAGTATTGTCTGAGTGGTTTAATGAATATGTGTGGACACCATTTAAGACATATGGCATTCCAGCTATCATGTTTATCTGGAATCTATTCAAAGGTACATGGAACTGGATTAAAACAACATGGGTGATACTTGCAGCTTGGTTTGATGAGTATGTGTGGCAGCCGTTTAAAACTTACGCTTTGCCAGCCATTATCTTTATATGGATTTTGTTTAAAAATACGTGGAATTGGATTAAAACCACTTGGATTATACTTGCCAAATGGTTTGATGAGTACGTTTGGCAGCCATATAAGAAATATGCAGAGCCGGCAATCTCCTTCGTTTGGGAGAAATTCCAAGATGCCTGGAGAATTATCAAGGGTATTTGGAAAACAGTGAGTGGATGGTTTGAAGAGAAAGTATTTAAACCGTTGAAGGGTCATGCTGAAAAACTCACAGAAATATGGAATGGGTTTTTCGGTTTAGTTGGTAAAGTGGTTGGTAAAGCAAAAGAGATTACTGGAAAAGGATTTAAATTCTTTGAAGGAATAGGTGAAGAAAAAACAGGTATGAAAAAAGTCCCTACTAAGGGGAAAAAGCCAGATCAGAGAGCCACCGGTGGTTATATCACAAAGCCAACACTTTCATGGATCGGCGAGGCTGGGAAAGAGTTTGTCATCCCGACTGAAAACAACCGAGGACGAGGGAAGATGTTGCTTGCTCAGGCTGCTTCACATCTTGGAATGTCCGTAGTGCCGAGCGGTGCTTCACCAACATCTCCAGCAAGCTCATCTTCTCCAATGAGACCGGCAGCTGCTTCATCAGTTTCCACTTCTGCAAGTGGCTCAGTATCAATTGGAGACGCGGGCAACGCATCAAAATACGGGGAACAGTTTAGCACTGATTTTGAAAAAGGGTTAAACAGCAAAGGCGTTTCGCTTGAACAGTGGAAACAAGCCAATATCAAGCAACCATTTACTCAAATTCAGACATCGACTCCGCAGTATGGAGCGCAAACTGTCACCGGCTTTGCTGCAGGTCAAAACATGACACCAACTGGCACAGGTCAATTCTTAGATCAAAATGTAAGACAACCTTTCTTATCCGCTCGCCAAGAGTCACCTACCTGGGGAGCAGGAATGATTGACGCATTTAATAGCGGTATGAGGTCAAAAGGAAGTGAAGTGACACAAGCGGCTAAGGACATGGCCAAGAAGGTAGAACAGGCGTTTAGGGAAGAGCTAGACATTCATTCTCCTTCACGTGTCATGATGAGTCTTGGAAAATTCGCATCGATCGGAGTCGTCAAAGGTCTTGATTCAGTTGACGTGAAGAAATTCGCAGAGAATCAAGCTGGTTCCTTAATCGCTGCATTTAGTGGTATGGGTGCATCTAATCTGAGTGTTCAACAATGGCTCATGGCTGCTCTAATGGCAACCGGCACATCTATGAGCTGGCTACCTGGTTTGATGACGATTGCGCAGAATGAGTCACGTGGAAACCCGAAAGCGATCAACCTATGGGATTCTAATGCGAAGAGAGGAACGCCGTCTAAAGGATTGATGCAGACCATTGATCCGACCTTTAACTCTAATAAAGTCAACGGCATGAACGACATCTGGAACCCAATCCATAATGCTGCAGCTGCTATCAACTACATCAAAGGCAGATATGGAAGTGTCTATAATACGCCTGGATTAAGAAGTATCAGAAATGGCGGACCATATAAGGGTTATGCAAACGGTGGTCTAATCACGCAAGAGCAAATCGCCAGAGTCGGTGAAGGAAACAAGCGTGAATGGATTATTCCTGAAGAGCGTGGCATACGTGGTCGCTACTTGTTGGCTCAAGCTGCACAGGCTTTAGGAATGGACG
Organism: Bacillus sp. Leaf49; assembly: GCF_001426125.1. Lineage (NCBI taxonomy): Bacteria > Bacillati > Bacillota > Bacilli > Caryophanales > Bacillaceae > Bacillus > Bacillus sp. Leaf49. The sequence continues at coordinate 26,793 of NZ_LMRK01000001.1, read as the reverse complement.
TATACGATCCGGCCACTGCTGCATCATCTGAGCTTTCACAAGGGCAGGTGCAAACAGTAACAGCTGGCACAGCAAATGCACCGTCTGCTTCCAGCGGATCAAAACAGGTCATCATTAACTTTAATGGTGATCAGCACTTCCATAACGGCCAAGATGAAGATTCACTTGTTGAAAAGATCAAACGATCAATAGCTGAAGAACTAGAAGTCGAGATCAACACAGGAACGAAGGGAGTCGTGATCGATGGCTAAATCAAAATATCAATTATGGATTTCGCAAGGGAAGGACAAACTGCGATTCCCTGTTCTTCCTGAGAAATTAGAACTCAATAACAACGTACAAATTGAATCTATCAAAGTATCAAAATTTGGCGAGCTCACATTCTTGGATGTACCAGGAGCTCGTCAAATTTCATTTACAGCCTTTTTTCCGAAGAAGTATACACCGATCGCTGAATATAAAAGCATTCCATCACCAGAGAATGCAATAGCCAAAATTGAACGAATGATGCGTTCAAAGAAGCCTGTACGCTTTATTGTCACAGGGACCAAAATCAATATGCAATGCAGCATAGAGAGTTTTAACCATAGCGAAGGTACTTATGATGTGGGCGATCGTGAATTTACGCTGCAGCTGAAGGAATACAAAACCGCATCACCTAGAAAAATCAAACGAAAAGCCAAAAAGAGCAGCAAAAAACGCAGCTCAAAAGGCGCACCAAAGGTGTACACCGTTAAAAAGGGTGATACATTGTGGGATATTTCTGGTCGCTTCTATGGTGACAGCACAAAATGGCGGCGCATTTGGAATGCGAATAAAGCCGCGATGATCAAACGAAGTAGACGCAATATTAGACAACCAGGGCATTGGATTTTCCCTGGTCAAAAATTAAAAATACCACAATAGGGGGGCTGACATTGATTGAGCTTTTTGCCATCAGAAGCGGCACCATGTATGAGCTTGTGACAGAGAGTGTGACACTTCGGGGGCAAAGGTATCAGGCCCCCCGCTCAATACAAGCAACGATCGTGATAAAACAGGGTTCTCAAAAGTATTACAGCATCACAGAGGGTGACACTGTTCTTTTCAAGTGGAAAGGAAAAGAACTCTTTCGAGGTACAGTCTTTGCAAGAACGCCCAAAGATGAAAAGCTCACTTTTACTGCTTATGACATGCTTCAGTATTTGGTGAAGAACCAGGATGTCTATGTCTTTTCCAATAAGAGAGCTGATCAGATAATGAAGCGGCTTGGTCAAGATTTTCAGATCCCGATGACGTCGATCGCTAACACTGGCCATGTCATTAAATCACTTGTATTCAAAAACGATACAAGCCTATATGACATCATCTTGCAAGCTCTCAGGGAAACAAAAAAGCAAACAGGACGTAACTATCAAATCTATTCTGCTAAAGGAAAGATGGGGCTTAGAGCATGGCCTGATCCGTCCGAAGTATGGGTCATTGAATCAGGCGTGAATCTCATTGATTATCAGTACAGCACCTCGATTGAGGAAACAGCCACACGTGTGAAGATGAGAGCAACACATGTGGAAAAAATTAAGGTGCTGAAGAAGGAAAAAAAGAAATCTAAGACTACTGACAAAGATAAAGAAAAAGATAAGAAAACGACCAAACCTACGAAGCCGAAAACTGTTACGCAAAAGAAAGAGATTGAGATGCTGGCTGTGGCGAATGATAGTGCTGCTAGAAGTAAATACGGCATCCTGCAGCACGTCGAAAGAGTGTCAGGGGAAATCAATCAGGCACAGCTGCAAAAGAGGGCTGATGTTCGTCTCTCACAGAAAAAGGGCGTGAAAAAAGAACTCAAAAGTATCCAAGCACTCGGAATCCCTGAACTGCAAAGCGGCATGCCAATACGCATCATCATTCCTGATATCGGTATCAAAAAAACGTACTGGATCGATCAAGACAGCCATGAATTTAAAGGAACCAAACACACCATGACGATTGATGTCGTTGAAAAGAATACGATCCCAACGGGGAACCAGACATGAAACTAAGCGAGGCAATTAAGCGATTGGCTGTCGATGCTGTTGATGCACAATCACCAATGGAATTGATACTCGGTGATGTGGTGTCTGTTTCTCCTCTTAGTGTTAGGCTCAACGAAAATGACAAACTCATCATTCCTGAAGAACTCTTTATCTGGCCAACCCGATTAGATGAGGGGGAAGATGATGAGCTAGAAGAAGGCGATAGTGTCATGGTCCTTGCGATGACAGGCGGTCAGATGTTTTACATCTTAGATAAAGTAGTAGGAGGTGGTTCATGATGGCACTCTCTCCAGAAGAGGAAATTGAAGATTTTGAGGAAGATGAAGATGATATTGTTGAACCTTCGACTACCTACCGAATCGACTTTGAAACTGGCCGTCTAACCAATGAAAAGATTAATGGTCTCGATGCCATTCGCCAATTCGTTTACATCACACTTAGGACAGAGCGGTATGCACATCCTATCTACAGCCATGATGTTGGTTGTGAGGTGCAGGAATCGGTATCTGATGAAGAAGCAACTGATGAATACAAGGAGATGGAGATCCCGCGTCTAATAGAAGAAGCACTTCTTGTTGATGAAAGAATTGAAAGTGTGCAAGATTTTGAGATCACTAAAGAAGGGGCAACTTTTAAGGTGGTCTTTAATGTTGTGACAGATGAGGGAACCTTGGAGATCGAGGAGGTGATTGGCGAAGATGTTTGAAGAACAGTCTTATGAAGCCATCATGGAACGCATGTTGGAACGTATACCCGATGATATTGATAAACGTGAAAACAGCGTCATATGGAATGCGTTGGCTCCTGCAGCTGCGGAACTTGCTCAATCTTATATATGGCTTGATCAGGTATTCGATCTTGTCTTTGCGGATACAGCGCAGGGAGAATTTTTAGATAGACGAGCTGCTGAAGTTGGAATCACTCGTAAAGCGGCCACAAGTGCTGTATGGTCCGTTGAAGTCTCGCCCGAAGGTATAAGAATACCAACGGGATCAAGGTTCTACATTGATAGTCTATATTTTCAGTTTGAATCTGATGGAACTTTGAAATGTGAAACGACTGGTGCTGTAGGCAATGGGAATTTTGCAGAGCTGCCGCTCTTATCACTCGATAACATACCAGGATTAGAGTCTGTCATCTTTGAAGAATTGAAGATACCAGGGCAAGAGGAAGAAGACGATGAAGCTCTTTATGAGCGGTACTTGATGAGGGCAAGGCGGGAGGCTGTTAGTGCCAACAAAGCTCATTATAAAAAGTGGGCTGAAGAAGTAGAAGGAGTTGGCAGGGCGAAGGTGTTTCCACTTTGGAATGGTGAAGGCACAGTAAAAGTTGTCATCACTGACGGGAATTTTGACGTTGCGACAGATTTGCTTGTCAATAAGGTGCGGGAGTACATTGATCCGGTTCCGGGCGAAGGGGAAGGCCAAGCACCGATTGGAGCCACCGCAACCATCGAGAGTGCTAAGTGGAAAGATGTTGAGGTGTCCCTATCAGTGGAGCTTAAAATGGACTATTCACTTGAAGATGCTCAACAAGAGATAGAAGAGAAGATCAAGTCTCTCCTGAAATCACTTGCTTTTGAGGAGAACGTGATCAGAATGTCAGCGATCAATGATATTTTGTATCATGCGGATAGTGTCTCTGATTATGCGGATGTCTTGATCAACGGTGAAGCCAAAAACTTGCCGCTTCAGGACATTGAGATTCCGCGTCTAGGGCAGGTGATCGTCAATGAGCAAGTATGATGATATGAAGGCCTATTTACCTTCCTATCTAACGGAGATCACTGAATTTGATGAATTAATGAAATCCGAAGCCCCTGAAATGGAAAGGCTAGACGATTCTATTTTTGATATGACTGATCAGCTTTTTCCGATCACAGCAACATGGGGATTGGATCGATGGGAAAGAATGCTGAAGGTGCAGCGTGAGTCAGGTGACTCGATTGAATTGAGAAGGGCACGTGTATTGAATCTCATGTCAAACATTCCACCGATCACGTATGCATCACTAGAAAGAGCAGTGAACCGGTTCTTGAAGAACCCTAGCGCAGTGGTTCGTCTAACGACAGGCCGCTATCATTTCTCCCTTCGTGTTAATTTGGATGACCTGCAGAACACCAGATACATTGTAGAGACGCTTGAAAACTTAAAGCCTGCACACTTGGCTTACAAATTCACAAGCGTTCATCATACGGATGTTCATGAAATCAAAGACTATCGTAACAGGATCACACTGCGTAGCAGAGTGGGCTTTTTTGATCACATCCCAATCTTGCTGAATGGAGAGTTTTTACTTAATGGCACTTTTTATTTGAGCGGATCGCGCAATTCAACAGATATTCCAGTGCGCTTCCGGCAATCTTTAAAGCTGGCCATGAAGCTCAAAAAAGAAATGAAAGTTCTTGGACGTACAAGATATGTCATGGTAGGAGCCAAACACGAAACGGATCAACAAGCTGCTCTTACGCTTCGATCACGCTTCAATCATGTTAGGAAAGAAAAAAAGAAAATGACATTCCGCATGGCTGCTCATGTATCAAATGAGCAAAGCGGAAGTGTAATCATTAAGCAGAAATATTGGACGCTTGATGGATCGGTACCGCTCGACGGTTCAAAATATCTAGCTGCCACGTCCAAACAAATAGATTTATAAAGGAGGATCATTATGGCTGATCAATTAACCGTTACAACGCTTTATGCTCGCCAACAAATGGCGAAGGCTAGAGCGGAGGGAACGAAGCTCACAAAAGTGGTCAAGATGGCTTTTGGGAATGGTGGAACTAAGGACGGAAAGCCAATCTCTCTGGATGGAACAGAACAAGAACTCAAAAATGAACTTGTTCAAAAGGACATTGATTCCTATAAATTCATGGAGCCGGCGAAGATCCGATACACGTGCACCATCGCTGAAGGAGAACTGGCAGGAGAAGTGATCAACGAAATAGCACTTGTCGACGAAGACGGTAAATTCACCGCCATCCGCACTATGACAGACAAGCAAAAAGATGGTGACATTGAATTCATCTTTGAGATTGATGATATTTACTAGGAAAGGAGTGCTCATCGATGGACATTAAATCTCCTAAAGTGTTTGAAACAAGTGACAAGGCTCATGCGGATCTGTTCAATGACATGGTTAAAGTGTTGATTGAGAATGACTCTGGATTGTTAGATCAGATCATTGGCCATATTGATGACACCAAGCCGCATGCATCTGCAGCAGAGAAGAAGAAATGGAATGAATCGCAGCTATATAAAATCACAGCTGATGACGGCAAATACTTGATCTCTGTTCCAGCTGACAAAAATATTTATGATGCGATAAAAGACAAGGGGACCTGTACTTTCATTGCATCCCCAGGGGTAGAAGATTCCCCTGCACCTAGCAATGCTTATTTAAGAGGAATACAGACAGTTGGCCAAGATAAGATTGGCACTGGCTTTGCGGTAGACACGTCAGGTAATGCGTATTACTTTTACTATAATTCTAACCATATATCTATCACTTGGACGCAGCTGCCGACAGTAGTTGAAAAAGATAAATGGAACAATGGCCAACTCTATAAATTGACTCAAGATTCGGGTGAACGAAAACCGCTCCCCAAAGTATTAAACGGAACAGATGTCTTATCATTGCCTCCTGGCCGTTATTATGCAGCTGGTCAATATCTTACAAACATGCCGACAACCAATGATTCAGGTTGGTTTAATATCGATGTTGATACTGCTGTAACAAGAAAAGACATTCATGTCTGTCGAAGCTTTGATAATTTACATTGGTTCGGAACAGTCCATACAGAGGGGAATTTCACAGGTTGGAAACGTGTTATTACTGACGCAGATGCAAAACTCAATTGGAAGTACCCTACAATCGGCAACGGTTGGAAAACATATCAATCTGAGGTCAATAATGATTATCGGGTACGTGTTGCAAAGGATGCGCTTGGAACTGTTACTGTTAAGGGAGCAATTGCCGGAGGAACATTAGGTGATGTACCTGCCTTTACGTTACCAGAAGGATGTGAACCAGTTGCTCCATTCTATAATCTTGGAGTCGCTTCAAGTACCGGTGGTTTTAAAGGACCTCAATATAGTAGACAATATATCGCAACTGATGGCCGTTTTTGCATACAAAGCACAAGCAGCAATACTGAGTTTATTGTCGTGAATTGTATGTTTAAGGCAAAGGAGGGATAAACCATATGAAGCCAATATACGCGTACGATGAGAAATTTAAGTATATACCTAGTGGAGATAAAGAAATACCCGATGATGCTGAAATTCCAGAGGGTTTTACAGATGTTCAACCGCAAGAAGGGTTGTACATCGCAAAATACAATCCTTCAAGTAAGACATGGAGTGAGTCGGCAACCCAAGAATACATTGATAGCTTACAAACAGAGCAACCGCCGTATGATATTGAGTTACTAAAGCAGCAAAATGCGGTCTTAACTAAACAATTGACTGAACTGTCAAAGGAAGCAGCTGCAGCCAAACTGCGCGAAGCACAAATGGCGAAACAATTGGCCCAACTCATGACTGAGATTCAGGAGTTGAAGGGTGGTGAAAAATCATGATATATCCAACAGTTGCAGATATAAAGCAGTTTTGGGAGTGGAAGTGTTACGGTCCTGAAGACATTGCCTTTTATGTAGAAATCGGTTGGATTAACAAAGAAGACTATCAAGAAATAACGGGAGAACAGTACGAAGCCTAGAGGGGCTTTTTATTTTGCCTTCTTTAAGGGGGTGATCAAGTGAGGGAGTAGGTGAGTATGGTGGAAATGGATTTGGCTCAATATTTGATGACACAAGGACCATTTGCGGTTCTTTTTTGTTGGGTTCTGTTTTATGTTCTCAACACGACAAAAGAAAGAGAAAACAAGCTCAATGAGCAAATTGAGGCACAAAATGAAGTCTTAGCAAAGTTTAGTGAGAAGTATGACGTGGTGATCGATAAACTCGATAAAATTGAACGGAATTTAAAATAGTAGGAGGAAACAATTATGAAAAACTTCGACAAAGGCACTGTGATCCGTACAGTGCTTCTTTTTATGGCACTAATCAACCAGGCGCTTATCGTATTTGGCAAGCCAATCTTGCCAATCAGTGAGGACCAAGTCACTTCGTTGGCTGAGACATTGTACCTTGCCTTCTCAATGGTCTTTACGTTAGTAACAACCCTTGTCGCATGGTTCAAAAACAACTATGTGACTGAGAAAGGAAAGCTGCAAAAAGAAGCGCTGCAACAAAAAGGATTAACGAAGTAAGGAGCTGCCATGAGGTGGCTCTTTTTATATTTAATAGACCAAAAAGGAGACGATGAACGTGGTAAAAATCATTAAAGATTATATTCCGAAAAGCAACAAGAACCGTCCTGGCAACTACATGAAGCCTTTATATATTACGGTCCACAATACTGCTAATACTAAAAAAGGAGCAGACGCAGCTAATCACGCTAGTTTTGTTAAGCGATCTAGCACGGGGGTAAGCTGGCACTTTACTGTGGATGAAAATTGTATCTATCAGCATTTGCCGCTAAACGAAAACGGTTGGCATGCGGGAGATGGTCGGGGAACCGGCAATATGAAATCAATTGGTATCGAAATTTGTGAGAATGCTGATGGGGACTTTGAAAAGGCAGTTGAGAACGCCCAATGGCTAATTCGTCAGCTGATGACCGAGCAAGGCATTCCATTGGCCAACGTTGTGCCACATAAGAGATGGAGCGGCAAAAATTGTCCGCGAAAGCTGCTTAATCGTTGGGACAGCTTCAAAGCTGGGATCGCCGTTGCTCACACAAATAAAAAGCCGACTGTTAAACCAACAACAGCAGTACCATCCAAAACAGCAGTTTCCAAGCCTGCTAAAAAGTCATACAACCTGCCTACCGGCATTTTAAAAGTCACGAATCCTCTTACAAAGGGATCAGCAGTAAAAGCCGTACAAGAAGCCCTAGCGGCTGTTTACTACTACCCGGATAAAAAGGCAAAAAACAACGGTATTGATGGCTACTATGGACCCAAGACTGCGAATGCAGTCAAGCGATTCCAGCTCATGAATGGCTTAACACCTGATGGCATATACGGACCGAAGACAAAAGCCGCTCTCGAAAAACTATTAAAATAAAAATCTATAGATATGACTACAGGAAAAGAAATTAGCCCCTGTCCTTAATGGATGGGGGCTTTTTTGTTTAAAGTGTTTTTACATTAAGTATATCTGCAAATTTTATTAAATTTGTATCAGAACGGCTATCTTTTACATGAAACAGTTTCTTTATATGGTCCACGTATACAACTTGTCCCGATACCTCTCGAACAAACCCATCATCAAATAGCTCGAAATTCAGAGTCGAGTCTTCGCTCATAGCAGTCGCTATTGTATATTCAAATTCTTCAATCTGTTCTGGGCTTAATGTTGGCCGCTCAATCTTATGTTTTGCAAGATGAAGTTGCCTTAGTGCTTCGTTATGCTCAGGCAATATAAACTTCATCTTCCAACGGTTTTGATCCTTTTCTGTATTCCACATTTAGTCCACCTCAAAAGAAATTATAACCGAATGTTTGTTCTGTGTCTAAGTTTGAGTTATAATAAATTTATATACGGTTTACCCGCGGAAACGGGATAAAAAATTCGTATATTTCAATGATTTACTTACTTCTTTATCAAACCACTATTACTCATGTATTACTCACATGGCTCCTTTACAGGAGCTCTTTTTTTGTTCTATTTGCGGTTTCTTTTCGGTGCTTTGTAAATTCCTGTATGTAATAATATATGTAATATAAGGGAATTTTGTGGAAGGGGAGTAAGGGGATGGAGAAGGTTCTTTCTTCACATGTTGGTGTGAAAATAAATGAATGGTATAAAATGATTCGTCAATTTAGTGTACCGGATGCAGAGATTTTGAAAGCTGAGGTAGAACAAGAAATTGAACGAATGGAAGAAGACCAGGATTTACTGATTTACTATCAATTGATGTGCTTTCGTCATCAGCTTATGCTTGATTATATTAAACCCTCAGATCAACGCTCTTTATCCATTGCAGACTTAGTTGATAAAATAGAAAACTCCAATCATAAATTGTCGGGCATGCTGCAGTATTACAATGCGTTTTTTCGCGGAATGTATGAGTTTAGTATAAAAGAATATGTACAGGCCATCCAATACTATAAAATAGCCGAGAAACAACTTACGCTAGTTATAGATGATATTGAGCAAGCCGAGTTTCACTTCAAGGTGGCTGAAGCCTACTATATTATGAAACAAACTCATGTTTCCATGCATCATATCATTAAGGCGCTTGAAATTTACGATCAGTATGAGTTATACAAGATTAGAAAAATTCAATGCTTATTTGTAATTGCAGGAAATTATGATGATTTGGCTCGACACGATAAATCAATTCCTCATCTAAAGAATGCAATTAAAATTGCAGAGAAAATTGGAGATCAAAAAATCCTAACTAAAGCATTTTTGAACATTGGCCATACATTTGATAGAGACGGTCAATGGGATGAAGCTATCAATTATTTTGAGAAGGCTATTCAAAAGGCAGATGATGATTCGGAGCTTCTTACCAAATTGTATTTTGCGATTAGCTGTACGCAATTTAAAGCAGGAAGACTTAAAGAAGGAGAAGCATCTTTAAAACAAGGAACTAATATACTTGAGGATGCCCCTAATAAGCTTTATGAAAATCTATTTACCTTCTTAGAAGCGGTTTATGTTAATAATATAAATGAGGAGCAGCTGGCCGAAGTGTTTCAGTATCTAGAACAGAAACAGCTTTTCGCTTACGCTGAGGCATGCTATATAGTGTATGCAGATGAGTATGGGAAACAAGGTCAATTTGAAGAAGCAACAGCTGCTTATCAAAAGGTATTAGAAACACAACTCAAAATTCAGAGAGGGGATTGTTTGTATGAGTTTTAAGAAGGGTTTTACGATGATTGCTCTTACTGTGATTGCAGCTGCAGGAGTGTACACTATTGCAACTGATCGAAACACGACATCAATAGAAATACAAAAAATCGATCGAAACACGACGATGATCGATCGAAACACAACTTCTCAAAACGTATAGGCAAAATTAAAACAGACCCTGCATGGTCTGTTTTTTTATGGGGACGGATTGGGGACCAACCCTTTCAGTTTTGTTCAGAAATGAAAATATTTATTCAGAAAGGCTCATCATAGAACCTTATTAAATCAGTCTTTATCAGAGAACGTCTGTTTGCTTCGGGTTATGTCGTTCACCCTGCCAGCGTAGCGCTCTCCCAGCTGAGCTAATGCCCCGAAGTATTACGACATAACTTATTATAATCAATCCTCCTGTAAAATTCAAGCTGTAAAACACAAACACCCCGGCTATTTTTCTTTCTGATCAATCGGAATATAGTCAAAGATGTCTCCCGAATGAACCGAGTGGGCTAATCGTCTAAGCCAGTCATAATAGGCTTTTGAGCTTTCAAGCTGTTCAATGAGCTGTTTTGCTTCCTCTCTTTCATGTTCCTCCGCCTGATCATCACGAGCTACATCTTGAAGGCGTTCTTGCGCTTCTTCAATCGCTGCTAGATTAACCTCGACCTCTCGTTCCCATTTTTGCGGGAAGAAGTTCATGAAAAACTTAAAAAAGTCTTTCTCAGCAACAAAGCTGTGTTTTCTTCGGCCGCGGTGGAAGGTCTTTTTGACAATATTCATGTCTTGCAGTTTTTTCACACCCGTACTCATACTAGGCTTACTCATTTGCAGCTCTTCACGCATTTCATCCAGCGTCATTTCCTCATTTAAATACATCGTCCCATATAGAATACCCGCACTTCTAGTAATGCCATAGAGATCCATTGTTTCAGCGATGGAATCAATGACGAGATCTTTAGCAGCTAAAATGCGTTCTTCTGCTTGTGGCTGTTCCTGCTTTTTCATCTTGTCCCTGCTTTCTATTAAGTGAATTCAATACGTTCAAAAAAATCTTTATGGACTATATGTTAACGAAAGAATGCAAAATGTCAAAATAAAAGAAGCATATCCCCCTTTGACAGAAAAATTTGAACATGTTAAGTTAATTATGTTCAAAACGTTAAATTTTTATTTAACAAACTTACCAAAGAGAATCAGAGGAGGTTCCTTCTATGAGTCAAACACTATTTATCGATGGACAATGGGTTGGCGCTAAGAGTGACGACACAAGAGATATCATCAATCCATTTAATCAAGAAGTGATCGCGACAGTCAGTGAAGGATCAAGAAATGACGCGCAGTTAGCCATTAAGGCAGCGAGAAAAACCTTCGATCAAGGTGATTGGGCAAACATGCCTGGACTTGAAAGAGGAAATATTGTGTTTAAAATTGCTGAATTGATTAGGCGAGACCTAGATGAATTAGCCAAATTAGAATCACTTGATACCGGCAAAACATTAGAAGAAAGCAAAGCGGATATGGACGATATTGCGAACGTGTTCCAATATTATGCGGGGCTTGCTGATAAGGATGGCGGGGAAATCATTGCATCGCCTATTCCAAACTCAAAAAGTGAATTAGTCCGAGAACCTGTCGGTGTATGCGGTCAAATCACTCCTTGGAACTATCCATTGCTTCAAGCGAGCTGGAAAATCGCTCCTGCACTTGCAGCTGGAAATACAATCGTACTAAAGCCAAGTGAAATTACACCATTAACCACGATCAAAGTTTTCAAACTTATGGAAGAAGCGGGTGTTCCAGCAGGCGTTGCCAACTTAGTACTTGGACCTGGAGCAACTGTTGGAGATGAGCTGGCTGTCAATGACCAAGTCGATTTAATTTCATTCACAGGCGGTATTGAAACAGGTAAGAAAATCATGCAGGGAGCCAGCGGGAATGTGAAGAAAATCGCCCTTGAGCTCGGCGGGAAAAACCCGAATATCGTCTTTCAAGATGCTGATTTAGACGTAGCGGTTGACCAGGCAATGAATGCTGTGTTTTTCCATGCAGGGCAAGTGTGTTCAGCAGGTTCACGCTTGTTAGTGGAAGAATCTATTCATGATGAATTTTTAGAAGAACTGGTGAAGCGTACGAAAAAAATCAAGCTAGGCAACGGCTTTGATGAAGGAACCCAGAGCGGACCGCTCATCTCAGCTGAGCATCGAGAAAAAGTAGAAAAATACGTCAGCATCGGTTTAGACGAAGGCGCAACATTAGAAACAGGTGGGAAACGACCTGAAGCAGAGGAGCTTCAAAAAGGGTTCTTCTACTTGCCGACGATTTTCTCAGGCTGTACATCAGACATGCGAATTGTACAGGAAGAAGTGTTTGGACCAGTCCTCACTGTCGAATCCTTCCGATCAGAGGAAGAAGTCATCGAGCTGGCAAATGACACGATTTATGGTTTAGCAGGAGCGGTGTGGTCTTCTGATATCGGCAAAGCCGAACGAGTGGCTCGTCAATTAAGATTAGGCACGGTATGGATCAACGACTTCCATCCTTATTTTGCCCAAGCACCGTGGGGCGGGTATAAACAATCAGGTCTTGGACGTGAATTAGGACGTACGGGCCTTGAAGAATATACGGAACTAAAACATTTATATCGAAATACAAAACCAGAAGCGGTTCATTGGTTTAAATAAATATCACTTATCTGGAGGAGATTCTATATGACTTTAAATATGAAAATTGAAAGCATGCAAAAATTCCATACGTTTGAAATTCCGACTGTCATCAAGCATGGCATTGGGGCAGTGAAACATGTTGGGGAAGAAGTGAAAGCATACGGCGTTTCAAAGGTATTGCTTGTCACAGATCCTGGTATTTATCAAGCAGGTGTTGTAGATCCAGTGATTGCTTCATTAAAAGAAGCGCAAGTTGATGTGGTTCTATTTAATAAAGTAGAACCAAATCCGCCAGTCCGTTTAGTGAATGAAGGATCTGCGTTATATGAAAAAGAAGGCTGTAATGGTTTAGTCGCAGTAGGCGGCGGAAGCTCAATGGATACAGCGAAGGCTATCGGTGTGGAAGCGACTCATGAAGGATCAGTTCTTGATTACGAAGCGGCTGAGGGGAAAAAACCGCTTGAAAATAGAATCCCTCCGTTAACCACAATTCCGACAACGGCTGGTACAGGTTCAGAGGTCACGCAGTGGGCAGTGATCACTGACGAAGAAAGGGAATTCAAATTCAACACAGGTGGACCGCTCATTGCAGCTCACCTAACAGTGATTGATCCTGAGCTTCATGTATCAATGCCGCCGCATGTGACGGCAATGACGGGTATCGATGCGCTTGCGCACGCGATCGAATGCTATACGATGAAGTTTGCTCAGCCAATTACAGATGCGGTAGCGCTCATGGCCATTGAATATGCTGCTCATTATATTCGCCGTGCCTTTGCCGATGGAGAGGATTTGGAAGCAAGATATGGCATGGCACAAGCTGCGATGCTTGCCGGACTTTCCTATGGCAGTGAATCAGCTGGTGCAGCCCATGCGATGAGTCAAACGCTTGGGGGTATTATTCCTGTCGCACATGGCCAATGTGTAGCGGCAATGATGGGACCTGTCATGGAATATAACTGGAAAGGGTACCCAGAGAAGTTCGCTCGAATTGCGCAAGCATTCGGAATTGATACAAGCAGAATGACAACAGAGGAAGCTGCAAAAGCAGCAGTGAATTGGATGTATGATTTAGTGGAAGACCTAGAAGTTCCTTCATTAGAAGAACAAGGTGTACCAAAAGATATGATCGACCGTTTATCTAAAGAAGCAATGAAAGATCCGCAAACAGTTGGAAACCCAAGAGATCTGAACGAAAAAGCATACAACTGGATTTACGCCCGCTGCTTTGATTTAACACCTAAAACAGTGTAATAATGAAAAAAGGCTCCCAAAAGGGAGTCTTTTTTACATCTTATAGCTGTTCTTTAATTTCTTTAATTTGATGAATATGGCGCTTTTCATGTGCGCCGATAAAATCAAGGTATTGCTTTAATGAAAGTTCTTCAAACACAGGATGTGCAATCACGCGTTTGAAATCTTCCTCTGTAAACGTTGATAAAATTTGATTTAATTTCTCACGAGCTGTATCAAGCTCATCTTTTAAATGTGTAGGTGTCACATGCTTGCGCTCTGGCTCAACAATACTAGGCGCAGTGGCTTTTCTTGAACGATCCTCTGCCATTTCCACCGGCTTTGGCTCATATTCTTTAATCGGTGCTTTTTTCCCCTCGGCAGCTAGATGTTTTGCTGCAACTAGGTCCATCTTCTTTAAATGATCTGCCACCTCTTGAATACTCCAAGTATCATCAGATAATTTTTGATTCAATTGTTCTTCGTTCAAACCTTGCAGCTCTTGCCACAATTCTTGTCTTGCATCATGTAATAAACTCATTTTCATCACCTCAAGATCAAATTTTAACATACTGGTACATGACAATCATTCTTGAGCTATCGTTGAATTCCTTTGAAGAATTGCGAGGAAATTTGAAACCTTTACAAAAGTGGTTCGTATTACCTGTTAGAAGGAATACACTTGGATGTGAGCATGGTCTAAATGAATGAAAGGCTGCTCATTTCATAAAGAAAGGGTGAGGAAGATGGATGTGTTTGGGCTGCCTCTTCAGACGCTGTACTTATACATATTGATGGTATCAGGAATCCTGACGCTTGTTTTCGTCTTTTTTGGCGATGTATTTGATGGGTTGTTTGAAGCGATTCCTGTCCCGTTCCTTCAACCAACATTGATCCTCGCATTTCTTACCTTTTTCTCGGCTGGAGGATTTATCTCTGAAAAAACAGCAATTGTAGGAAGTGGACTTGGCGCCGTATTATCTACCATTCTCGCAGTGGTTCTCGTTACTTGTTTAAATGTATTTGTCTTAGTCCCGCTTTCCTCTGCTGAAGAATCCCTTTCATATACGGAGGCCGACCTAAAAGGAAGAACTGGGGAGATCATTGTATCTGTACCAAAAGATGGGTTTGGAGAAGTGCTGTTAATTAGTAACAGCGGGAAAATCTCAAAGCCTGCCGTCAGTTTCGACGAAGAGGAGATTCCATATGGAACCCGGGTGCTGGTCGTCGAAGTGAACAAAGGCGTGTTATCTGTTATACCAAATGAAGAAATATAGGAGGGAATGCTATGCCAGGAACAACCATATTAATTATTATTGGAATTGTGCTTGTGATTCTCATTGCACTTATTGGTGTATTTGTTTCGAAATACCGGACAGCTGGTCCAGATGAAGCATTAATCGTCACAGGAAGTTACCTCGGAAGTAAAAATGTCCACGTGGATGAAGGTGGAAACAAGATTAAGATTGTAAGAGGTGGAGGTACCTTTGTACTCCCTGTTTTTCAACAAGCAGAGCCGCTCAGCTTACTATCTAGCAAGCTAGATGTTTCAACGCCTGAAGTCTATACTGAACAAGGTGTACCAGTCATGGCCGATGGAACGGCGATCATTAAAATTGGCGGATCAATTGAAGAAATCGCCACTGCGGCAGAGCAGTTTTTAGGGAAAACAAAAGAAGATCGTGAAAATGAAGCAAGAGAAGTACTAGAAGGACACCTTCGCTCCATTTTAGGGTCAATGACAGTTGAAGAGATTTATAAAAACAGAGAGAAATTTTCTCAAGAAGTACAGCGTGTCGCTTCTCAAGATCTAGCGAAAATGGGTCTTGTCATTGTATCGTTTACAATCAAAGATGTCCGTGATAAAAATGGCTATTTAGAATCACTAGGTAAACCTAGAATTGCTCAAGTGAAACGCGATGCAGATATTGCGACAGCAGAAGCAGATAAAGAAACACGTATCAAACGTGCAGAAGCAGATAAAGATGCGAAGAAATCTGAGCTTGAGCGTGCCACTGAAATCGCTGAAGCAGAAAAAATCAATGAGCTGAAAAGAGCAGAATTCAGACGTGAACAAGATACAGCAAAAGCAAGCGCTGACCAAGCGTACGATCTTGAAACAGCTCGTAATCGTCAGCACGTAACTGAACAAGAAATGCAAGTCAAAATCATTGAACGTCAGAAGCAAATTGAATTAGAAGAAAAAGAGATCCAGCGTCGTGAGCGTCAATACGATTCTGAAGTGAAAAAGAAAGCAGATGCGGACCGTTATGCTGTTGAGCAGTCGGCTGCGGCGGAAAAAGCGAAGCGTCTTGCAGAAGCAGATGCGAAGAAATACAGCATTGAAGCAATGGCAAAAGCAGAAGCAGAGAAAGTTCGGATTGACGGGCTTGCCAAAGCGGAAGCCGATCGTGCAAAAGGGGAAACAGAAGCAGAAGTCATTAGGTTGAAAGGACTTGCGGAAGCAGAAGCGAAAGAGAAAATTGCAGAAGCATTCGAACAGTATGGTCAAGCGGCGATTCTTGATATGATTGTGAAAATGCTACCTGAATATGCGAAACAAGTATCTGCTCCACTTTCTAACATTGATAAAATTACAGTTGTTGATACAGGTGGTAACGGGGAAGGCAGCGGTGCCAACAAAGTGACCAGCTATGCGACAAACCTTATGTCCAGTCTTCAAGAAAGTCTGAAAGCTTCTTCTGGAATTGATGTTAAAGAAATTATTGAGAATTTCTCTGGCAAAGGCAATGTGAAACAAAGCATCCAAGAACTGACGAATGAAATCAAACAGCCAAGAAAAAAAGAAATCGCTGATCGTCAAATAGAAGAATAAAAATCAAAAGACACCTTCTGATAGAGGGTGTCTATTTTACTTGGGGCACATGCCGGTGTCTTTTGATAGATGAAGAGAGATTCACAAGAATGCCTGCAGATATCATCATGAACACCAATGAAGATCCGCCGTAGCTAATAAAGGGAAGAGGAATGCCTGTAATGGGGAGAAGCCCAAAGACAGCTCCGAGATTAAAGGCTGCTTGAATCATAATTTGAAAAGTAAGCCCGATCGTTAATAGTTTTCCAAATGGATCTTGTAAACCTTGAACGATTCGAACGGCGCGATACATGATGAGTAGGTAGGCACCCATCACAAACAACAGCCCCATGATTCCCAGCTCTTCACTAATGATGGCCATAATAAAATCTGTATGGGCTTCAGGAAGAAACCCTAGTTTTTGAATGCTTCCGCCTAAACCATTCCCGGTAAGCCCTCCTGAATTCATGGCGAGATAAGAATGGATCAGCTGATAACCATCTCCATCCTCATACATGAAAGGATCACGAAAAGAAGTGATTCGTTTCAAACGATAAGGAGCGGTCACAGCAAAAAAAGTGATTCCTGCCGCAGCCGTCGAACCTAGTAGAATGAGGTGGAGTGTTTTAAGTCCAGCACATAATAAGACGATACCGCAGCTCAATAAAATAGAAACTGCTGTACCTAAATCTGGCTGTCTTAAAATCAATAAAAAAGCTAGACTTAAAAGAAGAAGTGGGGGCAGTACTCCTTTTTTAAAGGATGTGATGTACGCTTGTTTCCTTGCATATACATAGGCGAAATAGATGATCATCACTAATTTCACAGCCTCAGACGGCTGGATGATCAGAGAGCCTAATTGAATCCATCGTTGTGAATTGTTTTTGACAACACCGATTCCTGGAAGCAGGACAAGGATAAGACATAACAGTGACAGCATCACAAGCCACCGAATCCATTTACGGTAAGCTTGATATGGAACCAGGGCCGCAGCGATGAAAAAGAAGAACCCAATCAAAAGCCATTGCCACTGTTTCATGAAAAAGTAGCTGCCCTGTCCATATTTTATTTCGCCTAAAGGATAACCCGCACTGTACACCATCAGCAATCCAAAGAAACAAAGACAAACAATCGTCCCAGCAAGAATGTGGTCGATTTTTTTTAGGTGAGAAAGAATCGATGACATCACCTTCAATCCCAGTTACGTCCAAACATGTAGGATGAGGACCTCAGATTGACACTAAACACAAGGCCAATGGCGATCATATTGGTTAAAAGCGCACTGCCCCCATAACTGATAAAAGGAAGGGCAAGACCAGTCACAGGCATTAGCCCTACTGTCATCCCAACGTTTTGGAAGACTTGAAAGACGATCAGCCCAACCACCCCAGCACATATATAAAGCCCATAAAGGGTATTCGCATGCATAGCCACATGAATCATTCGATAGACCATCATAAGATATAAACAGATCAATAGGGAGGCGCCGATAAAACCAAATTCCTCGCCAATGACTGCAAATATAAAATCTGTATGGGCTTCAGGGATATTTCCCCCTTGTACTTGATTTCCTTTTGTATACCCGCTTCCTGATAATTGTCCTGACCCAATGCCAAGCATTGCTTGTTTCAGTTGATACCCATATGTCGAATCAAATTCATCAGGAGAGAGCCATCCATAAATGCGATCAAGCTGATGAGGTTTAATCACTTTTGTAAAGTGCTCAAAATGTTCATTGTGCAAGTAGGTCAAAAATGCAAGAAGCGCGAGAAAAGAAGCGATTAATGCAGCGATCATCTTACTTGAAATGCCTGACACAAGCATCAGTGTAAAAGCGATAGACAAGATCACAAGTGCCGTCCCCAAATCTGGCTGAATTAAAATCAGGAAAAAAGGAACAGCGGTCCAGCATATGATGTTCATTGTAGGAATCATGCTTTCTTTAAACGAAAAGCGCTGATGTTTGTATCGATTTAAAATAGCCGCTAACAGAAGAATGACAAAAATTTTCATAAATTCTGATGGTTGCACTTTCATGGGCCCCAAGTTGATCCATCTTTGGGAGCCATTTTGATTCGTGCCAAAAAAATGAACGAGAATGATGAGGAAGAGACCACCTGCAAATAATCGAAAAGATAACCGCTCAAGCAGTTCATAATCAAAGTAAGCAACTGCCGCCATAAGGCCAAAGCCGACGATATACCAGAAAACTTGTCTTTTGACGAAATAAAACATATCTTGCGTTTCATACTGTCCCGATCCGCTATACACAGCCAGTAGGCTGATCACAAAGAAGCAAATGACAGTGAATAATAATGCGAAGTCAATGCTGTTCTGTTTTTTCATGTCTCTGTCACCTGCTATGACCTATTTGTCAGCTGGTTTAATACGACCTGCACCGCTGCAGCGTCATCAATATAGCCGATCGGAAAAATATAATCTGGTATTAAATCAACGGGCATAATGAAGTAAAGTAATGCGCCTCCCATCAACATCAATTCTCGAGAAGTCCCCCGTCCGCTCATGAACGAGCAGTACATGCTTTTCAATTGATCAAGAAATGGCCCAACACCACTTATCGTATCTATCTTTTTTTCAAACTTTGCTGAGATCGTTTCTTTTCCCTCTTCTGATTGACTATAGGTCTCATATTCATTTAACTTCTGTTTCAATTCATTCTCGCTGAACGTCCCGTCATAGACATCATGATCTTTCAGCGTTCGCTCAATCTCTTCTACGGCTTGAATGAACGTATTACCGTGAACTCTTTCGTTTTTAATTGAAAATCCAGCCGTGGCCAATAGATGATCTAAAGAAATGTGTAGAGCATC
Source organism: Bacillus sp. Leaf49 (assembly GCF_001426125.1). NCBI lineage: Bacteria > Bacillati > Bacillota > Bacilli > Caryophanales > Bacillaceae > Bacillus > Bacillus sp. Leaf49. The sequence goes on along the minus strand of NZ_LMRK01000001.1, from coordinate 7,309 downwards.
TGAAAGCCGCTGTAAATGGTTCAAAGTCGGTGTTCTTTTTCCGTTCATGATTCTAGACAGTGTGGCTTTATCAATTTCTGTTTGTGTACTGAGTTCTCTTAATGAAAGAGAACGTATTTGCAGTTGTTCTTTTAAAAACTGCCGAAGCTCAGTTGTTTTAAATTCCATCTCTTTCTTCACCCTTTTCATAAAGTTCAACTCTTCAATAGAAGAAGTCGTACCCAATATATAGGGGTGTTGACAAAATGTCAACGAATATCCATTAAGGATTGAATTTTATAAAATAGCAACTTATCATATGAAACATAGAGTAAGAAATGGCTAAAAGGGGTGTGCAGATGAAGGTTAGACATGCAGTACATAATGATATTCCTAAAATTGCCGAAATTCATGTGAAGAGCTGGCAAACGACTTATCACGGCATTATTTCACAAGAGTATTTAGATGCTTTAAATGTAGAGGAGCGGGAAGAGAGCTGGAGAAGCAGGTCGCTTGAAGGCACGTTTGTCGCAGAGGATGCTGACGGAGTATTTGGTTTTGCTTCCTTCGGAAAACAGCGTGATGAGAGATATTCAATATATGATGGTGAGCTTTATGCCATCTATTTGTTGCAGAGAAAACAGAAATCAGGAGCGGGTATGGCTTTGATTGCAAAAGGTGTGGATTATTTAATAGAGAAAGGCTATCAGAATATGCTGCTCTGGGTATTTGAGCAAAATTCAGCGAAGCAATTTTATCAAAAACTTCAACCTAGTTTTGCCGTCACCAGCCAGTTCGAGCTGGCTGGTGAGAACCATGAAGAAATAGGGTATGGATGGGAACTGTCTGTCCTAAGCGATCATGTTCAACAAATTATATCGTCAGCTTCCAGTAATAATGAGAGAAAAAAGTAAAAAGGGTGGCGAGTAAAATATAAGATATAAAAGGAGAAGCCTCTACTTTACCTTTCATACCTGCTATTTTTAATGCCTCATAGAAACTGGCCAAAAAGTAGGCGAGACTGAGGATGTAACAGCACAGCATAATGGAGTAAGGATTCATTGTCGTACCTCCAGCATGAAATCTTCTACTATTAATAGATTCAATAGAGCAGCAAATTATGCATAAAAAAAATAACCCGCTGAAACAGCTGGGTTATTTTTGTCGAGGAAAAACCAAACGAGACGCACTAGGGATGAGTAAACAAAGAACAATACTACAAATGATAAATGAAGGAATCATATATGTGCTGTTATAAACTAGAGAATACACCCAGCCTGGCGTTCCCTTTGGTGCATAATGAGAAAAGAAAACAACACCTGAAATAAAGAACGTCAGCAGTCTGAAGAAACTGGCGACAAATACAGCTAGGATAATATAGAAGAATTGTTTCTTTCGCTTTTTATCCTGAATGGCTTTTTTAATTGATCCTGAGAATAGCCCGCTTAAACAAATCACAACAGATGCGACAAAGTAATCGAGAAATCCTTGTACAGGTGTAGCAATAATAGGATTGTTCATCAGCTGAAGTCCTGCGATTAACACACCGATGATAAATCCAGCAGACACGCCCCATCTAATGGACATGAGAATGACAGGAATCATGATCAGTGCAATTGACCCGCCGTTTGGCATTCTTAAAAAGAGACCTGATAAATAATCTAAAACAAGTGCAAGAGAAGTCATGATGGCGATCTCCATCAGTCGTACTAATTGATTTGATTGCTGCATAAAAAAATCCCCTTTTCACAAATTGTGCAAGGAGAGACCATGTCAGGATGAGTATGTGATTCATAGAAAAACATATCGGCTTGAATACAATCCATGTATGCAAGTGATTCCACATTCCTACTTCAGTATTAACTGACAGGTTCAAAGGGTCAGAACAACGAATTGTTCACTCTCAGCACAAAGCTCCCCCTGCGGTTATTTAATTTCAATCTATTATAAATATACTAAAGACCTACAGGATCAACAATAGTGAATTACGGAGTTAAGCCCTTTTTGTACGAATATATAGGAAGAGATCAGGAAAAATAAATTATTTAGAAAAAATACTTGTTTCTTCTTTTAAAAGGTGTTATATTTGTATTCGCCGCTGAAACAGCGCGGTTGAGAAATAACATTCAAGAAAAAAGTTGTTGACTTCATCTTGATAGAATGTTATATTAATAAAGTCGCTTCTGAGCGATAACGAAGATGATCTTTGAAAACTAAACAAGACAAAACGTACCTGTTAATTCGAGTTTTTATAAAAAAATCCTATGATACATCATAGGTAGTCAGTCAAACGCTGACGANATGATCTTTGAAAACTAAACAAGACAAAACGTACCTGTTAATTCGAGTTTTTATAAAAAAATCCTATGATACATCATAGGTAGTCAGTCAAACGCTGACGAGGCAGGAAATGATCACATGCTAAGTTCGCTACAYCGTGTAGCAACGCATGTGTGATATGCATCCTGCATACCTCGGAGAGTTTGATCCTGGCTCAGGACGAACGCTGGCGGCGTGCCTAATACATGCAAGTCGAGCGGACAGAAGGGAGCTTGCTCCCGGATGTTAGCGGCGGACGGGTGAGTAACACGTGGGTAACCTGCCTGTAAGACTGGGATAACTCCGGGAAACCGGAGCTAATACCGGATAGTTCYTTGAACCGCATGSTTCAAGGATGAAAGACGGTTTCGGCTGTCACTTACAGATGGACCCGCGGCGCATTAGCTAGTTGGTGAGGTAACGGCTCACCAAGGCGACGATGCGTAGCCGACCTGAGAGGGTGATCGGCCACACTGGGACTGAGACACGGCCCAGACTCCTACGGGAGGCAGCAGTAGGGAATCTTCCGCAATGGACGAAAGTCTGACGGAGCAACGCCGCGTGAGTGATGAAGGTTTTCGGATCGTAAAGCTCTGTTGTTAGGGAAGAACAAGTGCAAGAGTAACTGCTTGCACCTTGACGGTACCTAACCAGAAAGCCACGGCTAACTACGTGCCAGCAGCCGCGGTAATACGTAGGTGGCAAGCGTTGTCCGGAATTATTGGGCGTAAAGGGCTCGCAGGCGGTTTCTTAAGTCTGATGTGAAAGCCCCCGGCTCAACCGGGGAGGGTCATTGGAAACTGGGAAACTTGAGTGCAGAAGAGGAGAGTGGAATTCCACGTGTAGCGGTGAAATGCGTAGAGATGTGGAGGAACACCAGTGGCGAAGGCGACTCTCTGGTCTGTAACTGACGCTGAGGAGCGAAAGCGTGGGGAGCGAACAGGATTAGATACCCTGGTAGTCCACGCCGTAAACGATGAGTGCTAAGTGTTAGGGGGTTTCCGCCCCTTAGTGCTGCAGCTAACGCATTAAGCACTCCGCCTGGGGAGTACGGTCGCAAGACTGAAACTCAAAGGAATTGACGGGGGCCCGCACAAGCGGTGGAGCATGTGGTTTAATTCGAAGCAACGCGAAGAACCTTACCAGGTCTTGACATCCTCTGACAACCCTAGAGATAGGGCTTTCCCTTCGGGGACAGAGTGACAGGTGGTGCATGGTTGTCGTCAGCTCGTGTCGTGAGATGTTGGGTTAAGTCCCGCAACGAGCGCAACCCTTGATCTTAGTTGCCAGCATTYAGTTGGGCACTCTAAGGTGACTGCCGGTGACAAACCGGAGGAAGGTGGGGATGACGTCAAATCATCATGCCCCTTATGACCTGGGCTACACACGTGCTACAATGGACAGAACAAAGGGCTGCGAGACCGCAAGGTTTAGCCAATCCCACAAATCTGTTCTCAGTTCGGATCGCAGTCTGCAACTCGACTGCGTGAAGCTGGAATCGCTAGTAATCGCGGATCAGCATGCCGCGGTGAATACGTTCCCGGGCCTTGTACACACCGCCCGTCACACCACGAGAGTTTGCAACACCCGAAGTCGGTGAGGTAACCTTTATGGAGCCAGCCGCCGAAGGTGGGGCAGATGATTGGGGTGAAGTCGTAACAAGGTAGCCGTATCGGAAGGTGCGGCTGGATCACCTCCTTTCTAAGGATATATGGAGCAGCGTRCGTTTTTCGTCTTGTTTAGTTTTGAAGGAACTTGCAAAAGATCCTACAACATCATATCTTCGATATGAAAGATGGGCCTGTAGCTCAGCTGGTTAGAGCGCACGCCTGATAAGCGTGAGGTCGGTGGTTCGAGTCCACTCAGGCCCACCATCTTCTATTAAATCGGGGCCTTAGCTCAGCTGGGAGAGCGCCTGCCTTGCACGCAGGAGGTCAGCGGTTCGATCCCGCTAGGCTCCACCAACGTGTTCTTTGAAAACTAGATAACAATAAGTAATACATTCACATTGAATGCAATGCAAAGTTCATCACACATAGTGATTCTTTCTAAAGTAAGAAATGGTTAAGTTAGAAAGGGCGCACGGTGGATGCCTTGGCACTAGGAGCCGATGAAGGACGGGACGAACACCGATATGCTTCGGGGAGCTGTAAGCAAGCTTTGATCCGGAGATTTCCGAATGGGGAAACCCACTGCTCGTAATGGAGTAGTATCCATACTTGAATACATAGAGTATGAGAAGGCATACCCGGGGAACTGAAACATCTAAGTACCCGGAGGAAGAGAAAGCAAATGCGATTCCCTGAGTAGCGGCGAGCGAAACGGGAACAGCCCAAACCAAGAGGCTTGCCTCTTGGGGTTGTAGGACACTCTATACGGAGTTACAAAGGAACGATATAAGCGAAGAGGTCTGGAAAGGCCCGCCAAAGAAGGTAACAGCCCTGTAACTGAAATGTTGTTCTCTCCAGAGTGGATCCTGAGTACGGCGGAACACGTGAAATTCCGTCGGAATCCGGGAGGACCATCTCCCAAGGCTAAATACTCCCTAGTGACCGATAGTGAACCAGTACCGTGAGGGAAAGGTGAAAAGCACCCCGGAAGGGGAGTGAAATAGATCCTGAAACCGTGTGCCTACAAGTAGTCAGAGCCCGTTAACGGGTGATGGCGTGCCTTTTGTAGAATGAACCGGCGAGTTACGATCCCGTGCAAGGTTAAGCAGAAGATGCGGAGCCGCAGCGAAAGCGAGTCTGAATAGGGCGCATGAGTACGTGGTCGTAGACCCGAAACCAGGTGATCTACCCATGTCCAGGGTGAAGTTCAGGTAACACTGAATGGAGGCCCGAACCCACGCACGTTGAAAAGTGCGGGGATGAGGTGTGGGTAGGGGTGAAATGCCAATCGAACCTGGAGATAGCTGGTTCTCTCCGAAATAGCTTTAGGGCTAGCCTCAAGGTAAGAGTCTCGGAGGTAGAGCACTGATTGGACTAGGGGCCCCTACCGGGTTACCGAATTCAGTCAAACTCCGAATGCCGATGACTTATCCTTGGGAGTCAGACTGCGAGTGATAAGATCCGTAGTCGAAAGGGAAACAGCCCAGACCGCCAGCTAAGGTCCCAAAGTATACGTTAAGTGGAAAAGGATGTGGAGTTGCTTAGACAACCAGGATGTTGGCTTAGAAGCAGCCACCATTTAAAGAGTGCGTAATAGCTCACTGGTCGAGTGACTCTGCGCCGAAAATGTACCGGGGCTAAACGTATCACCGAAGCTGCGGACTGTTCTTACGAACAGTGGTAGGAGAGCGTTCTAAGTGCAGTGAAGTCAGACCGGAAGGACTGGTGGAGCGCTTAGAAGTGAGAATGCCGGTATGAGTAGCGAAAGACGGGTGAGAATCCCGTCCACCGAATGCCTAAGGTTTCCTGAGGAAGGCTCGTCCGCTCAGGGTTAGTCGGGACCTAAGCCGAGGCCGAAAGGCGTAGGCGATGGACAACAGGTTGATATTCCTGTACCACCTCCTCACCATTTGAGCAATGGGGGGACGCAGGAGGATAGGGTAAGCGCGGTATTGGATATCCGCGTCCAAGCAGTTAGGCTGGGAAATAGGCAAATCCGTTTCCCGTGAAGGCTGAGCTGTGATGGCGAGYGAAATTTAGTAGCGAAGTTCCTGATTCCACACTGCCAAGAAAAGCCTCTAGCGAGGTGAGAGGTGCCCGTACCGCAAACCGACACAGGTAGGCGAGGAGAGAATCCTAAGGTGATCGAGAGAACTCTCGTTAAGGAACTCGGCAAAATGACCCCGTAACTTCGGGAGAAGGGGTGCTTCTTAGGGTGTTAAAGCCCCGAGAAGCCGCAGTGAATAGGCCCAGGCGACTGTTTAGCAAAAACACAGGTCTCTGCGAAGCCGTAAGGCGAAGTATAGGGGCTGACGCCTGCCCGGTGCTGGAAGGTTAAGAGGAGCGCTTAGCGTAAGCGAAGGTGCGAATTGAAGCCCCAGTAAACGGCGGCCGTAACTATAACGGTCCTAAGGTAGCGAAATTCCTTGTCGGGTAAGTTCCGACCCGCACGAAAGGCGCAACGATCTGGGCACTGTCTCAACGAGAGACTCGGTGAAATTATAGTACCTGTGAAGATGCAGGTTACCCGCGACAGGACGGAAAGACCCCGTGGAGCTTTACTGCAGCCTGATATTGAATGTTGGTACAGCTTGTACAGGATAGGTAGGAGCCTTGGAAACCGGAGCGCTAGCTTCGGTGGAGGCATCGGTGGGATACTACCCTGGCTGTATTGACCTTCTAACCCGCTGCCCTTATCGGGCAGGGAGACAGTGTCAGGTGGGCAGTTTGACTGGGGCGGTCGCCTCCTAAAATGTAACGGAGGCGCCCAAAGGTTCCCTCAGAATGGTTGGAAATCATTCGCAGAGTGTAAAGGCACAAGGGAGCTTGACTGCGAGACCTACAAGTCGAGCAGGGACGAAAGTCGGGCTTAGTGATCCGGTGGTTCCGCATGGAAGGGCCATCGCTCAACGGATAAAAGCTACCCCGGGGATAACAGGCTTATCTCCCCCAAGAGTCCACATCGACGGGGAGGTTTGGCACCTCGATGTCGGCTCATCGCATCCTGGGGCTGTAGTCGGTCCCAAGGGTTGGGCTGTTCGCCCATTAAAGCGGTACGCGAGCTGGGTTCAGAACGTCGTGAGACAGTTCGGTCCCTATCCGTCGCGGGCGCAGGAAATTTGAGAGGAGCTGTCCTTAGTACGAGAGGACCGGGATGGACGCACCGCTGGTGTACCAGTTGTTCTGCCAAGGGCATCGCTGGGTAGCTATGTGCGGACGGGATAAGTGCTGAAAGCATCTAAGCATGAAGCCCCCCTCAAGATGAGATTTCCCATTCCGCAAGGAAGTAAGATCCCTGAAAGATGATCAGGTTGATAGGTCTGAGGTGGAAGCGTGGTGACACGTGGAGCTGACAGATACTAATAGATCGAGGACTTAACCTATATTCTAATGTGAAAAAT